>NZ_PCOW01000004.1:0-263750 GCF_002979495.1 Microbacterium sp. MYb64 | reverse complement strand
CGAACCACCCACCAAGGAGCATCATGAGCACCATGAACCCCGCCGACACGTCCACCTGGCTTCCGCTGGACGGCCTCGCCCCCGGCTTCGACGCGAACAAGGCGCCGCACACCACCGCCCTGTCCGGCCGCGAGATCAACCTCACCGCACCCAACGGCACCCGCATCGCGCACCGCTTCGCCGACGAGGAGGTCACCTGGACCTACTCCCCCGGTGAGGGCGACCCCACCGCGCCGGCCAGCGACACCGACGCCTACGAGGCGTTCGAGGTCGACGAGGATCTCTTCTTCGTGCAGTTCCACCACGACTACCTGCCGAACGAGGCCGTGTCCCTCGTGGTCGACCTGCGCGCGGGGCGCGTGCTGTCGATCCTCAGCGAGATCCTCCCCGCCGACGAGAAGGGCCGCACCCGCGTGCAGCACCACTTCGGCACCGCGACCATCGACGGCACTGCGCCCTCCGGCGACGAGCCGCACCCGACGACCGCGCTGATCGGCCGTCGCGTGGAGTGGGTGTACAGCACGGAGCACGCGTACGAGCACGTGTACCTGTCCGAGCGCTGGTACAGCTGGCAGTGCCTGGCCGGTCCCGAGCGCGGGCTCGCCGACACCGACGAGAACAGCGTGTGGGAGGTCCGCCCCGGCATCTACGTGTTCGCCTGGCGGGAGAAGGTCATCCCCTGCGCGTCGGTCACGATCGCCGACCACCGCGACGTCACCAAGATCCGCTCGCACGGCGTGCTGTTCGGGTTGGACGAATCGGGCGAGGTGCCCACGCACTTCACGTTCGGCGCCTGGGGCCGCCTCATCTCCGTGACGCAGCACGCGCCGGAGCTCGAGCCCGCGTACTTCGGAACCGGAGCCTGACATGACGACCGCCCCCGCCGAGCTCATCGTCGTCGCCGACGTCATCCGCACCGTGGATCCCGCGCGGCCCGCCGCCGAGGCGTTCGCCATCCGGGACGGCCGCATCGCCGCGATCGGCCCGCGCGCCGAGGTCGAGGCGCTGCGCGGACCCGGCACGCGGATCCTCGAGCTCGGCGGGGCCGCGGTCTACCCCGGCTTCGCAGACGTGCACAACCATCACGCGATGGCAGGACGCACGGATCTGTTCGAGCTGGCCCTGCCGTCCTCGCTCACCCTGGACGAGATCCTCGGCCGCGTGCGGGAGAAGGCGGCGACGCTGCCGGAGGACGCGTGGATCATCGGCGGACCCGTCGCGAGCACGTTGCTGCCGACGCTCGCGAACACGGCCTCCCGTCGCCTGCTGGACGAGGCCGGCGGCGGACGTCCTGTGATGCTCGTGGAGGACTCCCGGCACAACCGCTGGGTGAACTCACGCGCCCTCGAACTCGCCGGCATCAGGCCGGACTCGATTCCCGAGGGCGGTGTCACGATCCTGGACGACGAGGACGGCACCCCCACCGGCGTCCTGCTCGAAGCCGCCGGGATCCCCGTGCAGGAGGCCTACGACCGCTCGGGCGGACTGACCTCCGCGCAGCACAGGGCGGCGTCGGCGCACGGCGTGCGGCTCGCGAACAGCTACGGGATCACGGCCTTCCAGGACGCCGGCGTCTCCACCGACATCCTCGGCGCCCTCCGGGAGCTCGACACCGACGGCGAGCTCGACGCCTGGGTCGTGTCATCGCTCCTCATCAACGACGAGATCTTCGGATTCGACCCCATCGGATCCCCGCTCATCGCGCGCGGCGAGGAGTTCCGCACCGCGCACCACCGCCCCGATTTCGTGAAGATCTTCCTCGACGGGGTGCCGCCCGCACGCACCGCCTCGTTCCTGGAGCCGTACGTCGCCGACGCCGCGCACGGCGCGCACTTCCACGGCGAGACCATCATGACCTTCGACGAGCTGTACGGCTGGCTGCGGCAGGTCGCCGAGCGCGGCCTCGGCGCCAAGGTGCACTGCACCGGCGACGGATCGGCCCGCCTCGTGCTCGACGTCGCGGAGCGGCTGCGCACCGAGGGCTTCACGACGCCGATCCAGATCGCGCACGGGCAGTTCCTCGCCGAGGACGACATCCCCCGCCTCGCCGCGCTCGATGTCGTCGCCGACATCTCCCCGTTCATCTGGTTCCCCGGAGTCATCCCGCAGATGCTCGCCGAGGTCCTCGGCGAGCGGGCCGAGCACTCCCAGCCGAACCGCGCCCTCCTCGACGCCGGGGCGCTCGTCGCCGGCGGATCCGACTGGCCGGTGAGCGAGTCCCCGAACCCGCTCGAGGGCATCCAGGGTCTCGTGACCCGTGCGGATCCGCTGCGCCGCGCGCCGGGGACGCTCTGGCCGGAGCAGGCGATCACGGCCGAGGAGGCGCTGCAGGTGTTCACCCGCAACGCCGCGGTCGCGATGGGCCTCGCGGCCGAGACCGGATCCCTGGAGATCGGCAAATCGGCCGACTTCGTGGTGCTGGACCGTGACGCGATCGGCGGCCCCGCCGACGCCATCATCGACGCGCGCGTGCTGTCGACCTGGTTCGCGGGGCGCGAGGTGTACGCAGCGGGCTGAGCCCGGGCGCCGCGGGGCTCGACTCAGCGCAGTGGCGCGTCCCTGCCGCGCAGGCGCCAGAGCAGCCACAACGTGCCGGCCGGGATGAGGATCATCAAGACGAAGGCCACGTTCGCCAGGTCATAGGCGGTGGGGAGCAGCGGATTCCGGGAATCGGAGGTCGACCAGACCGAGAGCGCGCGGAGCAGCCCGCTGAGGAGGAACATCAGCGCCCACGCGACGAACGGCAGCAGGACCGCCACCGCCTTCTCCCAGCGCCGCCAGAACCGGCTCGACGTGACCAGCGCCGCGCCGATGACCCACCCGCCGATGGGGAACAGGAACCCGCCGAAGCCGAGCGCGAGCGCACCGACGATCGCGAACCACTTCGTGTCGACCATCGCCGGCTTGGCCCCGAACGCCGGCAGCGACGCGGGCGCCACGACGATGATGGGGGCGGGCGGCGCTGATGCGGCCTCGTCCCCGGCGGCCTCCGCGATCCGCACCGGATCCCCGAGCTGCGCGATCCGCTCCCGCACCGCCGTGGCGTCGAGGCCGTCGAGCTCTTCGGCGATGCCGCTGCGCAGCTCGTTCGCGACGCGCCAGGGCAGCTCCGCGATGGCCGCGTCGAGCCGGTTCAGGTAGTCGTCGCGCAGGTTCTGCGCCTCGGTCTCGGTCATGCTTCCCCCTCTGCGATCGTCCGCGCCATCGGCGGGACGTGGGCGATCAGTTCCGCCACACTGCGTGCGAACGGCGTCCAGGATGCCCGGAACTGCGCGAGCTGCTGCACGCCGCGATCCGTGAGCTCGTAGTAGCGGCGCACCGGCCCCGACGCCGAAGGGCGCTCGAACGTCCGCACCCAGCCGCTCTGCCGCAGCCGCGACAGCAGCGGATAGAGCGTGCCGATGCTGGCGATGAGGCCCTCCGCGATCAGCCGTTCGGACAGCTCCCAGCCGTACATCGGGCCGCGTGCGAGCAGGCCCAGCACGCAGTACTCGACCACGCCCTTGCGCATCTGCGCGCCGACGTCCGGTGTCATGCCTCACAAGCTAGCTTGCACGGCAAGAGAGGTCAAGGACGGGACACCGGCGGCCCGGCCGACCGCGGACCGCTGCCCGAGGCCCGGTCCTGTGACCGTGGCCCGGTCATAGACTGGATCGGCGAAGCCGGCCGCGCCCGGCGCGCACGCGTCACGGGAAGGGCGGGGAATGCCGATCACCAGGACCGTGCTCTCCGCCGCCGCCGAGCACCCCGCGCAGCAGGCGATCGTCAGCCCCGACGGCGCGCTCGACTATGCCGGCCTCGTCGCGGATTCGCGCCGCGCCTTCGCGGTGGTGGACGCGGCGCACCGCGCGCAGCTCGCTCCCCCGTCTCCCGCCCCTGAGACCGGCGGGATCCCGATCACCGCGGTCAGCGTCGCGAGCGCGTTCCACGCCGCGCGGATCGTCGCGGGCCTCGCCGGATACCGGGCTGTGTCCGCCACGATCGACCCGCACTGGCCCCTCCCGCACCGAGTGCACGTCATCACCGCCGCCGGTATCGGCCTCGTGATCAGCGACGACGCCCGGCTCGCCACGGCCCTCGGCGACGCCGGATGGACCGGATCCGTCCTCACGCTCGCCGAATTCCGGGATCGCGAGCGGGCGTCGATCCCGGCGGATCCGCCGACCGTGCGCGACGGCGACGAGGCCTTCCTGCTGCTCTTCTCCTCCGGCACCACGAGCGATCCGAAGGCGTTCCTGAAGACCCGGCGGCAGTACCGCGAGAACGTCGCGGTCTCCCGCGCGCACCTCGAGCCGCTGCCCGGCGTCGAGACCCTGGCCCCCGGACCGCTGTCGTACAGCCTCACGCTGTACGCGCTCATCGAGTGCCTCGCGACCGGCGGCGGGGCGCATCTCGCGGACGCGTTCGACGCCGCACATCTCGCCCGCCGCGTGGCCGCAGAGCGGATCACCCGCATCGTCGCGGTCCCGGCCGTGGTGCAAGTGCTGGTCGACGCCGCCCGCCGGGATCCGTCCGCATTCGCCGGGCTCGAGCTCGTCATCACCGGCGGCGCGAACCTGCCCTCCATCCTGCGCGAGGGGCTCGCCGCGGCGCTGCCGCACGTGCGACTGATCAGCTACTACGGCGCCGCCGAGATCGGCTTCATCGGCGACAGCCGCAGCGGCGACGGCACGCTGCTCGACGTGTACGACGAGTTGGCGGCCGAGATCCGCGACGACGACGGTGACGCCGTCCCCGAGGGCGAGCTCGGCACGCTGTGGATCCGCGCCGCGGCCTGCTCGGACGGATACCTCGCCGCGACGACCGACGCCGTGCTGCGGGGGCCCGACGGCTGGGCCACCGTGCACGACATGGGCCGCCTGGCGGGCGGGCGGCTGCAACTGGCGGGGCGCGCCGGCGACATCGTCGCGACCGGCGGGCACAAGGTCTCTCTGCCCGAGGTGGACCGCGCCTTCACCGCGATGCCCGGACTCGGCGCGGTCTGCGCGGTGGCCCTGCCCGATGCGCGGCTCGGCGCCGTGGTCGCGCTCGTGGTCGAGGACGGCCCCGACGCACCGGCCCCCAAGGCCGACCTGCAGGCGTGGGCGCGCGAGCGGCTCGCGCCGCAGTTCGTGCCGCGGCGGTGGTACCGCGTGCCGCGGCTGCCGCGCACGGCGGGCGGGAAGATCCGCCGCCCCGCCACGGCCGCGCTGGTCGAGTCCGGCGAGGCGGTGCGGCTGTGACCCGCGCGGATCGGCGCGTCGTCGTCACCGGCCTCGGCGCGATCACGCCGAGTGGCCTCGATGTCCCCTCGCTGTGGGACGCGGTCGTCTCCGGCCGCAGCGCGATCACGGCCCTCGATGAGCCGGAGTTCCGGGGCCTCGCCGTGCGGATCGGCGGCAGGGTCCGCGGATTCGACGCGACCGGGGTCGTGGATCCGCCGCTGAGCCGTCGCCTCAGCCCTCTGCTGCTCTGGGCGATCGCCGCCGCGGACCAGGCCCTCGCGGGCGCCGGCATCGATCCCGCTGCACTGAGCGCGGGAGGCGAGCTCCCCTGGGATCCGACGCGCACGGCCATCCTCGCCGCCACCGGATCCGGCCCGGTCGACGCGATGCAGGCGGCCACCCGCGCCCTCGACGCCCGAGGTCCGCGCGGCGTGCCGCTGAGCGTCGTCGTGCACGGGGCCCCTGATGCGGCGGCGGCGCTGCTCAGCGAGCGGTTCGGCGCCCGCGGCACCGCGCACGGCGTGACCGCGACGTGCGCATCGAGCGCGATCGGGCTCGGCGAGGGGCTGCGCCGCATCCGGCACGGCTACGCGGACGCGGTGCTCGTGGTCGGCATGGAGGACTGCCTCAACGCGGTGAACCTCGCCGCGAATGCGAACCTGCGGGCGCTCGCGAGCGGATACGAGGCGGATCCGACGGCCGCCAGCCGGCCGTTCGACCGCGGACGCCGCGGGTTCGTGATGTCCCAGGGCGCGGCCGCCCTGCTGCTCGAGGCGGAGGACGTCGCGCGTGATCGCGGCGCGGAGCCGCTCGCCGTGCTCGCCGGATTCGGCGAGTCGAGCGACGCGCACCACCCCACGGCTCCGCATCCGCAGGGCCGCGGCGCCGCCCAGGCCGTCGCCGCAGCGCTGGCCGACGCGGGACTCGATCCGTATGCCGCAGACGGCATAGACCACGTCAACGCGCACGGCACCGGCACGCCGGCCGGGGACGCGGCCGAGCTCGCGGCCCTCGACGCCGTGTTCGGCGATCACGCCAGGACGATCCCGGTCACGGCGACGAAGTCAAGCACGGGCCACCTCCTCGGCGCCTCGGGGGCGGTCGAGGCGATCATCGCGATCCGCACCTTGCAGACGGGCCTGATCCCGCCGACCGTCAACCTCGACGATCCGGAGTTCGCGGACTGGGACATCGTCCACGGCACCGCGCGCGACGCCGGGCGGATCCGCCGTGTGCTCTCCCCGTCGTTCGGCTTCGGCGGCCACAACGGCGCCCTCGTGCTGGAGCGGCCGTGATGGCGCGCCTCGGCCCTGTTCTCGGCCCTGCCGGCCGCCCCGCTCTCGGCCGTGTTGCCGGTTTTGGGGCGCACCATCACCGTTTGGGGCGCCGTACGCCGTCCCGACCCGGTGTCACGCGCCCCAAAACGCATGATGACGCCCCGAAACGACCCGGATCCGGGCCAGGATCCGCACTCTCGCCCCAGGAGGCACGATGACCGACCGTCTCACCCGCCACGCCGAGCTCGCCGAGCGCTATCTGCCGGATGAGCTGCTCGCACGGTTCCGCGAGCGCGCGGCCGTGTACGACCGGGAGAACCGGTTTTTCGACGAGGATCTCGCCGAGCTCACCGAGCGCGGATACCTGCTGCTGTTCATCCCGGAGGCGCACGGCGGGCCGGGGCTGAGCCTCGACGAGGTCTCGCACCTGCAGCAGCGGCTCGCGACCGCGGCTCCTGCGACGGCCCTCGCGGTCAATATGCACCTCATGTGCACGGGCGTCGCGAAGGCCCTCGCCGACCGCGGCGACCACTCCCTCGACGAGGTCTTCACCGAGGCCCTGGCCGGCGAGATCTTCGCGTTCGGGATCAGCGAGCCGTCCAACGACTGGGTCATGCAGGACTCGAAGACGGCCGCCGTGCCGCAGGCCGACGGCGGCTACCTCCTCAACGGGGTCAAGATCTTCACGTCGCTCTCCCCCGTCTGGACCCGTCTCATCACGCACGGCCGGGACGACACGGATCCGGACGCCCCGATGCTCGTCTACGGCTTCCTCGAGCGCGGCGCGGAGGGCATCACCGTGTCGGACCAGTGGAATGTGATGGGCATGCGGGCGTCGCAGAGCCGTGCCACGATCCTGAAGGATGTGCGCATGGCGCCGGAGCGGGTGAACCGCCGCATCGCCGTGGGCCGGGTTCCGGATCTGCTCACCTTCGCGATCACGAGCAACTTCCAGCTGCTGATCGGATCCGTCTACGCCGGCGTCGCCCGCCGCGCCCTCGATCTGGGTGCCGCCGGGCTCAAGAAGCGCCGCTCCGCCAAGGCCGGAGCGACCTACGCCGAGGTGCCGGAGTCGCGTACCAGGCTCGCCGACGCGCATCTCGACTTCCTGGCGGTGCCCGCGCAGCTCGAGGCGTACTGTCGCGACTTCGACGAGCTGCTCGACCACGGTGCGCGCTGGCCGCTGCTGCTCGTGAGCGCGCGCCTGAACGCCTCGACCGCCGCGCGCCGTGCCGCGGAGGCCGCTCTCATGTGCACGAGCGGAGGCGGCTTCGACAACGGCCACGAGCTGAGCCGGCTGTACCGCGACGCGACCGCCGGCCTGTTCCACCCGCCGAGCGCCGACGCCGCCCGCCCGATGTTCGCCGCCGCGCTGCTGGACGACTGACCCGAGCCCGCCCACCTCCGTCGACGCCCCCTCGCAGCACCCGGGCCCCCTCGCAGGTGCGTCACTGCGAGGGGGCGCGGATGCTCAGAGGGGGCGTCGACGAATCACGCCCGCACCCCTCAGTCCACGAGGTCGCGCATCTCCTGCTCGATCGCGCGGAGCACGGTCGCGTCCTCGGGCGACCGCTCCCCCGGCGCGTAGCGCAGGGAGAGGATCCGGCCGCCGCGGAAGCGGTAGGAGCGGTGCCGCTCGTAGATCTCCCGGTCCACCGGGCCGCCGTAGTCGTAGCCCACGCTGATCCCGGTGAACGGTGCCATGCCGACGAGCATGGGCACATCGTCCAGGCGGAGCTGCTCCACACCGTCCACGTCGACCGCGAGACTCCAGCGCAGCCCGAGATCGGCCCGCACCCGGAGGGCGACACGATGACGCCCCGGCCCCGGCGCGCTCGCGCGCACCCGGCGCATCGCCCCGTACGCGTTGTACGAGAGCAGTAGCCGATCCCCGTCCAGGGCGAGCAGGTATCCCCCGCCCTGGTCGCCGTGCGCGAGGACCACGCCCTCTGCGCCGACCTCGAGATCCAGCTCGGCGTGCACCTCGAAGGAGCGCAGCACGGTGAGCCGCGCGGACCGGAAGCGCTCCAGCGGCGGCCGGAACGGGACGAGGTCCACCGGCTCCGACAGCGGCGCCTCGGTGTCCGGCCGCACCGAGTGCAGCGTGCCGTCGTCGTCGAGCGGGAACACGGTGTTGCGCCACGCCTCCTCGCGCCACCGTTCGGCGAGGGCCTGCACCCGCTCGGGCTCGTGCCCCGCGCGATCGCGCGTCTCGGTCGGGTCGCTCGGCAGGTGGTAGAGCTCCCACGTGCCGCCGGCGGCACCCTGCGCTCGCGTCGGCGGGATCGGCGAGACCGCCTTCCACTCCCCTTCGACGAACGCGCGCCGGCCGACGCACTCGAAGTACTGCTGCTCCCGCCCCGGCGCCCCCGGATCCGCGAGGATCCCGACGATGCTGTCGCCGTCGACCTCTGGCACGGCCACCCCGTTCCACTGCTCCGGGCGGACGACGCCGGCGAGCTCGAGGAGCGTCGGGGCGAGATCCGACACGAAGACGAACTGGTCCCTGAGCCCCGGCGACGCCGCCCCGGCGGGCCAGGAGATCACGAGCGGCGCGTGCACCCCGCCCTCGTAGGTGCTCGACTTGAACGACCGGAACGGCGTGTTCGACACCCGCGCCCAACCCGTCGGGTACTGCCCGTACAGCCGCGGCCCGCCGATCTCGGACAGCTCGCGAGGCACATCGCCGACCCATCCGTCCGGGACGGCGCCGTGCAGCCCGAACTGCGAGAAGTAGCTGCGCGTGCCCGTCGGTCCCCCTTCGGCCGTGCCGCCGTTGTCGCTCGCGATCACGATGATCGTGTTCTCCCGCTCGCCGAGTTCGTCGAGTCGGTCGAGCAGCCGCCCCACGCTCTGATCGATCTCGTCGACCGCGGCGGCGTAGACCTCCATGTGGCGGGCGAAGAGCGCCCTCTCGTCGGCGCCGAGGTCGTCCCAGTGCGGGATCCGGTCGCCGTCCGCGAGGGCGTCGACCGGAAGCTCCGCGTGCGCGGGGACGATGCCGCGGGCGCGCTGACGGGCGAAGCGGTCCTCGCGCAGTGCGTTCCAGCCGCGCTCGTAGTGGCCCCGATAGCGCTCGATGTCCTCCTCCTTGGCCTGGATCGGGCCGTGCACCGAGGTGTGCGCGTAGTAGAGGAAGAAGGGCTTGCGCCGCTCGTTCACGCGGAGCTCGTCGATCATCCCGATCGCGCGATCCGTCAGCTCATCCGTCAGGAAGAACCCGTCGGGGAACTCGGCGACGTCGAGCACGGAGTTGTCCTGGACGAGGCGGTGCGGGTGATGCAGCGAGGTGAAGCCGTCCATCGAGCCGAAGTAGCGGTCGAACCCGCGCTGCAGCGGCCACGACGACCGGTCGGCGCCGTCGTGCAGCCGCGACTCGAGCGTCAGGTGCCACTTGCCGACCATGAAGGTCGCGTAGCCCCCCGCCCGCAGCGACTCCGCGAGCGTGGGCGCGGCCGCCGGCAGCTCGCAGGCGTAGCCCGGATAGCCCGGATCGATGTGCGCGACGAAGCCGAATCCCGCCCTGTGCGGGTTGAGCCCCGTGAGCAGCGCGGCACGGGACGGGGAGCACATGGGCGCCGTGCGGTAGTTCGTGAACAGCCAGCCGTCGGCCGCGAGTCCGTCGATGAACGGCGTCCTGATCTCGCTGCCGAACGGTCCGAGGTCGCTGAAGCCGAGATCGTCGACGAGCATGACGACGATGTTGGGCGCTCCCTCCCTAGCGGTCGGCCGAGGGCGCCAGGCGGGATCCGACTCGGAGGCGAACTCGCCGATGCGTCCGGCGAAGCCCTCGTAGCCGCGTGCGGCGCTGTGCATTCAGCCCGCCTTCCGGATGAGCCCGAAGATGCGGGTGCGGAGCTCGGCGAACGCCGCGGTGGCACGGGTCTCCAGCTGATCGCGAGGGCCGCCGAAGTCGATCTCGATGATCTCCGTCACGCGGGCGGGACGCTCTCCGAGCACGATGACGCGATCGGACAGGTACACGGCCTCGTCGATGTCGTGCGTCACGAGCAGGATCGTCATGCCGAACTGCTCGCGGATCCGCAGGCACAGGTCCTCGAGCTCGAACCGGGTCTGCGCGTCGACCGAGGCGAACGGCTCATCCATCACCAGCACCTCCGGCCGATAGGCGATCGCCCGGGCGATCGCGACGCGCTGCTGCATGCCGCCGGAGAGCTGCCACGGGTACTTCGCCTCCGCGCCGGCGAGACCCACCGCGGCGAGCGCCGACGTGATGCGCTCCTCCCGCTCCGCGGCGCTCAGTCGCAGGTGCCGGAGCGGCAGCCGGACGTTCTTCGCGACCGTGAGCCAGGGCATGAGCGAGCGCGTGTACTCCTGGAAGACGAGGGCCATCTCCTCTGGTGGGCCGTCGATCTCGACGCCGTCGATGCGCGCGGATCCCGAGGTGATCGGCTGCAGCCCGGTGAGGCACTTCAGCAGCGTGGTCTTGCCGATGCCGGACGGCCCGACGATGCAGGCCACCTCGCCGGCCTGCACGTCGAAGGTGAGGTCGGCGATGACCGGCACATCGCCGCTCTTGGTGCGATAGGTCTTGGCGAGGCCCTGGACGCTGAGCCGGGGGCTGGTGGTGATGCTCATTCGCTCTTCTCCAGTTGTTGTGAGGCGATGTACCAGCGCAGGACGGCGCGGCGGAACAGGACGAACAGGGCGGTGGACAGGTAGCCGAGCACGCCGAGCACGATGATGCCCGCCCACATGTCGGCGATCGCGAAGGACTGCTGCGCGAGGAGCGTCGCCGCTCCCAGGCCCGAGGAGGATCCGAGCATCTCGCTCGCGATCATCACCACGAACGCCGTGATGAGGCTCACCTGCATGCCGGAGAGGATCCGCGGGCTCGCGGCGGGCAGCGTCACCTGGAACAGGCGCTCCGAGCGGGTGAGCCGGTAGACCCGCCCCACCATCTGCAGCGTCGGCTCGCCCGCGCGCACGCCGTCGATCGTCG
Source organism: Microbacterium sp. MYb64 (assembly GCF_002979495.1). Lineage (NCBI taxonomy): Bacteria > Bacillati > Actinomycetota > Actinomycetes > Micrococcales > Microbacteriaceae > Microbacterium > Microbacterium sp. MYb64. The sequence goes on along the minus strand of NZ_PCOW01000004.1, from coordinate 252,306 downwards.
AGATGAGGATCGGGAAGAGCGCGGCGAGGGAGATCGAGAGGATGCGGGTGCCGTTGCCGAAGCCGATGAGCGACACGAAGATCGGCACGAGCGCGACCGGCGGGATCGCCCGGAAGAAGTGGATCGTCGGCTCGACGAACCAGCTGAGCGGCGCGATCAGACCGAGCGCGCAGCCGAGCAGCACGCCGGCGACCGTCGCGATGAGGAAGGACACGACGAGGTTCAGCACCGAGATGCCGATGTCGCCGAGGAACGCGGGCGTGCCGATCAGCTCGGCGAGACGCGCGAGGATCGCGGACAGCGGCGGGAAGAACGTGTTGGTGGATCCGGCCGAGACGATCCACCACAGCGCGACGAGGACGACGGGGACCGCGACCTCGACGAGGATCAGCAGCCAGCGCGGGGACGTGCTCACGCGGCGACCGCGCCGCAGCCGGGCGCTCGTCTGCACGGACGTGGTGAGGGTCATGCGTGTTCCGCCTTCCGATACTGCGGGTGCCAGTGCAGCAGCCGCCGCTCGCCCCACTGGCTGAGCCCCTGGATGAGCAGGCCGAGCACCCCGAGGATCAGCACGTAGCCGAACAGCTCGGGCTGGTTGCCGGAGATCTGCGACATGAGCAGGCTCTGGCCCAGCCCCGGCCCTCCTCCGAGGAGGCCCGCGACGACGGCGATGACGAGCGAGGTGGGGGCCGCGACGCGCAGCGCGGTGCCGATGTAGGGCAGCGCGCTCGGGATCACGATCCGGGTGAGGATCTCCGCGCGGCTCATCCCGTAGGAGGCGCCCGTCGCGCGGGCCACGGGATCGGTGTCGAACACGCCCGCGGAGGACTGCACCGCGATCGCGATGAACGAGCCGAAGAAGACCAGGAAGGTCCCCATCCCCGAGGTGGGGCCGAGCACGAGCACCACGACCGGGAGGATCACGATGGGCGGGATCGGCTTGAGGAACTCCAGCGGCACCCTGGTCGCGTGCATCGCGAGCGGAGAGGATCCGATCGCGATGCCCAGCAGCACGCCGACGAGCGCGGCGACGATGAGGCCGGTGAGCGCCATGACCAGGGTGGCCGCCATCGCCTGCCAGAGCTGCGGCGTGCCCAGCAGCCGGCCCGCCGCGCCCAGCGCCTCGAGGGCGGAGGGCAGCGGCGCACCGGCGAGCGGGCCGACCGTCGCCGCGAGCTGCCACACCACGAGAGCGGTCAGCGCACCGGCGGCGCCGAGCAGCGCGGGGAGGATGCGGGAGCGGGTCATGGCCGTCACTTCGTGAGGATGACGCCCGAGAGGTCGACCGGCTTCTTCAGGAACCCGAGATCCACCATCTTGTCGTCGGGACGCTGCAGGTCCTGGTCCGTGACGGTCGCCGGCCACACCGGCACCTTGACCTGATCGACCGCGAGCGTCGACGTCGTGTAGGCGAGACCGGCCTTGATGGCCTCCTCGGGGTGCGCGGTGGCGTACTCGTTGGACTTCGCGATCGCGCGCTGGAACGCGCTGACCACGTCCTTCTTCGAGGTCGCAGTCGCGTCCCCCGTCGTCCAGAGGCCCGTCGCACCGGTCTCGAAGAAGCCGATCGACGGCGCGGCGAGCTGGGGGTTGCCCGCGGAGAGCGCCTGCGCGGTGAAGGGGCTCACCAGCCCTGCCGCGTCGACGTTGCCGCTCTTCAGGGCGGCGACGGCCGAGGTGAAGTCGAGCACGACCCACTTCACGCCGGTCGCGGGGTCGATGCCGTTCTTCTTGAGCTGATCGGCGATGACGACCTCGAGCTGGGCCTTGCGCGCGGGGACCGCGATCGTCTTGCCGGCCAGCTCCTTCACGGACGTGATGCCGCTGGATGCGCTCGCGAACAGACCGGTGTCGTCGAAGGACGCGGGGTCGGAGGCGCTGGTCGCGGCGTCCGGGTAGCCGTCGGCGGGAGCGACGACCTTCATCTTCACGCCCTGGCTGAGCGCGTTCAGCAGCGGGATGCTGGGCGAGTAGGCGATGTCGACCTGGCCGCTCTGCGCGGCGGCGAGACCGGCGGGCGGGTTCGCGACGATCGAGGTCTCGATGCTGAGTCCTTCATCGGCGAAGAACCCCTTCGCCATCCCGGTCAGCAGGCTCCCGTCGGAGGTGAGCCCGATCGTGGCGACCTTGACCGTGGTCAGGTCGCCCTTCTTGCCCGGTTCGGCGCCGCCGGACGAGGACGAGCAGCCGGCGAGGGCGGCGGCCGCGCCGACGGCGACGACCGCGGCGGCGACACGGAGTGCGCGCGTGATGTGCATGTGTGCTTCCTGTCAGAGCGAGGGATGGGATCTCGGAGCGGAGGCGTCGCTGCGGTGCGACTTCATCGTCTTTAATCACCACTTGGTCACTTAAATATCCAACAAGGAGATAGTGTTGTCAAGATGTTTCGGATTCTTACGTGTCCAACTGGCCACGAAAGATGAGACGGGGCGCGGCTCGCCCGCCTCTAGGATCATCAGCATCGGAGGAGGACTGACGTGCCCAAGATCGTTGACCACGACGAACGGCGGGACCACATCGCGGATGCGGCCACCAAGGTGATCGCCAGGGAGGGTTTCGAGCGCCTCACGATGCGCCAGATCGCGGCCGAGGCCGGCTACACCCACGGCGCGATCGCCCGCTACTTCCCCACCAAGGAGAGCCTGCTCACGGCGTCCTTCGTCCGGCTCCATGTGCAGGCCAACGGGCGGATCCTCACCGAGGTCGCGGGCAAGCGCGGCCTCGACGCCCTGGAGCAGATGTGCCGCGAGATCCTCCCCTTCGGAGATCTCGGCCCCAAGTACGCGCGTGTCGTGATCGCCTTCTGGGATCACGCCTCGCAGGACACCAGGGTCACCCAGATCCACCGCGAGAACAACCAGCGCTGGCGGGACCAGTTCCGCCGCTTCCTCGTCGAGGCACGGGAGGACGGCGAGCTCGCCGATCACGTCGACATCGACACGGCGGTCGGCGAGGTCGCCTCGCGCAACGCCGGATGGCAGATGGTCTCGGTGCTGCTGCCGGAGGTCGCCGGAGACGAGCGCATCGAGGCGGGGCTGCAGGCCCTGCTCGGAGAGCTGCGCGGCCGGCCCGCCGACGGGCCGGCCCGCGCGGCCTCCTAGCCCGCGTCCTCGATCACGAACAGCGCACCGCGCTCGCCGATCACGGCGGCGGGGGCGTTCGTGTTGCCGGTGGTGATCGTCGGCATGACCGAGGCGTCGATCACCCTGAGTCCTGCGATGCCGTTCACGCGCAGACGCGGATCCACGACGGCGTCCGGATCCGATCCCATCCGGCAGGTGCCGACCTGGTGGTGGTAGGTGATCGCGGTGCGGCGCACCCAGTCCTCGACATCGGCGTCCGGCACGTCGGGGCCGGGGTAGGCCTCTGTCGCGCCCCACTCCCCGGCGAGCGCCGGCCTCGCGCCGATCCGGCGCGCCTGGCGCACGGATGCCGCGAGCGCGGCGACGTCGCGGTCGTCCTCGAGCGCGGCGAGATCGATGAGGAGCGGATCCTCGACCGCGGGCCCGGACAGGCGCAGCGCACCACGGCTGTGCGGCGTGACGAGCCCCGCCATGAGCGAGAAGCCGTCGCCGGGCCCGTGCACGCCGGGACGAGCCTCGAGCTCGCCCCACATCGGCACGGAGAAGTGGATGGGCTGGGTGTCGGGCTCAGCGAGGTCGTCGCGCGAGCGCCAGAACAGGTGCGTCTGCGTGACGGAGACGCCGGGTTCCGGGGCGCCGACCGGTCGCGCCGTCGTGAAGATCACCGGGGACAGCAGGTGGTCGTGCAGGTTCGCGCCGACCGCAGGGGCATCGCGGACCACGTCGATCCCGAGGGCTTCGAGATCCTCGCGCGGGCCGATGCCGCTGCGCAGCAGGATCGCGGGGCTGCCCAGGGCGCCGGCGGCGAGGATCACCTCGTCGGCACGGAGCTCGGACGCTTCGACGGGCTCAGCGACCGAGGTCAGGCGCACGCCCACGGCCACGCCGTCCTCGACGATCACCGAGTGCACCTCGGCGTCCGTGACGATCCGCAGATTGGCGGCGTCCTCGACCGGGCGCACATACGCCATCCAGGTGTTGACGCGCCGGGCATCCCGCATCGTGACCTGCTCCTGCGAGACGCCGTCGAGGGTGCCGCCGTTGTAGTCGGGGTTGTGCGCCAGCCCCTCCTGGACTGCGGCGTCGATGATCGACTGCTGGATCGGCACGAGCGGGTAGTCGTCGGTCACGGGGAGCAGATCGTTCTCGATCGCCTCGTAGACGGGCAGCACCTCGGACCAGCCCCAGCCGGTCGCGCCCGCGCTTTCCCAGCCGTCGAAGTCGGCCGCCGCGCAGCGCACCCAGATCATCGCGTTCAGGGCGTGGGATCCGCCGGTCACCTTGCCGCGCGGCAGGTGCAGCCGGCGGCCGGCCGCATGCTCCTGCGGCACCGTGTAGTAGTCCCAGTCCTCGGCGGCGTGCCAGAGCTCGCCGGCGCGGGAGGGTTCGTGGATCGCGGGGTTGGTGTCGTATCCGCCGGCCTCGATGAGCGTCACGTCGTACCCGGCGTCCACGAGACGCCGGGTGACGATGCTCCCCGAGGTGCCGGCTCCGACGACGATCGCGGAGCGGGCCATGGCTCAGGCCTTCCGACCGGGGCCGGAGACGACCTGCGGCACGGCGACGGACTTGAGGCCCGCGACGCCGAACTCGAGGCCGTAGCCGGAGCTCTTCACGCCGCCGAAAGGCACCATCGGGTGCAGCCCGCCGTGCGAGTTGATCCACACCGTGCCGGACTGCATGCGGGACGCGGCCTCGCGCGCCGCCTCGGGGTCGCTCGACCACACCGAGGCGCCGAGGCCCACGTCGACCGCGTTGGCGAGGGCGAACGCCTCGTCCACGTCGGAGTAGCGGATGATCGGCAGCGCCGGCCCGAACTGCTCCTCCTGCACGAGCGCGGCGTCGTTGTCGATGTCGGCCACGATCGTCGGCCGGTAGAACAGCTCGCCGAGCTCGGGGGCCGCCTCGCCGCCCGTCATGATGCGGGCGCCGCGCGCCCTGGCGTCCTCGACCAGACGCGAGACGATGTCGAACTGCTGCTTGTTCTGCAGCGGGCCCAGCACGTTGTTCTCGTCCAGGCCGTTGCCGATCGGCACGTTCGCGGCGATGCCGGCGAGCGCGTCGACGACCTGGTCGTAGAGCGAGTCGTGCACGTAGAGGCGCTTCATCGCCGCACAGGTCTGGCCGGTGTTGATGAACGCGCCCCAGAACAGGTCCTCGGCGATCGCGGCAGGATCCGTGCCCGGCAGCACGATCCCGGCGTCGTTGCCGCCGAGCTCGAGCGTGAGCCGCGCGAGGTTGCCGGCCGAGCTCTCGATGATCTTGCGGCCGGTGGCCGTGGATCCGGTGAACATGATCTTGTCGACGTCGGGGTGCGACGCGATCCGCGCGCCGACCTCGCGGTCGCCGGAGATCCCGATCAGCACATCGGCCGGCAGCACCTCGTTCATGACCGACAGCATCGCGAGCACGCTCAGCGGCGTGTACTCGCTGGGCTTGGCGACCACGGTGTTCCCCATCCGCAGCGACGGCCCGATCTGCCAGATGGTGATCATGAGCGGCCAGTTCCACGGGCCGATCGCGCCGACGACGCCGGCGGGCTTGTAGACGAGCTCGGCGTGCAGGTTCTCGTCGTCGACGAGCACCTCGGGCTCCAGCACCGTGGTCGCGTTCGTGCGCAGCCAGGCCGAGCACGCCCCCAGCTCGAACCGGGCGTTCGGGCCGTTCAGCGGCTTGCCCTGCTCCCGGGAGAGCAGCAGCGCGAGCGCCTCCGCATTCGCGTCGAGGGCGTCGGCCGCCGCGAGCAGCAGCTCGCTCCGCTTCGCGTGACCGAGCGCCTCCCAGGCGGGCTGCGCGGCCTTGGCGCGGGCGATCGCCTCGTCCAGGTCGGAGACGGTCTGCACCGGAGCGCGGCCGATGATCTCGCGCGTGGCGGCATCGGGGATGTCGCGGCCGGAGCCCTCGGGCGCCTGGATGCGGTCGAGCAGCGCGGACGCGGCGGACGTGTCGGTCATCGGTCTCTCCTTCGAGTGTGCGGACGACGGTCGATGCTCCCCATTGTCGTCCGGCGCGAAGACCGCCGGTTGTCGCCGAGTGCGCCGGACATGTCGTTCCGCGAAGGGATCCTGCCCGCCCGTCCGGCGCGTCGGCTCAGCGCCCTGCGACAGCCTCCGTGCGCTCGGGCCGCTCGGCGTCCCACGGCCCGTGGTCGGCGCCTGCGGTGCGCAGGAACACGATGATCCAGCTGAAGATCAGCACGGCGGCGATGAGCTCGACCGCGGTGAGGTTGTAGTAGCCGGTCGCGAAGAACACGCCGAGCAGCGCGATCACGAGCACGTAGACCCAGCCCAGCACCACGAACACGCGCGAGATCCGGCGCAGGAACCAGGGCAGTCCGATCACCACCGCGGCGAAGCACACGGCCATGCCCGTCGCGACCGTGTTGTGCAGCAGGAAGAAGCGATCCACCGGGAAGACCCCGACGCACGCCAGGAGCAGCCCGATCAGGATGAGCGCGACGCGCACGATCGTCCGCCCGCGCTCGTCCCGCGGCTCCGGCACGGGCAGCGCCGCGGTCGCGTACCGGGCGATCGTGGTGACCATCACGCCCGCGACGATGAGGGTGCCGTTGAACGCGGGCGACGAGGCGTTGCTCGACATGCCGAGCGCCGAGAGGTTGTCGCGCCACCAGTGCGGATCGCTCGCCTCGAGCATCGCCGTGAGCGCCCCGATCACGAGGAAGATCGACAGGATCAGCGAGATCGAGGTGGGGCTCAGCGCGATCGCGCTCAGGTAGCAGACGTACCCGGTGAGGGCGAGCGCGACGCCGACGAGCACCGCGCCGGGGAAGGCGAAGACAGGGGCGTCACGGAAGCCCGCCTCGAGCAGCGCGCCGAGCCCGGACAGGGCGAGCAGCGCGACGGCGCCGTGGGCGAGGGCGATCGCGGTCAGCTCGTACCAGCGCAGGCGCTGACCAGGGATCGCGAAGCCATCGTTCGCGATGTTCGGATCCTGCTTCTCCGGCGCCTCGGCCGCCTCGGCGCGCAGACCGATGCGGCCCGCCGTGAAGCTCAGCACGGCGACGGCGGCGCCGCCGATCGCGGCGACCGCGCCGACCGACCACGCCCCGGTGATCGACGGGGTGCGATGCCAGAAGATCAGGAGCGAGACGAGGAAGCCCAGCACGAACGCCACGGCCCCGGCGAGCAGCGCGTCGGTCTCGCGCATCTGCTGCCGCGTCGCCGAGGCGCGCGCATCCCGCAGACGCCGGATCAGTCGGTCCCACTCGGCTCTCATCGCGCCGCCCTCCCTCGTCTCGTCCGCGTCCCGTCCAGCCTATGGCCGCGCGGAGCCTGCGCTCGGGGAACGCGGAGCAGCGCCGCCACTACCCTGAGAACATGACCCAGACCTTCCGCGCCAGCGCCGCCCTGCTCGACATGGACGGCACGCTCGTCGACTCGACCGCCGTCGTGGAGCGGCTGTGGCTGGCGTGGGCGGAACCCCACGGGCTCGATCCGGAGTTCGTCCTGAGCGTCGTGCACGGCCGCCAGGGCCACCAGAGCATGGCGATCATGCTCCCGGACCGCCCGCACGAGGAGAACCTCGCCGAGAACCGCGTCATGCTCGAGCGCGAGAGCGGCGATGTGGACGGCGTCGTCGAGGTGCCGGGAGCCGCCGCGTTCCTGCAGGCCCTCGCCCCGTTCCCGCACGCGATCGTCACCTCGGCGGACGACCGGCTGATGCGCGTCCGCATGGGCGCCGCGGAGCTCGGCGTGCCGACCGGCCCCGTCACCGCGGAGCACGTGAGCGCCTCCAAGCCGGATCCGGAGGGCTTCCTGCTCGGCGCTTCCCGGCTCGGTGCGGATCCGGCGGACTGCATCGTCTTCGAGGACTCCGGCGCGGGGATCCAGGCCGCCCGCGCCGCGGGGATGCGCGTGATCGGGGTGGGCGCGGGATCCGCCGCCTATTCCCCCGACGCCGTCGTCGCCGATCTCACGCACGTGACGATCGCCCCCGCCCCCGACGGCTTCGTCCTGACGATCGACTGACGGCTACCGGGGTTTCAAGGCGCGCAAAGAGCTCCATTTCCCTCGGATTTGCCGCCATCTGCGCGCTTTGAAACCAAATTCCCGTCAGCCCAGGGCGGCGGCCACGGATGAGCGCGCCTCGGCGGCCGTCGCCGCACCGAGTGCGGCGGCCGCCGCGCGACGGCAGTCTTCGGCCGTCACCGTGCGCAGACGTGCGGACACCCGGTCCAGGGACCGCACCGTCATCGACAGGCTCGTGACGCCCAGCCCGACCAGTACGGGCGCGAGGGCCGGATCGCCGCCCGCCTCGCCGCACACGCCCACGGGCTTGCCCGCGGAGCGCCCCGCCTCCCCCACGGCGGCGATCAGACGAAGCACCGCGGGCTGCCACGGATCGTTGAGCGCGCCCAGCGGAGCCGACAGGCGGTCGGCGGCCATCGTGTACTGCGTGAGGTCGTTGGTGCCGAGGCTCACGAAGTCGACCACGGCGAAGAGCTCCGCAGCCATCAGCGCGGCGGCCGGCGTCTCGATCATGATGCCTGTCCGCGCGATCCCCGCCTCCCGGCAGGCGCCGGCGAAGTCGCGGGCCTCCTCGACCGTCGCGACCATCGGCGCCATCACCTCGAGCTGTGCGCTCTCGGCCGCGCCCGCCGCGGCGATCGCCGCGAGCTGATGCGCGAGGAGGGCCGGATGCGCCGCGGAGACGCGCAGGCCGCGCACCCCGAGCGCCGGATTCTCCTCGTCCGCCGCGGTCGCGAAGGGAAGCGGCTTGTCGCTTCCGGCATCGAGCGTGCGCACGACCACCTTGCGCCCCGAGAACGGTGCGAACACCCCGCGATAGGCGGCGACCTGTTCGGCGGCCGTCGGTTCTTCGGCGCGATCGAGGAAGCAGAACTCCGTGCGGAACAGGCCGATGCCCTGTGCGCGGGCCGCGGCCGCGGCGACCGCATCGGCCGCGCCGCCGACGTTGGCGAGCAGAGGGATCGCCGTGCCGTCCGCGAGCAGCCCGGTGCCGTCGAACGCAGGGACCTGGGCCACGGCGGCCACATCCTCCCCGGCAGGCGGGTCGAGACGCACGGTCCCGGCCTCGCCGTCGACGAGCACGGTCGTCCCTGGCTCGATGCCGACCGCGCCCGCCGCCCCGACGACCGCGGGGATGCCCAGCGCGCGGGCCAGGATCGCGGTATGCGAGGTCGGTCCGCCCTCCTCGGTCACGAGCCCCACGCACCTGCTGCGGCCCAGCGTCGCGGTCTCGGCAGGGGCGAGATCCCGCGCGACGAGGACGAACGGATCCGCACGATCGGGGACCCCCGGAATCTCCTGCCCGGTCAGCCTCGCCACGATGCGATCGCGCACGCTCCGCACGTCGACGGCGCGCTCGGCCAGGCGCCCGCCCAGGCCGCGCAGCACCTGCTCCTGATCCGCGGCCTCGTCCCACACCGCGCGGGCGGCGGACGCGCCATCGGCGCGCACGCGTGCGGCGGCGCCCGCGGCGAAGTCCGGATCCGCGGCCAGCAGCGCGGTCGCCTCGAGGATCTGCGCGGCCTCGCCATCCGATGCGGCCGCCGTCGCGCGCAGGACCGCCACCACTTCGGCCGCGGCGGGCGCGATCCGCGCCGCCTCCGCATCGCGTTCGGCGGTCGGCACCCGGTCTGCGGACGGCTCGGGGATCGCCGCGCCGAGCTGCGCAACGGGCGCGATCGCGCGCCCCGGGCTCACCCCGAGCCCGCGGAGCGTCGATCCGGGGGACGGGGGCGCCGGGGACGCCGCCGGGGCGGTTCCCCCCGAAGGGACGGTTCCGGGCGCCAACGGAGGGCCTTCCATCTCGCCGAAGCCGTCCTCGAAAAGCGCGGCCACGCGCTCCACCGCCGCGGGATCCCCGGTCAGCTGCACCTCATCTCCGGGGCGGGCCCCGAAGGCCAGCAGGCGCATCATGCTCGACGCGGGGACCGGATCCCCGTCCGGCAGTCGCCGCAGCCGCAGCTCCGCTCCCGCCGCGGCCTGCGCGATCATCGCGGCCGGACGCGCATGCACGCCCGCGGGGTTGCGCACGCGCACGGTGCGCGACGCCTCCCCCGGCCGCGAGACCGCAGACGCCGGCGCGCTCTCCTCGAGCTCAGGGCCCCCCGACCCGGCCGGAGCCTGCGGCTCGTCTCCCAGCTGCGCCGACTTCGCGATCAGCGCACCGTTCGCCTCCGCCGCGACGTCGTCCAGCGACGCGCCCTGCGCCGCGGTCACGGACGCCGCGAGCAGCCCCTCCACGAAGGGCGCGGAGGCGAGCCGCACCGGAACCGCGCTGGAGCGCAGCTCGAGCGCGAACTCGGCGCTCATCACCGCGGATCCGAGATCCATCAGCACGAGCACCCCGTCGCAGGCCTCGGCGAGCTCATCGATCGCCGCGGCCACGCGCGTCGCGTCCGTGCCGAGGATCGGAGCGCCGTCCGCGTCCGTCCCGGCGCCGGCGGCGAGTGCGATCGGCACGGTCCCGCCCGGCACCATCTGCGCGGCGAGCTCCTGTGCGGCCTCGGCGAGGCGCAGGCTGTGCGAGACGGCGACGATCCCGACGGCGCTCATCGTCGCCTCAGCCCGCGACGGCCGCGGCGAGCGTCTCGAACAGGAGCGTGGCCGACGCGGATCCCGGATCCATGTGCCCGGCGCTGCGCTCGCCGAGATAACTGGCCCTGCCCTTGCGCGCGACGAGGTCGATCGTGGCGTCACGGCCGGCCGCGGCGGCCGCGGCGGCGGCAGCGGTCGCCTGCGCCGCAGACTTCCCCTCGGCCAGCGCCGCATCCAGCGCGTCGATGGCCGGCGCGATCGCGTCGAACAGCGTCTTGTCGCCCGCCTCGGCCTTGCCGCGCGCGACGACGCCCTCCAGGCCCGCACGCAGACCGGCGGCGAGCGCGGACGGCTCGACGTCCGTCACAACGCCGAGCGTCGCCCCGATCCGCAGGAAGAACGTGCCGTACAGCGGACCGCTCGCCCCGCCCACCGTCGAGACGAGCGTCATGCCGACGGTCTTGAACAGCTCATCCGCCGTCTGCGGCGCGGTCTGCTCGACCTTCTCGACGGCCGCGGTCATGCCGCGCGCCATGTTCGCGCCGTGGTCGGCGTCGCCGATCGCGGAGTCGAGCTCGGTGAGCCAGTCGCGCTGCGTCACGACGGCGTCGCGGAAGCGGTGCAGCCAGTCGACGAGGACGGCGAGCGGGATGGTGTTCGACATGCAGGTGTTCTCCTTCGGTCGGTTCCTGATGCTCCCGTCGCGAAAGGTGCCGTTCTCGGATCCGGATTCCGACAGCTTCTGCGACGGGAGCGGTGTCAACAGGGGTCAGGCGCCCCAGCGCAGGCCGGGCGTCACGACGGGCGCGTCCCAGAGCCGGATCAGCTCGTCGTCGGCCTTGAGCACGGTGACCGAGCAGCCGGCCATGTCCAGCGACGTGATGTAGTCGCCGACGAGGTTGCGGGCGATCGTGACACCCGCCTTCTCGAGCAGCGCCGCGACCTCGCCGTACATGAGGTACAGCTCGATGAGCGGAGACGCCCCCATGCCGTTGACCATCACGATCGCCGGGGATCCGGTGAAGTCCATGTCGGCGAGGATCGGCTCGACGAGCTGCGCCGCGATGTCCCTGGCCGGCGCCAGCGGAACGCGGTGCCGGCCGGGCTCCCCGTGGATGCCGATGCCGATCTCCATCTGGTCCTCTGGCAGGTCGAACGTGGGCTTGCCCGCGGCCGGCACGGTGCAGCTGGTCAGAGCCATGCCCATGGACCGCCCCTGGCCGTTCACGCGCGCGGCGAGGTCGGCGACGGCGGCGAGGTCCTGTCCCTCCTCAGCGGCGGCGCCCACGATCTTCTCGAGCAGCACCGTGAGTCCGACGCCCCGGCGGCCCGCGGTGTAGAGCGAATCCTGCACGGCGACGTCGTCGTCCACCACGACCGAGCGCACCTCGATGCCGTCCATGGCGGCGAGTTCGGCGCCCATCTCGAAGTTCATGACGTCGCCGGTGTAGTTCTTCACGATGTGCAGCACGCCCGCGCCGCGGTCGATCGCCTTCGTCGCGGCCTGCATCTGGTCCGGCGTGGGCGAGGTGAAGACCTCTCCTGCGCATGCGGCGTCGAGCATGCCCGTCCCGACGAACCCGCCGTGCAGGGGCTCGTGACCGGAGCCGCCGCCGCTCAGCAGCGCGACCTTGCCCTCGGCCTTGCGCTCCCGGCGCAGGATCACGCGGTTCGCCATGTCGACGTCGAGCTCCGGATGCGCGAGCGCGAGCCCGCGCAGCGACTCTGCGAGCACGTCCTCCGGAGCGTTGATGAGCTTCTTCATCCTGCGACCTCCTTGTTGCAGTTCCACCAGCACGATGTCGTCCGAGCAGCACTCCGCAGCCGTGGGATCCCGACGGATCCGCCTTCCGGGGGCGTGCCACGACACGGAGGACGGGGCCTCTTGCGCCGGGGGCGACAGCACTCCAGAATCGGAATACTTTTCGTTAATGTCGAATATGCGATGAGGCCGTCGGATTGTCAAGGCATCGGACGGCCGGATCCGCACCGTCGTCGCCGCCGTCGTCGAGGAGGGAGCAGCACCGATGATCCAGGCGATCGATCGCGCCGCGAAGGTGCTCGAACTGCTGCAGGGATCCCGCCATCTCGGCATCACCGACCTGGCGACCGCGCTGCAGCTGCCGCCGTCGACCGTGCACGGGATCGTGTCGTCCCTGCGCGAGCACGGCCTCGTCGCGAAGGAGCGCGGCGGACAGCGGTATATGCTCGGCCCCACGCTGCTGAAGCTCAGCAGCGTCTACCTCGACTCCCTCGATGTGCGGGCGCGCTCGATGCGCTGGACGCAGGAGCTCGCGCGGCGCACCGGGATGGCCGTGCGGCTCGGCGCCCCGCATTTCGCCGAGGTGCTGGTGATCCATCACGCGCTCCGGCCCGACGACAGCCCGCAGATGCTGGAGACGGGGGCGGCGCTGCCGGCGCACGCCTCGGCCATGGGCAAGGTGCTGCTCGCGCACGACCTGGGCTTCCAGCGCGCGGTGTTCGCGGATCCGCTGACGAGCCTCACGGGCGACACCGTCACGGATCCCGCGGTGCTCGCGGCAGCCCTGCCCGCGATCGCCGAGCACGGCTACGCGACCGAGGTCGACGAGGCGGTGCTCGGCGAGTCGTCGCTCGCCTCGCCCGTCGCGGATGCCCGCGGCGACATCGTCGCGGCGGTCGCCGTGGTGTACCCCACGGCCGACGGCCCCGCGTCCGACGCCGTGCTGCACGCGCTCCGCGACACCGCGCGCAACATCTCCCGCGAGCTCGGCGCCTCGGCCTGGCCCCCGCGCATCGCTCCCCCCGACGACTGACCCCTCGCGACGCAGCCGCCCTCGCGGCGCAGTCACCCCCGCCGCACCATCCGCGAGACTGCATCTGGGCGACGAGACAGCGGGTGCGAAGCGCATTCTCGTCGCGGAGTTGCAGTCTCGCGGTCAATGGCCCGCGCGGCACCGCCGCCCCCTCAAGTGCACCTCCCACAACAGAGTCGTCCCCGTGAGCGCACGCTATGGGGTGCGCTCACGGGGACGACTCGAAAGAGAGAGGGGGTCAGGCGGTGGGAGGCAGCCCCAGGTCCTCCTCGCGGACCGTGCCCTTGGCCGACCACGGGAAGTCGATCCAGCGATCGGTGTCCTTCCACGCGTAGTCGGGCTGGATGATCGTGGTGGGCTTCGTGTAGATCGTGACCGAGCGCACGTCGGCGCCCTTCTCGCGCAGCAGCTCCACGGCGAGCGCGAGGGTGCGACCGGAGTCGGCCACGTCGTCGACGAGCAGCACGCGACGGCCGTTCAGGTAGTCCATGTCGAGGGCCGGCGGGATCACCTCCGGAGCGTCCAGCACCGTGCCGATACCCGTGTAGAACTCGACGTTGATCGCGCCGCAGTTCTTCGCGCCGAGGCCGTACGCGATGGCGCCGGCCGGCAGCAGCCCGCCTCGGGCGATCGCGACGACCACCTCGGTCTCGAAGCCCGATTCGAGGATGTCGCGGGCCAGATCCCGCATCGCCTCGCCGAAACCATCCCAGGTGAGCACTTCGCGCTCGATCACCGCATCCGTCATGGACCCATTCTGCCGTGCGGATCCCCTTCCGGGGTACGCGGATCCCTCACCGGGCCCCCCTCAGTTCCGGCCGAAGTCCTCGAAGATCAGGGTGGTGCGGGTCGAGCGCACCGCGGAGATGGCCTGGATGTCCTCGAGCACGATCCGCCGGAGGTCTCGCGCATCGCTGGCCCTCACCAGCAGGATCACGTCGAAGTCCCCGCCCACGAGCGCCATGTGCTCGACCTCGGGGATCCGCTGCAGTTGCTCCTGCACCTCCTGCCAGGCCGGCTGCTCGAGCGCGAGCATGACGTAGGCCGACGCGTGGTGGCCGAGCAGCACCGGATCCGTGCGCACCGTGTAGCCGGTGATGACCCCGGCATCGGTCAGCCTCTTGATGCGGGCATGAGCGCCCGCGCGCGAGATGTGCACGGTCTCCGCGATCGCCGTCATGGACACGCGCGCGTCACGGCGCAGTTCGTCGAGGATCGCCAGGTCGATGTCATCCAGCTCCGCCATGCGTGCACCTTCCCGCTCATGATTCATTGACACTCTGCATCATTCTGGCGTGGTTGCTCTGCAATCGTCCAGATTCGCCGGGATCTTGTTGGACGACTGCATTTCCGGACGCACACTGGAGGCATCACGTTCGGCAAGGAAGGCGGACCCGATGCAGCACACCATGCCTGCCACGAGCCACGCGCACGACACGGATCCCCGCGATCTGCTCCCCCGCGACGAGCCCGTGCGGCTCATCGACGAGACCGGATCCGCCCGCGTCGACGACGGCTACCCGATGCCAGAGGACGAGCTCCTCGGACGCGCCTACCGCGGCCTCGTCGAAGGGCGCCGGATCAACGACCAGGCGAACGCCCTGGTCCGGCAGGGGCGCCTCGCCGTCTACCCCTCCTCGCACGGCCAGGAGGCCTGCCAGATCGCAGCCTCGCTCGTGCTCGGCGCGCAGGACTGGCTGTTCCCGACGTACCGCGACTCGGTCTCCGTGATCGCCCGGGGCGTCTCCCCCGCCGACGCCATGGTGCTGCTGAAGGGCGACTGGCACTCCGGCTACGACCCGCACGAGCACCACGTGGCACCGCAGACCACGCCGCTCGCGACGCAGCTGCTGCACGCGGTCGGCTTCGCGCAGGCCGCGAAGCACCGCGGCGAGGACACGGTCGTGCTCGCGATGTGCGGCGACGGGTCCACGAGCGAGGGCGACTTCCACGAGGCGCTGAACTTCGCCGCTGTGTTCCACCTGCCCGTCGTCTTCTTCGTGCAGAACAACGAGTTCGCGATCTCGGTGCCGCTCTCGCGGCAGACCGCCGCCCCCTCGCTCGCGCACAAGGCGATCGGCTACGGCATGCCGGGCCAGCGCGTGGACGGCAACGACGTGGCGGCCCTCCTCGCGGTGCTCGGCGAGGCCGTGGACAGGGCGCGCGCCGGCGGGGGCCCGACCCTCGTCGAGGCGCACACCTATCGGATGCAGGCGCACACGAACGCCGACGACGACACGCGCTACCGCGAGCGCGCCGAGGTGCAGGCCTGGGCGGAGAAGGATCCGCTGACGCGCCTGCGCACGCTTCTCACCGCGCGCGGTCTGCTCGACGAGGCCCGCGAGCAGGAGCTCGCCGAGGGCGCCGAGACGATCGCCGCCGCGCTCCGCGATGCTCTCAACGCCGACACCGACCTCGATCCGGAAGACCTGTTCCGGTTCGTGCGCAGTACCAGGTCGCCGCAGCTGCAGGAGCAGTGGCACCAGCTGCGCGACGAGCTGGAGCGCTCCGGATCCGCCCACGAAGCATCCGCTCCCGAAGGAGGCATCCGATGACCATCGCCCACGAGGACGTCCGCGTGGACCCCGCGCACCCCGAGGACCGGACGGCGCCGACCGTGCAGACCATGACGATGGCGGCGGCGCTCAACCGCGCGCTCGCCGACGCGATCGAGGCCGACTCCGACGTCATCGTCTTCGGCGAGGACGTCGGCGCCCTCGGCGGGGTGTTCCGCATCACCGACGGCCTCACCGAGCGCTATGGCGAGGACCGCTGCTTCGACACGCCGCTCGCCGAGTCCGGGATCGTCGGCACCGCCGTCGGCATGGCCATGAACGGCATGCGTCCCGTGATCGAGATGCAGTTCGACGCCTTCGCCCTGCCCGCGTTCGAGCAGGTCGTCAGTCACGTCGCCAAGCTCGGCAACCGCACCCGCGGCGCCCTGCCGATGCCGATGGTGATCCGCATCCCCACGGGCGGCGGCATCGGCGGCGTCGAGCACCACTGCGACTCCTCCGAGGCCTACTACGCGCACACACCGGGGCTGACCGTGGTGTGCCCGTCCACTCCGCAGGACGCGTACTCGCTGCTGCGCGCCGCGATCGCGTCGCCGGATCCGGTGATCTTCCTCGAGCCGAAGAAGCTGTACTGGACGAAGGGCGAGGTCGACACGTCGATCGTCGGCGAGATCGGATCCGCCCGCATCGCCCGCGAGGGCACCGACGTGACGCTCATCTCCTACGGCTCCTCGGTGGCGACGTGCCTCGAGGCCGCAGGGATCGCGGCCGCCGAGGGACGCAGCGTGCAGGTCATCGACGTGCGCACCCTCACCCCGATCGACGACGCCACGATCACCGCCGCGGTGCGATCGACCGGCCGGGCCGTGGTCGTCGCCGAGGCGCCGGGCTACGCGAGCGTGGCGAGCGAGATCCAGTCCAGGGTGTTCGAGCGCTGCTTCGAGTTCCTCGAGGCGCCCGTGCGCAAGGTCACCGGCTTCGACACCCCGTTCGCGCCGCCGAAGTTCGAGCACTGGTACCTGCCCGACGCCGATCGCGTGCTCGACGCGATCGACACGCTGCACTGGCTCGACGAGCACGGAGAAGAAGCATGACCACCGCGACGACGAAGGTCTTCCGCCTGCCCGACCTCGGCGAGGGCCTCACCGAGGCCGGTCTCGTGCAGTGGCTGGTACAGGTCGGCGACACCATCCGCACCGACCAGCCCATCGCCGAGGTCGAGACCGCGAAGAGCGTCGTCGAGCTGCCGTCGCCGTTCGCGGGCGTGGTCCTGGCGCTGCACGGCGAGCCCGGCGAGACGATCGATGTGGGCGCCCCGGTGCTCGAGGTCGCGGATCCGAGCTCGGACCGGTTCCTGAGCGAGCGCAGCGAGACGAAGGACGCGGGCGGCGACGTCGAGAAGGACGCCTATCGCGCCGAGGAGCGTGCGGGATCCGGCTCCGGCAACGTGCTGATCGGCTACGGCACGTCCGAACGCGCCGGATCGGGTCGCCGCCGCGCGCGCCGCACGGCCGGCCAGCCCCTGGGGTCGTTGAGCGAGGACGCGGCGCCGCCGCGACCGAGACGAAACGCCGCACCAGAGCAGCCTCCCGCACCGACGTCCCCGTCCCCGGACGGGTTCCTGAGCGAGCGCAGCGAGACGAAGGACGGCCCGGTCGCGGTGCGCTCCCCGCTCGTCCGCCGGCTCGCGCGGGATCTCGGCGTCGATGTGCGTCGGATCGACCCCACCGGATCCGACGGCGCCGTCACCCGCGCCGACGTGCTGCGCGCGGCCGTCGACCAGGCGGTGGACGGGATGTCGCTGCACGCGCTCGCCTCCCCGGGCGGCACTCCCGCGGCAGCGCGCGGGACCGCTGAGCGCGCCGGGGGAACCGTCGACGGTCTCGTCGTCGCCTCCCGCGAGCGGATGTCGCCGCTGCGCAAGGCCGTGAGCGCCAAGCTCACCCGCAGCCGGTCCGAGATCCCCGAGGCCACGGTCTGGGTCGACGTCGACGTCACCGAGCTCTGGAACCTCCGCGCCGCCATGGCGCCGGAAGGCGGCAAGGCCCCCTCCGTCACGGCCCTCGTGGCGCGGTTCGTGCTGATCGCGCTCGCCGAGCACCCGCTCCTGGCCTCGCGACTCAGCGACGACGCGACCGAGATCCTCTCGTTCGACGGCGTCAACCTCGGCGTCGCCGCCGACACCGAGCGCGGTCTCATGGTGCCGGTGATCCCGCGGGCGCACGAGCTCAGCGTCGACGAGCTGGACGCCGCGCTGCGCGAGCTCGCGACGACCGCCCGTGCCGGATCCATGCCGCCGGAGCGGCTGCGCGGATCGACCTTCACGCTCAACAACTACGGCGGCCTGGGCGTCGACGGATCCGCCGCGATCATCAACCACCCCGACGTCGCGATCCTCGGCATCGGCCGGATGATCGAGCGCCCGTGGGTCGTCGACGGCGCGATCGTGGCCCGGCGCATCGCGCAGCTCTCGCTGGTCTTCGACCACCGCGTGTGCGACGGCGGCTACGCCGCATCGTTCCTCCGCCGCGTCATGGAACTCCTGGAGCACCCGGCCCGCGCCTTCGGCCGGGTGCGCTGACCCTCTGGCCGGGTGCCGCTGGCCCTCGCGCCCGGTTTGGGGCGCGTCTGCTCCGTTTGGGGCGCGTCTCGACGCCGAATCTCGCGGTGACGCGCCCCAAACCGCACGAACGCGCCCCAAAACCGGGTGGTAAAGGTACCGGGAGCACCGTCCGGAGCAGCATCCGGATCCGGGTCAGCATCCGGATCCGGTGCAGTATCCCTGGATCCGGAGCAGCATCTGGATCCGGATCAGCATCTGGATCCGGATTCGGATCCGCATCCAGATTCGGGGATACGACCCTTCGATCTCCGCCTCGATTCCTTCGGCCCGGCCCGGCCCCTAGGCCACGCAACTCACGTTTGGGGCGCAATCATTCCGTTTGGGGCGCGTCTCCTCACGAAATCCCGGTGTGACGCGCCCCAAAACGCGCTGGTGCGCCCCGAACCGAACGACGAACCGTCGGCGAGGCCCTCAGCCCCGCAGCGCGAGCACGAACGGCAGGACGTCAGTCGCACCCGCGCGGCGGAGGAGACGGGCGGCGACGGTGAGCGTCCACCGGCTGTCGGCCATATCGTCCACGAGGAGCACGGGACCCGCGGGGACATCGATGCCGTCCGCGCTGAGGCGGTCCCAGACCCCCGCGAGACGGAAGACGCTGTTGCCACCGGGGCCACCCGTCGGCCCGCCGTCCGCGAGACCGAGCGCGCCGAGATACGGGAGCCGGCCGATGCTCGCGAGCCCCTGCGCCAGCGACTCGACGAGCTGGGGCCTCGATCGCGACGGCATCGCGATGACCGCGGCCGGGCGCTCCGCCCAGCCCCACCCGGCCAGCACCCGCACGCAGGCCGCGAGCACCGACGGGGATACCGGCCCGTCGACGGCCCCGGCCGCGAACAGCTCCCGCATCGTGCCGCCCCAGCCCAGGTCGGTGAGCCGCGCGAGCGCGCGGCCCTCACCCGCCTGCTCCGCCGCGTCGATGCGCCCCCTCACCGGCACTCCGAGGCGGTCCGCCCCGGTCGGCCAGGCGCGACGCGGCTCGATCGGCACGCCGACCCGGTCGAGCGACGTCGTGGCGGCGTCCGCCGCCGCGGATCCGACCTGTGTCGGGAACCAGACGCCCGCGCAGTTGTCGCACCGCCCGCAGGGCACAGCGGTCGCATCGTCGAGAGTGCGCTGCAGGAACTCCATGCGGCACCCGCCGGTCTGCTCGTACTCGATCATGTGCTGCTGCTCGGCGAGGCGCTCCGCCGCGATCCGGCCGTAGCGCTCGGCGTCGTAACTCCACGGCTCCCCCGTGGCGATCCACCCGCCCTGCACGCGCCGCACCGCGCCGTCCACGTCGAGCACCTTCAGCAGCAGCTCGAGCGGCGTGCGCCGGATGTCGACTATCGCCTCGAGCGCCGGCGTCGAGACGGGCTGATCCCCGAGCGCCGCGATCACGCGCTCGGCGCGCTCCCGGTCCGGCATCGACGCGGTCGCGAAGTAGTGCCAGATGTCCCGGTCCTCCGCACCGGGCAGCAACAGCACGTCGGCGCTCTCGCTCGCGCGCCCCGCGCGACCGACCTGCTGGTAGTACGCGACGGGCGACGAGGGGGCGCCCGGTGCAGGACGAAGCCCAGATCCGGTTTGTCGAAGCCCATCCCGAGTGCGCTCGTCGCGACCAGCGCCTTCACCTCGTTGCGCTTCAGCATGCTCTCGGATTCGGCGCGCTCGTCCGGATCCGTCTGGCCCGTATAGGCGCGGACCTCGTGTCCGCGTTCGCGCAGCAGCCGTGCCGTGTCAACGGCGGCGGCCACCGTCAGCGTGTAGATGATGCCGGATCCCGGAAGGTCGTCGAGGTGGCTGAGCAGCCAGGCGAGCCGGCTCGTCGCATCCGGCAGGCGCAGGACCCCCAGCCGCAATGACGACCGCGCCAGAGGTCCACGGATCGTGAGCACCTCGGATCCGGATCCGGAGGGCTCGCCCTCCATGTGCGCGCCGCTCGTGCCGAGCTGCTCCGCGACATCGGCCACCACCCGGCTGTTCGCGGTCGCGGTGGTCGCGAGCACCGGCACGTCGGACGGCATCTGCGCGATCAGGTCGCGCAGCCGCCGGTAGTCGGGACGGAAGTCGTGCCCCCAGTCGCTGATGCAGTGCGCCTCGTCGACCACGAGCATGCCGATCCGGCGCACGAGGGCGGGCAGCTGCTGCTCGCGGAAAGAGGGGTTGTTGAGCCGCTCGGGCGAGACCAGCAGCACGTCGACCTCGTCGCGGTCGAGCTGCTCGAGCACATCGGTCCATTCGTGCGCGTTGGTCGAGTTGATCGCGACCGCACGCACCCCGGCACGCTCGGCGGCGGCGATCTGGTCGCGCATAAGGGCCAGCAGCGGCGACACCAGCACGGTCGGCCCCGCCCCGGCCTGACGAAGGAGCAGGGTCGCGACGAAGTACACGGCGGACTTGCCCCATCCGGTCCGCTGCACGACGAGCGCCCTGCGGCGGTCGGCCACCAGCGCCTCGATCGCCTCGAACTGCCCGTCGTGGAACACCGCATCGGGGCGGCCCACGAGCGCGCGCAGCGCTTCGAGCGCCTGATCCCTGATTCCGGCGGTGCCTGCGTTCGACGTCATGCCTCCACCCTGCCCTCCCCCGCGGACATCGCTCCACCGACGCGGTCGCGGGAATAGTCTCGGACGATGACCAGGAGAGCGGCGTGATCACCCGCGAGCTCGCGCTCGCCCTGCGTGACGCGGGCCTGGTCTGGCACCCGGCCGAGGGCGACCGCTTCCAGCTCGACCTGCCGGACGAGGTGGAGCTGGAGGCCGAGGCCGACACCTACACGGTCAGCACGATGACGATCGAGGCGCGGCGGACCCCGACCGGCACGATCCTCGCGTTCAACGGCACCACCGAGTGGGCGCTCGACGCGGTGACGCTGGGCGACGCGGTCTGGCTCCCCCGCGAGGATCAGCTCCGCGACCTCCTGCGCGGCACGTTCCGCCGCCTCGTGCGGCGAGACGACGCCTTCCGCGTCGAGATCGAGATCGCGGGCGAGCGCATGGGGTTCGAGCACCCGGATCCGTCCGAGGCCTACGGGCGCGCGCTGCTCGCGCTCGTCCGGCGCTCACGCTGAGACGGCGCCGGCGCCGACGGCGTCCTGGGCCCGCGATGTCGGAGCCCGGTGCGACAATGCCGTCATGAGGCTCAGCGCGCTCGTCACCGCGACCGGAGAGGCCGCCGCCACCTCGTCGCGCCTGGCCAAGATCGAGGTGCTGGCGCGACTGCTCCAGAGCGCGGATCCCGAAGAGCTCGCGCCGCTCGTCGGCCTTCTCCTCGCCTCGCCGCGGCAGGGCAGACTCGGCGTCGGGTGGCGCGGGATCACCGCGGTCCAGGCGACGCCCGCCGAGACGTCCTCCCTGACCGTCGCCGACGTCGACCGCGCACTCGACGACCTGGCCGCGGTGACGGGATCCGGATCCGCCGCCGCGCGCTCCGCCCTCCTCGCGGAACTGGCCGCCCGTGCCACGGCGGAGGAATGGGACTTCCTCGCGCGCGCGATGCTCGGCGAGCTGCGCACCGGCGCGCTCGCGGGCGTGCTGCTCGACGCGATCGCCCGCGCCGCCGACCGCCCCTCCGCCGTGGTCCGGCGGGCGGCGATGCTCTCCGGTGATCTCGGGACGACCGCGATCATCGCCCTCACCGGCACCCCGGAGGACCTGGATGCCGTGGGGCTCGCCGTGGGACGCCCCGTGCTGCCGATGCTCGCGGCGAGCGCCGCGACTCCGAGCGCCGCGCTGGAGATCACCGGCGAGGCCTCGGTCGAGTACAAGCTCGACGGCGCACGCATACAGGTGCACCGCCACGGCGATGACGTCCGGATCTTCACGCGCAGCCTCGCAGATGTCACGCACCGACTCCCCGAGATCGTCGAGATCGTGCGCGGGCTGCCCGCCCGCGACCTCATCCTCGACGGCGAGACGCTGTCGCTCGACGAGGACGGCGGTCCCCGCCCGTTCCAGCAGACCATGTCGCGGTTCGGCGCCGATGCCTCGCGCGAGCTCGTGCTGCGGCCCTGGTTCTTCGATCTGCTGCACGTCGACGGCCGCGACCTCCTCGACGAGCCGCTCTCGGAACGCCTCGCCGAGCTCGAGCGGGTGGCCGGCGCCTGGCGCATGCCGGGCATCGTCACCGCGGACGCCGAGGCCGCCGAGCGCCTCTCCCGGGAGGCGCTGGCCGCCGGGCACGAGGGCGTGGTGGTCAAGGCGATCGGATCCGCCTACGCCGCGGGGCGCCGCGGCAAGTCCTGGGTGAAGGTCAAGCCCGTACTCACCTACGACCTCGTCGTGCTGGGTGCGGAATGGGGATCCGGGCGCCGCCGCGGCTGGCTCTCGAACCTGCATCTCGGCGCGAGGGATCCGGACGGCGAGTTCGGCGAGCCAGGGGAGTTCGTCATGGTCGGGAAGACCTTCAAGGGCCTCACCGACGAGCTGCTGCGCTGGCAGACGGAGACCTTCCCCGGGTACGAGACGCGACGCACGGGCGCGGCCGTGTTCCTGCGCCCCGAGATCGTCGTCGAGATCGCGATCGACGGCGTGCAGCACTCTCCGCGCTACCCCGGCGGGATCGCGCTGCGCTTCGCCCGGGTCAAGCACTACCGCCCCGACAAGACCGCGGCCGATGCCGACACGATCCAGACCCTCCGCGCACTGCTGCGGGAGTGACCTGCCCCGGCGGCACCGCTCCCCGGAGAGCGATCCGCGCGCCCGTCCGGCGCTCGCTAGAATGAACGGGTCCGGCGCATGCGCGACCCGCTGCTGCGCCGGTGCTCGAAAAAGGGGCACGAAGCCCGCAGTGCGACGACGCGCTCCGGCGAGACACATACGGATCCTCGTTCCGTTGTCGTCTCGAAAGGCCGTTCAGCATGCCCACCGTCTCCGCGCACGTCGCCCTCACCCTCGCCCAGCACATCGACGCCGTCTTCGGCGTGATGGGCAACGGCAACGCCTACTTCCTCGACGCGATCGAGAAGCAGACCGACGCCACGTTCACCGCCGTCCGGCACGAGCAGGGCGCCGTGGTCGCCGCCGACGCGCACTTCCGCGCCTCGGGCCGGATCGCCGCCGGAACCAGCACCTACGGCGCCGGCTTCACCAACACCCTCACGGCCCTCGCCGAATCGGTGCAGGCGCGCATCCCGCTCGTGCTCGTCGTCGGCGACGAGCCCACGAGCGGCCCGCGCCCCTGGGACGTCGACCAGATCGCTCTCGCCTCGGGCGTCGGCGCCCGCACGTACACCGTGGGCCGCGCCGACGCGGCCGCCACCACGATCATCGCGATCGAGCACGCCCTCACCTATCGGGTGCCGGTCGTCCTGGCGATCCCCTACGACGTCGCCGCCCTCGAGGCGGGCGAGGCGGCCGCCGCCCCTGCTCCGCGCGTCCCGGCGCCGCAGGCGCCGAAGGGCGAGTTCGCCGAGGGCATGCTCGATCGGATCGCCGCGGCCCTGAGTTCGGCGAAGCGCCCGTTCCTGCTCGCGGGCCGAGGCGCCTGGCTCGCCGGCGCGGGCGAGGCCCTGGGTGCGCTGGCCGATGCGACGGGCGCCCTGACCGCGTCCTCCGCGCTCGGCCGCGGGGTGTTCCCCGACCAGCGCTTCGACCTCGGCGTGACCGGCGGCTTCGGCGCCGAGGGGGCGATGGAGCTGATCCGCGAGGCCGACGTCGCCGTGGTGTTCGGCGCCTCGCTCAACCAGTTCACGATGCGGTTCGGCGCGCTGTTCGCCCCGGGCACGCAGGTCTTCCAGATCGACGTGGCCCCCGCCGCCACGCACGCGCACGTCGGGGGCTTCGTGCGCGCCGACGCCCGGCTCGCGGCCGAGGCGCTCGGGTCGCGGCTGCACGGGGTCGAGGGATCCGGCTGGCGCGAGAGCGTCGACGTCTCCGCCGCCCGCGTCTACGAGGCCGGCGACGAGGCCGCGCCCGACGGCCGGCTCGACCCGCGCTCCGCGGCGCGCCGCATCGCCGAGCTGCTCCCTGCGGACCGCGTCGTGGTCTCGGACGGCGGGCACTTCATCGGCTGGGCGAACATGTACTGGCCGGTCGCGTCGCCCGACCGGATGATGATGATCGGCACCGCGTTCCAGGCGATCGGTCAGGGCTGGCCGAGCGTCGTCGGCGCCACGCGCGCCCGCCCCGAGGCGACCGTGGTGCTCACCTCCGGCGACGGCGGCGGTCTCATGGCGATCGCCGACCTCGAGTCGGCCGTCCGCGCCGCCGGAGGTCGGGGCATGGCTGTGATCTGGAACGACGCCGCCTACGGCGCTGAGGTGAACCTCTACGGCCTCAAGGGCCTGGCCCGCGAGCCCATGCTCATCCCCCAGGTCGACTTCTCCGCCTTCGCCGCCGCCGTCGGCGCGGAGGGGGTCGCGGTGCGCACGCTCGCCGACCTCGACCGCCTCGCCTCCTGGAGCACAGAGGATCCGGCCGACCGACCCTTCCTCGTGCTCGATCTGCGGATTTCCGGCGACGTGGTCGCTCCGTACCAGGAGGAGATCATCCGGGTGAACTCCTGACGCGTCGGGCGATCCGGGCCGGCCTCGGATCGCCCGCTCGCCGTAGGCTCGGTCTCATGAGCGCCAGCCCCGAGATCCTCCGCTACGCCGCCTTCGCCGATGCGCCCGAGGGCGGCAACCTGGCCGGCATCGTCCTCGGCGCCGCCGCTCTGACCGACGCCGAGATGCTGCAGATCGCGGCCGACGTCGGATATCCGGAGACCGCGTTCCTGCTCTCCTCCGCAACCATCGACGGCGTCCGGCGGCACCGGATCCGGTATTGGTCGCCCGCCGCGGAGGTCCCGTTCTGCGGGCACGCGACCGTCGCCACCGCCGTGGCGATCGCCGAGCGCGAGGGACCAGGCGCGATGGTCTTCGACACACCCGTCGGCGAAGTCGCGATCGCGGCGACATCAGCGGCGAACGGGATCGAGGTCTCCTTCACGAGCGTCGAGCCGACCGTGCGCGGGCTGGATCCGCAGGTCCTCGACAAGACTCTCGAGCTGCTCTCGCTGCGCACCGACGACCTGGATCCGGCCTACCCGCCGCGGGAATCGTTCGCGGGCAACTGGCACCCCGTGCTGGTGCTGCACGATCCCGAGATCTTCCACCAGTTCCGATTCGCGCCGGAGCCCGTCGCCGAGCTCATGCTCGCTCAGGGCTGGACCGGCACGATCACCGTGCTGCACGCCCTGTCGGAGCACGCGTTCCTCGCCCGCAACATCTTCCCCGTCGCGCGCATCACCGAGGACCCGGCGACCGGATCCGCCGCCGCCGCGACCGGCGCCTACCTGCGCGCGATCGGCCGCGTCCCCGAGGACCGCGTGGTGCGGATCCACCAGGGCGCGCACGTCGGCCGCCCGAGCCTGCTGACGGTCACGATCCCGGAGTCAGGCGGCATCGTCGTGACCGGCGGGGCGACCAGAATCCGGAGCTGAACCGCACCGATATCGCCTATTCGCGATATCGCGTTTCCGTGATATCGTGAAACCTGTGGGACGAGCAGCCGAGGTGATCCGCGACGCGAGGGCGCGCGCCGGCCTGACCCAGGTGGAGCTCGCCCGCCGCAGCGGAATCGCCCAGAACGTGATCAGCGACTACGAGCGCGGCAAGCGCGAGCCCTCCTTCGGCGCCGTCGACATCCTGCTGGGCGCGGCCGGCCTCACGATCGAGTACAAGCCGCTGCCCGAGTTGGAGCGCGTCCGGCGCAGGCGGGACGAGATCGTCGAGGTTCTCGCCGCGCATGGCCTCACGAACGCAGGCGTCTTCGGCAGCGTCGCCCGCGGCGAGGAGACGAGTTCAAGCGACATCGACATCCTGGTCGATGTGCCGCGCGGCGTCGGGCTGATCGCCATGCTCAGTGCTCAGGGAGAGCTGGAGAGGCTCCTCGGCCGCACGGTCGACCTGATCCCGCGCGAAGGCCTCAAGCCCGACGTCGCCGTAAACGTCAGCCGCGAAGAGGTGCCGCTTTGACCCGCGCACCGCGTGACCGTCTTCTCGACATGCTCGCCTCCTGCGACGCCATCGCCGACCACATCAACCGCGACGATACGGATGAGGGGATCCTGTTCGACGCCCTGCGCATGCGTCTGCTCGAGATCGGCGAGGCCGCGAAGGACCTGCCGACCGGACTCACGGACACCGAGCCGGAGATTCCCTGGTCGATGATCATCCGCACACGTGATCGCCTGGCACACCACTATTTCGATACGACCCACGCGATCGTCTTCGAGGCCGCGCACCACGAGGTCCCGGTGCTCGCGCAGGCCGTGCACCGGATGCTGGCTGTCCTCGACGAGGCGTAACCGCAGGAACCGGCCCGCTGATCACACCTCCAGGAAGGCGCCCTCCAGGAACGACGCGAGCTCGTCGACGCGGTCGAGCGGCAGGATCGCGGCGACGTACTGGTCCGGGCGGACCACCACCACGACGCCGTCGCGGGACAGCTCCCGCTCGGCGAAGATGTCCGTCGTCGACCAGTGCGAGGGCGCCGCGGCGTACAGCTTCTCCCAGTCGGTGAGACCGAGCGGGCCGGTCTTCGGCTGGAACAGCGCCGGCGCGGTCGTGACGTCGAGGTCCTCGTAGGACTGCTGCGAGATCGCCTTCACGTCGAACACCGCGTCCACGTCGCCGTCGACCGGGGTGAAGCGGGCGAGCACGGGCGCCGCGGCCTCGGCCCAGGCGTCCAGCCCCGCCCCCGACGCGTCGCCGAACGCGTACAGGCGCCAGCGGCCGTCGGCCTTGGCGTGGTGGCCCAGGTGGATGACGTTGCCGTCCGAGACGCGCACGACCTCGGCGCTCTTGAACCGCTTGCCGAGCGGGAAGCCCGCGGCCAGCGCCTGATGCGCGTCGGATCCGGTGATCATCGACGAGGTGTACTGCGTCATGAACCCCGAGGGGAACTCCGCCGTGGCGAGGTAGTACTTCGCCAGCTCCTGCGGGTCAGAGATCTCCTCGGGCTTGCGCGCCATGAGCGAGGACCACTCGCGGTCGAAGTCGATGAGCTGCTGGGCGACAGGATGCCGCTCGGCGCCGTAGGTCGACAGCAGCGCGGCGGGGGCGCGGCCGGTGAGCACCGAGCCGAGCTTCCAGCCGAGGTTGAACCCGTCCTGCATCGACACGTTCATGCCCTGCCCCGCCTTGGCGCTGTGCGTGTGGCAGGCGTCGCCGGTGAGGAAGACCCGCGGCGCGGCGACGGAACCGGGATCCACGTCGTCGAAGCCGTCCGTGATCCGGTGGCCGACCTCGTAGACGCTGTGCCAGGCGACCTCCTTCACGTCGATCGCGTAGGGGTGCAGGATCTCGTTCGCCTTGGTGATGATCGCCTCGATCGGCGTCGCGCGCACGGCGTGGTTGTCGTCTGCGGCGACCTCGCCGAGATCGATGTACATGCGGCTGAGGTAGCCGCCCTCGCGCGGGATGTGCAGGATGTTGCCCGCCTCCGCGTTGATCGCGCACTTGGTGCGCCAGTCCGGGAAATCGGTGTTGACCAGCACGTCCATGACACCCCAGGCGTGCGCGGAGATCCCGCCGACGTGCTTGCGGCCGATCGCCTCGCGCACGCCGCTGCGGGCTCCGTCGCAGCCGGCGACGTACTTCGCGCGGATGGTGCGCTCCTCGCCGGCGCGCTCCCCCGCGGAGTAGCGCACCTGCACCTCGACGGGGAACTCCCCCTCCTCGTGCACGGTGAGGCCGAGGAACTCCACGCCGTAGTCCGGCAGGATCCGTCCCGGGCCGTCGGCGGCTGCTTCGGCGAAGTAGTCGAGCACGCGCGCCTGGTTCACGATCAGGTGCGGGAACTCGCAGATGTCGTAGGCGTAGTCGGCGGTGCGCGCGGTGCGGACGATGTTCTGGCGGTTCTCCGGATCCGGGCCCCAGAAGTTCATCCAGCCGATGTTGTAGGCCTCGGCGACGATCCTCTCGGCAAAGCCGAACGCCTGGAAGGTCTCGACGCTGCGCGGCTGGATGCCGTCTGCCTGGCCGAGCACGAGACGTCCGTCGCGCTTCTCGATCATCCGCGTGGTGACGTCGGGATACTGCGACATCTGGGCGGCGAGGAGCATGCCCGCGGGTCCGGATCCGACGATCAGGACGTCCATCGTGTCGGGGAGGTCCGCGGGACGGTCGACGCCCGTCCCTGCGGCGGGGAGCACGCGGGGGTCGTGGGAGACGTATCCGTGGTGGTGGAACTGCATCGTCGTCGATTCCTTCCTGACGGCGCCGTCGGGCTCGGTTCGGGCTGGTGCGCGGATCGTGCGCTTCGCGAGAATTTCTTGCACCTCGCGACGTCGCGTTCTATATTCGAACATGACGTTCTACTATTGAACACAGACTATCCGAGGTCGCGCGAGCGATCAAGACGCGAGGAGCATTCATGGCCGGCGCCCCCGCATCGCAGACCCTCAGTCGCGGCATCCGGATCCTGGAGGTCCTCGCGGACGCGCGCGGACCGCTCTCGATCGACGAGATCGCCGCAGCGCTCGACGTGCACCGCTCGATCGCCTACCGACTGCTGCGCACTCTCGAGGACCACGGGCTCGTCTCGCGGGACGCGTCGGGCCTTGTCGCCCTGGGTGCGCGCATGGCCGCCCTCGCCGCCGGCGTCGCGAACGATCTGCAGGCTGAAGCCCTCCCCGAGCTCACCGCCGTCGCGAACGAGCTCGGCATGACCTGCTTCCTCGCGGTGCTCGACGGCGAGGAGTGCATCACGCTCGTGAGCGTGGAGCCGCGCCACGCGGTGGCCAGCGTCGCCCAGCGCCCCGGCGCGCGGCACTCTGTCATGGTGGGCGCCCCCGGCAAGGCGATCCTCGCCCAGCTCACCGAGCCGGAGTGGCCGTCGGGCGCCGGCGCGGCGCTGCGCGCGGAGGCCACCGGCGTGCAGGCCGCGGGATACGCCACGAGCCACGACGAGGTGATCCCCACCGTGCAGTCGGTCGCCGTGCCGCTCGCGCTGCGCGGGCAGCGTCCGGCCGCGATCGCCGTGGTGCACGTCGCCACGGACCGCACCGACGCCGAGATCGCCGCACGCCTGCAGCGCTCGGCGACGACGATCCGCGACGCGCTCGGAGCCTGACCGCGCCGTCCACCAGCCCCGGCCTCAGGCCAGCCCGTAGTCCGGAATGCTGTCGTCCGTCGCGAACGCATCGGTCATCCAGAGCATCGTGCGACGCATCAGCCCGTTCGAGAACGTCCAGTCCCGCATCCGGATGCGCGCGGCCGACGGCGGCGCGAGGAACGGGCCGGCGTTGCCTGTGCGCGCGATCTTCGTGGGCTTGCGCATGCGGCGGTCGTACGCAGAGAATGCCGCGACGTGGTCGCCGCGCGCGGCGACCAGTTCGCCCGCGAGCACATAGGCGCCGAGCAGCGCGAGCCCGGTCCCGAATCCTCCCAGCGTATTCGCATAGCCGGCGTCGCCCACGAGAGCCATGCGTCCGCGCGTGAACGCCTGCATGCGCGTGCGCGTGAGGGCGTCCAGGTAGAAGTCAGGCGCCGTCCGCACCGCCTCGACCGCGGCGGGTATCCGCCACCCACCGTCGGCGAAGGCGGCGGCGAGGAACTCCCGCTGCGAGTCCGTGTCATGGCGGTCGTAGTCGGCACTGTCACTCCGGAACACGAAAAGAGCGGGGGCCTTCTGGCCGCCGAGCAGCACGAGCCGGTTCGGCCGATTGTGCCCGTAGGCGACGGCCCGCCCGCTCGGCAGCACCGTCTGCAGTCCATCGAGGGGAACATGCCCGCTCGCGACCGCGTAGTAGTAGCCGCGCGACTCGACGAACTCCCGTTCCGGACCGAATCCGAGCCGGCGCACCGCCGAATGCACGCCGTCCGCGCCGATCACGAGGTCGAAACGCTCGGCGCCACGTCCCGCGAACGCCACGTCGACGCCGAACGGGGTCTCCGTGATCGCGGTGATCTCGTCCCCGAAGACGTACTCGGCGTCGCTCTCGGAGCTCCGGTGCAGGATCCCGGCCAGATCGCCCCGCAGGATCTCGATGTCGCCGCCGATGAACTCTCCCGGCACGACAGCGTTCACACGATCGGCGTCGTCGACCATCCGCCAGTCGGTCTTCGCGGTCTGCCGTGCGCGGACCTCCTCGATGATCCCCATCCGGGCGAGCAGCTCAAGATGGGTGCGGCCCTTGAAGTCGACCGCCTGTCCGCCGGGGCGCACGCCGGGAGACTTCTCGACCACGGTCACGTCGAACCCGTTGCGGCCGAGCCAGCGAGCCAGGGCGGGTCCGGCGATACTCGCGCCGGAGATGAGGATCTTCTTCTTCGTCGTCATGATGAGTCCTTCGTTCGCGGATTAATTGCGTCCCTCAGACACAATAACTATCCGCGTACGATGGACGCAATAACTTCGAGGAGATCGACGATGACATCCGCCGACGACACCGGCCCCGCAGACCCTGGGGTGCTGTGGGCCGCGACCCCGACGAGACGACGCGGCCCGAAGCCCCGGCATTCCCTGGACGGCATCGCCGAGGCGGCGATCGAGATCGCGGACGCGGAAGGCCTCGACGCCGTCACGATGCAACGCGTCGCCGCGAGCCTCGGCACCACGAAGATGGCCCTGTACCGCTATCTGCCCGGCCGCGCGGACCTCGACGCCGTGATGCTCGACCGCGCCCTCGGCGCCCCGCCGTCGCCGAGCGATGAACGCTGGGACGAGGCGCTCACGGCATGGACCGGCGCATTGTTCGCACGAGCCCTCGAGCGCCCGTGGTCGGTCGAGCTCGCACAGCGGCCGCACACCCCCGGCCCGCAGGAGCTCGTCTGGTATGAAACCGGACTCGCAGCCACCGATGGACTGCCGCTGACGGCCGGGGAGCGCCTCGACCTGCTCGCTCTGCTCTCTGGGCACGCCCTCTCACTCGTACGACAGCAGGCGGGTACGGGCGCGGCCGAGGAGGAGCTCGCGGCCGGCGTGGCCGCCGTTCTCACGATGCACGCAGGCCGCTTCCCGCGCACCTCGGCCGTCTTCGCGGATGCAGGCCGCGGAGCGCAGAGGGATGACGCGCTCCGGTTCGGCGTGCGACGGATCCTCGCCGGCATCGCCGCCCTGGTCGCCGAACGCACAGCCTGAGCGACGCGAAGCCCGAGGACGACGGCAGCTCTGCAGGACGATCGAACACGCATCGTCCTGCAGAGCTGCAAGGATCCTTCATAGTTGCGGGCGCGGAGCGCCCCCGCAAGATCCGGCCTCAGGCCCGCGAGAGCCCTCGGATCGGACTGACGGCCTGCTCGGCCTCGGCCTCCGGCCCGAGCGGGATGCCGCTGCGGTCGCGCAGCAGAAGGGTCGCGATGAGGCCGATCACGGTCATGCCCGCGAGGTACCAGGTGACCGCCATGGTGGATCCGGTCGTCTGCACCAGCCACTGTGCGATCGTGGGCGCGAAGGCGCCGCCGAGGATCGCGCCGATCGCGTACGAGATCGAGACGCCGGAGAAGCGGATCGATGCCGGGAACAGCTCGGTGTAGAGCGCGGCCTGCGGGCCGTAGGTGAGGCCGAGGCCGACGGTGAGGATCACGAGTGCGAGCGCGAGCATCGCGACGCTGCCCGTGTTCACGAGCGGGAACAGCAGGAAGACGCCCACGAGCTGCAGGATCCAGCCCGAGATGTAGGTGGTGCGCCGGCCGATCCGGTCTGCGAGCAGCCCGGCGATCCAGGTGAACAGCAGCCAGGTGACCGCGGACCCTGCAACCGCCCAGAGCACCGGGCCCTTCTCAAGACGGAGCGGCCCGTCCGGGTTGGTGGCGTAGTTCTGGATGTACCCGCCGGTCGTCATGTATCCGACCGCGTTGTTGCCGGCGAAGACGAGCGCCGCGACGACGACCAGCAGTGCGTGCTTGCGGAACAGCTGCACGATCGGCACCTTCGTCTGTTCCCTTCGCTCTGCGATCTCGGTGAAGACCGGGCTCTCTTCGACGCGACGGCGGACGTAGTAGCCGACGAGAATGAGCACGACCGAGAGCAGGAACGGCACGCGCCAACCCCAGGCGAGGAAGGCCTGTCCCGGGGCGATCGCGGTCATCACGGCCATGACGCCGTTGGCGAGCAGCAGGCCGAGCGGCACGCCGATCTGCGGTGCGGCGCCGAACAGACCGCGCTTCTTGCGCGGGGCGTGCTCGACGGCCATGAGCACCGCACCGCCCCACTCACCGCCGGCCGAGATGCCCTGCAGAACCCGCAGGAGGATGAGCAGAATAGGCGCCGCCATGCCGATCGCCTGCGTAGTCGGCAACAAGCCGATGAGTGCCGTCGACGCACCCATCAGGACAAGGGTGATCATGAGCACCGCACGCCGACCGATCCTGTCGCCGAAATGGCCCGCGAGGAACGCTCCGAGTGGACGGAACAGGAAACTGATGCCGATCGTGAGGAAGGCGACGATCTGCTCAGAGCCCTTGCCGAACGGCGAGAAGAACAACTGCCCGAACACCAGCGCGGTCGCCGAGGAGTAGATGAAGAAGTCGTACCACTCGACCGTGGTGCCGATCACGGTGGCGAAGACCACCCGCCGCCGGTCCGCCGCTGAGGCGATGGTTCCTGTGGGCGTGAAGCCCGGGGAGGATTCTGCGGACATGCTGTCTCCTTTGCATGGGACGTCGTCGTCTTGGCCGACATCGTCGTCGTGCCCGTCACGGGGGTTCAGGATCCTGCGGACGGATCCGGATGCCATGCTTGCCGGGCTCGACCCGATGATATACGATTTCGAATACGAAGCCAAGGGACACCCTCCCTGGCACCCACTGCGCGAGGAGGCGCCCATGTCCGCACCGATCGACCGGCCCGGCAAGATCATCGCGATCCACCTCAACTACCGCTCCCGTGCCGACCAGCGCGGACGCACTCCCGCCTCCCCCTCCTACTTCTTCAAGCCGTCCTCCTCCGTGGCCGGCACCGGCGGCGTCGTGGAGCGCCCCGCCGGTACCGAGCTGCTCGCCTTCGAGGGCGAGATCGCGCTCATCATCGGCACCGCCGCGCACCGGGTGAGCGTCGAGGACGCCTGGTCGCACGTCGCCTGGGTGACCGCCTCGAACGATCTCGGTCTGTACGACCTGCGCGCGAACGACAAGGGCTCGAACGTCCGCTCCAAGGGCGGCGACGGCTACACCCCGATCGGGCCGGACCTCATCCCGGCGGCCGACGTCGACCCCGCCGAGCTGCGCGTGCGCGCCTGGGTGAACGGCGACCTGCGCCAGGACGACGAGACCAGCGGCCTGCTGTTCCCGCTCCCGCAGCTGATCGCCGACCTCTCCCAGCACTTCACGCTCGAGCCCGGCGACATCATCCTGACCGGCACCCCTGCCGGATCCAGCGTGATCGTCCCCGGGGACGTGGTCGTGGTCGAGGTCGACGCCCCGCACTCCTCCAAGACGCTCACTTCCGGCGGACTGCGCACGACCGTCACACAGGGCACCGTCGCCTTCGACGGCGCCCTCGGATCCCTCCCCGCCGTGGACGACCTGCAGCGCGCGGAGGCCTGGGGCTCGCGCGAGGAGGCGGGCTTGCCCCTCGAAGAGACCACGCCCGCGGTTCCTGAGCGAGCGAAGCGAGACGAAGGACGCCCGGGTCTCGACCCGCAGCTCCGCGCCAAGCTCATCGCCGCGCCGACCGCCGGCCTCAGCGCCCAGCTGCGCAAGCGCGGCCTGCACGCGTGCTTCATCGACGGCGTCTCGGCCAATCTGCCCCGAGCCAAGATCGTCGGCACCGCGAAGACCCTGCGCTTCGTCCCCGCCCGTGAGGACCTCTTCAAGAGTCACGGCGGAGGTTACAACGCGCAGAAGCGCTGCTTCGACGCCGTGGACGAGGGCGAGATCATCGTGATCGAGGCCCGCGGCGACTCCACCACCGGAACGCTCGGCGACATCCTCGCGCTGCGCGCCAAGGCCCGCCGCGCCGCCGGCGTGGTCACCGACGGCGGTGTGCGCGATTTCGCGGCGGTCGCGGAGATCGGCCTGCCGGTGTTCTCTCAGGGCGCGCACCCCTCCGTGCTCGGCCGCAAGCACGTCCCCTGGGACGTCGACGTGACGATCGCCTGCGGCGGCGCCACGGTGCAGCCGGGCGACATCATCGTCGGCGACAGCGACGGCGTGATCGTGATCCCGCCCGCCCTCGTCGAGGAGGTCGTCGACGCCACCCTCACCCAGGAGGACGAGGACGCCTGGATCGCCGAGCAGGTCGAGGCCGGTCACCCGGTGGACGGGCTCTTCCCGATGAACGCCGCCTGGCGCGCGAAGTACGACGCCGTGCAGGCCGGCCGGTTCCTGAGCGAGCGCAGCGAGACGAAGGGCGACTGATGTCCGACGTCCTCGCCGGCAGCAAGTCGGAACAGGCGTACGCCTGGATCCGCGCGCGCATCGCCTCCCACGCCTACGGTCCCGGCTTCCGCCTGGTTCTCGGCACGATCGCGGACGAGCTCGGCATGAGCGTGGTCCCGGTGCGCGAAGCGATCCGGCGGCTCGAGGCCGAAGGGCTCGTCACGTTCGAGCGCAACGTCGGCGCGCGGGTCACGCTCGTCGACGAGAGCGAGTACGCGCACACCATGCAGACCCTGGGCCTGGTGGAGGGCGCGGCGACGTCGCTGTCCGCCCCGCTCCTGGACGCGGCGGCGCTCGATCAGGCGCTCGAGGTCAACGACCGGATGACCCGCCTCCTCGAGAACTTCGACGCGCACCGGTTCACCGAGCTGAACCGCCAGTTCCACTCCGTGCTCTACGAGCCGTGCCCGAACCCGCACATCCTCGACCTCGTGCATCGCGGCTGGGCGCGCCTGAGCGGCATCCGCGAATCGACGTTCGCCTTCGTCCCGGGACGCGCCGAGCACTCCGTCGAGGAGCACATCCAGATCGTGGAGCTGATCCGCACGGGCGCCGATCCGCTCGAGATCGAACTCGCCGCCCGCAACCACCGCTGGCGCACGCGCGACGCGTTCCTCGCGGCGCTGCACCCCGAGATCCTCTGACCGCACCACCGAAGCCATTCAGAACCACCCCGGAAGGACGATGATGACCGACGCCTATGCCCCGGCAGATCTGCCGGAGAAGATCCAGCACTACATCGACGGCGAGTTCGTCGACTCCCTCGACGGCGACACCTTCGAGGTGCTCAACCCCGTCACGAACGAGACCTACGTGCTCGCCGCCGCCGGCAAGAAGGCCGACATCGAGCGCGCGGTCGCCGCCGCCAAGCGCGCCTTCGACGAGGGCCCCTGGCCGCGCATGGTCCCCCGCGAGCGCTCGCGCGTGCTGCACAGGATCGCCGACATCGTCGAGTCGCGCGACGCGCGCCTCGCCGAGCTCGAGTCCTACGACTCCGGCCTCC
Organism: Microbacterium sp. MYb64; assembly: GCF_002979495.1. NCBI lineage: Bacteria > Bacillati > Actinomycetota > Actinomycetes > Micrococcales > Microbacteriaceae > Microbacterium > Microbacterium sp. MYb64. Next base: position 216,475 of record NZ_PCOW01000004.1, on the reverse strand, counting down.
CGATCACGCAGGCACTGGGCCAGGCCCGCCGCGCCGCCGAGAACTTCCGCTTCTTCGCGGACCTGATCGTCGCGCAGGCCGACGACGCCTTCAAGGTCCCCGGCAAGCAGATGAACTACGTCAACCGCAAGCCGATCGGCGTCGCGGGTCTCATCACGCCGTGGAACACCCCGTTCATGCTCGAGTCGTGGAAGCTCGGCCCCGCGCTCGCGACCGGCAACACGGTCGTCCTGAAGCCCGCCGAGTTCACGCCGCTGTCCGCATCCCTGTGGGCGGGCATCTTCGAGGAGGCAGGGCTCCCGAAGGGCGTCTTCAACCTCGTCAACGGCCTCGGCGAGGACGCCGGCGACGCGCTCGTCAAGCACCCCGATGTGCCGCTCATCTCGTTCACCGGCGAGAGCCGCACCGGCCAGATCATCTTCGGCAACGCCGCGCCGTTCCTGAAGGGCCTGTCCATGGAGCTCGGCGGCAAGAGCCCCGCCGTGGTGTTCGCCGACGCCGACCTCGACACCGCGATCGACGCCTGCATCTTCGGCGTGTTCTCGCTGAACGGCGAGCGGTGCACGGCCGGATCCCGCATCCTCGTGCAGCGCGAGGTCTACGACGAGTTCGTCGAGCGCTACGCGGCGCAGGCCAAGCGCGTCAAGGTCGGGCTGCCGCACGACCCGACGACCGAGGTCGGCGCCCTGGTGCACCCGGAGCACTACGACAAGGTCATGAGCTACGTCGAGATCGGCAAGGGCGAAGGACGCCTCGTCGCCGGCGGCGGACGCCCCGAGGGCTTCCCCACGGGCAACTACGTCGCCCCGACCGTGTTCGCCGATGTCGCCCCCGACGCCCGGATCTTCCAGGAGGAGATCTTCGGCCCGGTCGTCGCGATCACCCCCTTCGACACCGACGAGGAGGCGCTCGCCCTCGCGAACAACACGCGCTACGGCCTCGCCGCCTACATCTGGACCAACGACCTCAAGCGCGCGCACAACTTCGCGGGCGCCGTCGAGGCCGGCATGGTGTGGCTGAACTCGAACAACGTGCGCGACCTCCGCACCCCGTTCGGCGGTGTCAAGGCGTCCGGTCTCGGTCACGAGGGCGGCTACCGCTCGATCGACTTCTACACCGACCAGCAGAGCGTGCACATCACGCTCGGCGCCCCGCACAACCCGGTGTTCGGCAAGCAGGCGCCACCCGCCGAGCAGGACCTCGACGACCCGGACCCCCGCTGACCCGGATCCACTTCCCGCTCCCGTCGCGATTCTTGTCGCTCTGACGCGCTCATACCGACAACTTTCGCGACGGGAGCGGAACCCGAACCGACTTCTCTTTCACGCAAGGACGCTGACATGACCAATCGCGCCGACATGACGCTCACCTCCTCCGGCTTCTTCACGAGCCAGGAGGCGCCCATCTCCACCGAGAACCCCATCCCGACGCCCTCCTCCCCCGCCCCGGACGTGCTGCGCTGCGCGTACATGGAGCTCGTCGTCACCGACCTCGCCGCCTCGCGGGTGTTCTACGTCGACGTGCTCGGCCTGTACGTGACCGAGGAGGACGACGAGGCGATCTACCTCCGCTCCACGGAGGAGTTCATCCACCACAACCTCGTGCTGCGCAAGGGCCCGGTCGCGGCGGTCGCCGCGTTCTCGTACCGCGTGCGGACGCCGGAGGACCTCGACCTCGCGGTCGCGTTCTACACCGAGCTCGGCTGCGACGTGCGCCGCAACCCCGACGGCTTCGTGAAGGGCATCGGCGACTCGGTGCGCGTCGTGGATCCGCTCGGCTTCCCGTACGAGTTCTTCTTCCAGGCCGACCACGTCGAGCGGATGAGCTGGCGCTACGACCTGCACATCCCGGGCGAGCTCGTGCGCCTGGACCACTTCAACCAGGTCACGCCCGACGTGCCGCGTGCCGTGAAGTACATGCAGGACCTCGGCTTCCGCGTCACGGAGGACATCCAGGACGACGAGGGCACGGTCTACGCCGCGTGGATGCGCCGCAAGCCCACCGTGCACGACACCGCCATGACCGGCGGCGACGGCCCGCGCATGCACCACGTGTGCTTCGCGACGCACGAGAAGCACAACATCCTCGCGATCTGCGACAAGCTCGGCGCCCTCCGCCGCTCCGACGCGATCGAGCGCGGCCCTGGACGCCACGGCGTGAGCAACGCGTTCTACCTGTACCTGCGCGACCCCGACGGCCACCGCGTCGAGGTCTACACGCAGGACTACTACACGGGCGACCCGGACAACCCGGTGATCACGTGGGACGTCCACGACAACCAGCGCCGCGACTGGTGGGGCAACCCCGTCGTCCCGTCCTGGTACACCGACGCGTCGCTCGTGCTCGACCTGGACGGCAACCCGCAGCCGGTCGTCGCCCGCACCGACTCCAGCGAGATGGCCGTGACGATCGGCGCCGACGGGTTCAGCTACACCCGGCCCGCCGACGACGAGGCCATGCCGGAGTGGAAGCAGGGCGAGTACAAGCTCGGCCACCAGCTGTAATCCGGCCGGAGTACGGAGCCGGAGTACGGCTCCGGGCTCCGGGGCTTCCTGTCAGGACGCTTAACGGGGACCCCTGCACCCCGATGCGTTCTGACAGGAAGCCCCTGCGCCCTCCGCCTCACCTCGTCCGCAGGTGTGCGGCCGAGCGTGTACAACGAAGAAGAACGAGAGGGAAAGAAGATCTGATGCTCCCCGAATCCACCATCACCGCGCTCGCCGCAGAGCTGGCCGAGGCCGACCGCACGCACAGCGTGATCCCGCGCATCACGGCGCGCCACCCCGAGGCGACCGTCGAGGACTCGTACGCGATCCAGGGCGTCTGGCGCGACGCACAGGTGGCCGCAGGGCGCAGGCTCGTGGGGCGCAAGATCGGCCTGACCTCGAAGGCCATGCAGCGGGCCACCGGCATCACGGAGCCCGACTACGGCGTGATGTTCGACGACACCGTGTACCCGTCCGGATCCGAGATCCCGGTCGATCACTTCTCGAACGTGCGCATCGAGGTCGAGCTCGCCTTCGTACTGAAGGAGCCGCTCTCGGGCCCCGACTGCACGCTCGAGGACGCCCTCGCCGCGATCGACTACGCCGTGCCGGCGCTCGAGGTGCTGAACTCGCACATCGAGCTCGAGGGCCGCACGATCGTGGACACGATCAGCGACAACGCCGCCTACGGGGCCATGGTGCTCGGCACTGTGCACAAGCGTCCCGACGAGATCGACCTGCGCTGGGTGCCCGGCGTGCTGTCGCGCAACGGCGAGATCGAGGAGACCGGCGTCGCCGCCGGCGTCCTGGGTCACCCGGCCACGGGCGTCGCGTGGCTGGCGAACAAGTTCCATCAGCACGGCGCGTGTCTCGAGGCAGGCGAGATCATCCTGGCAGGATCGTTCACGCGCCCGATGTGGGTGGCGCGCGGCGACGAGGTGCTGTGCGACTACGGACCGATGGGAACGATCGAATGCCGCTTCGTCTGAATCCGACCTTCCGCGAGCACCTGGCCGGTGCCGACCGCGCCCTCATCGGGATGTGGTCGTGCACGGGCAGCCCGCTCGTGACGGAGATCGCGGCCGGCAGCGGCCTGGACTGGCTGCTCATCGACGGCGAGCACTCCGCCAACACGCTGGACTCGCTCCAGGTGCAGCTGCAGGCCGTCGCCGCCTACCCGATCACGCCGCTCGTGCGCGTGCCCTGGAACGACCCTGTGACCATCAAGCAGGTGCTCGATCTCGGCGCGCAGAACCTCATCGTGCCGATGATCTCGTCGGCCGACGAGGCGCGCGCCGCGGTGGCGGCGACCCGCTATCCCCCCGCGGGCGTCCGCGGCGTCGGATCCGCCCTGGCTCGCAGCGCCCGCTGGAACCGCGTCGAGGGCTACCTCCTCCAGGCCGCGCAGCACGTGTCCCTGACCGTGCAGATCGAGACCTCGGCGGGCGTCGCCGCGGCGGCCGAGATCGCCGCCGTCGACGGCGTGGATGCGGTGTTCGTCGGCCCGTCCGATCTGTCGGCGTCGATGGGCCTGCTCGGGCAGCAGACCCACCCCGACGTCGTCGCCGCGGTCGAGCACGTGTTCGCCGCGGTGGCAGCCGCCGGGAAGCCGGTCGGCGTGAACGCGTTCGACCCGGCCGCGGCCGATGGGTACATCGCCGCCGGCGCCTCGTTCGTCGCCGTGGGCGCAGACGTCGCACTGCTCGCCCGCGCCTCCGAGTCCCTCGCGAAGCGCTTCCTCCCGGCGCCGGGCTCCGGCCCCGCCGCCAGCTACTGACCTCCCCCCGTTCAAAGCGCGCAAATGGCTCTATCCCGGCCTGGGATGGAGCCATTTGCGCGCTCTGAAGAAGACGAGCTGTGGATAACCGGATCCAGCCAGGAGCGGGTCGGCAGAGTGTCGGGATGGGACGCAGAACGGAACTTCCCGATGAGCTCGGTGGCGAATTCTCTGCCGCGCTCGCTCGCAGACACGGCGTGACCCGATCCCGCCTGCGCGGTGGCGACCTCCGCGCGCCGTTCTTCGGAGTTCGGATCGCTGCCGACATCTCCTTCGAGGTCGATGCGGAAGATCCGTACCAGCGCCAGCGTCTGCGACGGATCGCGCGGGCGCGCGAATACGCACCGCGGCTGCACAAGGGCCACTTCTTCAGCCACCAGACCGCCGCCTCGATCTGGGGTGGCCCTCTGCCGCTCGCGTTCACGGAGGATGGGCGGATCGCCGACGACTTCCCTCCACACGTGTGCGCGCTCGGACCGCTCGCCGAGCCGCGCACCTCCGGAATCATCGGCCACCGCACTCGATGGTCCTTCACCGCGATGACGGAACACGACGGGCTGCGGGTCTCATCACCGGCAGCGACCTGGGCGTCGCTCGGATCCCTGCGCCTGCACGACCTGATCGCCCTCGGCGACTACTTCTGCCGCGAATGGCGGCAGGGGCGCGGCCGCCCCGATCCCGGCAGGACGCCTCTCGCGACGCCGGACGACCTGCGGCGGATGCTCGAGGTCGGACGCCGCATCGGAGCCGACCGGCTGCGGGCCGCGCTGCCGCGGATACGGCAGGACTCGTGGTCGCCGCGGGAGAGCCTGGTGCGCTGCGTGCTCGCGGATGCAGGGCTTCCCGAACCGCAGCTCAACGTGGACGTGTTCGACGATGCCGGCCGGTTCCTCGGCTGCGTGGACATGTCGTACGGCCAGGAGAAGGTCGCCGTCGAGTACCTCGGGATGCTGCACGGCGCGACCTGGGCCGCCGACGTCGAGCGGATCGCCGCGCTGCGCGCCGCGGGCTGGATCGTGATCGAGGTGACCGCTCCTCTGCTGAAGCGTCCGGAGGAGCTGGCCCGTCGGGTCGCCTCCGCCCTCCGCCGGGCCCGGTGATCGGCGCAACGGAAACAAAGTGCGCAAATGGCTGTATCCGCGCCGAATATCGAGCCATCTGCGCGCTTCGAAACCGGAGCAGAACCGGCCGGACCGAACGGACCTGCCAGGATGGGGCGGGTGAAGAAGGCCCTCGCAGCTCTGCAGGACCGCGGGTTCCGCTGGTTCTTCCTCGCGCGCACCCTCACGCTCGTCACGGGCTCGATGTCGTCGATCGCTCTCGCGTTCGCGGTGCTGAGCATCGACAACGATGCCGGTGCGCTCTCGATCGTGCTCACCGCGTTCACCGTGGCGAACATCCTCTTCCTGCTGCTCGGCGGCGTCGTCGCGGACCGGCTGCCGCGCGCGCTCGTGATCCAGACCAGCTATGTGGTGGACATCCTCTCCATCGGCACCACGGCCGCGCTGCTCTTCACGCACACCGCCACCGTGCCGCTGCTCGCCGGCCTCGCCGCGCTGAACGGAGCCTCCGCCGCGTTCGTGATGCCCGCGATGCAGGGGCTGATCCCGCAGTTGACCACGCCCGGCCATCTGCAGCAGGCGAACGCGCTGCTGTCCTTCGCCCGGTCCGCCACCACGATCGCGGGCCCGGTGGTCGCGGGAGGCATCGTCGCCCTCGCCGGTCCTGCCTGGGTCATGGTGATCCAGGCGGCGGGCTGGGCGCTCGCGATCGTCTTCCTGGCGCTCGTGCGCCTGCCGCCACCGGTCCGCGGGCAGCGCGCAGGACTGTTCCACGATCTGCACGACGGGTGGCGCGAGTTCTGGTCCCGCCCGTGGCTCTGGATCGTCGTGCTCTCGTTCATGGTCCTCAACGCGATCCACGTCGGCGCCTGGGGCGTCGCGGGTCCGTACATCGCCAAGAACGACCCGCTCCTCGGCATCGCAGGGTGGGGCTGGGTCGTCAGCGCGGAGGGCGCCGGCGTGCTGGTGATGACGCTGCTGCTGCTCTGGCTGCCGCTGCGGCGTCCGCTGCGGCTCGGCATGCTGGGGATGAGCGCGCTGGCGATCCCGCTCATGCTCCTCGGGGTGCACCCCTCGGTGCTGCTCCTGGTCGCCGCGGCCTTCGTCGCGGGCGCGGGCGTCGAGGTGTTCAGCACCGGCTGGAACGTCACGATGATGGAGCAGATCCCCGAGGACAAGCTCTCCCGGGTGTCCAGCTACGACATGCTGGGCAGTTTCGTCGCGATGCCGATCGGCACGCTCGCCTTCGGCTGGCTGATCGCACGCGCCGACGTGACGGCGCTCATGGTGGGCTCGGCGATCGTCTACGCCGTCATCGCCCTGGGCACGATGCTGGTCCCGAGCATCTGGCGCATGGGACGGGCGACGACTCCGGCCGAACGCGAGCCCGTCTCGGACGGCGCCTGACTGGCGCATTCATAGGCGTCCGCGGCAGGATGAGGGCATGACCTTCCCCGCCCTCGCGCCCCTCGCCGACCGCGCCGCGCTGTTCGCCGCCCTCCGTCAGGACCAGCTGGTCGCGGCGACCGCCGCTCTGGGCGAGCACCGCTGGGACGCCGATCTCGCGGCGGGCACCCTCACCTTCACGTCCGAGACGGATCCGAACCGCCGACTCGTCGCGCGTGCATCGCTCGTCGCCACGATCGCCCCGGGACCCCGCTCGCTGATGTGGGCCTGGGCGCACCCCCAGGGCGGATCCGACGCGTCGGTCGCGAGCCTGCGAGACTACGGCACGACGTACTCGATCGAGGAGCTCTCGAACGCGGAGCTGCCCTTCCCGGCCGAGGCCGACGCGGACCTGGACGGCTGGATCGCGGGCGCCGCGCACCAGATCGGCGCGATCGCCGAGGAGATCACCGGACGCTCGCCGTACTACTCCGCACCGGTCGGCAGCGGCACGCGGGCCGTGTTCCTGCTCGACGCTCCCCTTCCTCCGCTCACGGTCTCCGACGCCGTCGTCGCGCTGCCGCGGATCCTGTCCGAGCTGACGCTGTCCGACGCCCGCTCCTCGGTGTGGGATCTGGCGAGGCTCGCAGGCTGGAACATGCAGTGGGCCGACGAGGCCTACTCGGCAGCGGTCGTCAGCGACGCGAGCGGCAGCGCCACGTTCCGCTTCGACGAGTACGCCCGCATCGCCGGCGTCGAGTCGCAGCTCGGGCAGGTCCCGCAGGCCTGAACAGCGGGCTTCTCAGCGACCGAGCCGCTGGCGTGCCGTGTTCCTGCCCGCGCCGATGGGTTCGTGAGCCGTGGCGGCGGCGAGTCCGAACAGGGGCATGTCGGCGTAGACCGCCTCCATCTCCCCCGCCGGCACCTGGTACGTCTCGTGCCAGACCCCGACGCTGCCGGATCCGAGCAGCGTGCGCATGAAGTCGCGCCACGGCTGCAGATGCGGGGCGTCCCGGTCCGCCGCGAAACGCTGCAGGTGCTCCGGGCTCTCCCAGTACGAGAGCAGGATCGTCGTACGTCCGAGCCAGCTCTCGCAACCGAGCATGCCCGCCTCGGGATGCTCGGCGAGATGCCGCAGCATCTTCGGCATCTGCCGCGCCACGCGCTGCACGCGACCCAGCTGCCACCACTTGTTCGCCCGCATCCCGATGACGAACACCGTGATGTCGCTGCGGTCCACGGCCGCCGTGTACCGACCGGGGAAGACCTTCTCGCTCATCGCCGTTTCCTCTCGAACGTTGTTATAGAACGTTGTTACAGAACGACGTTACGATAGGATCGCTGCCATGGCAAGACCCATCACACACGACGCGAACCTGCGCTCCCGACTGATCGAGGTCGCTTCGGCGATGATCGACCGGGACGGTCCTGAGCGCTTCTCCGTGCGCGAGGTGGCCGGGGGCGCCGAGACCTCGACGTCGGCCGTCTACTCGCTGTTCGGCAGCAAGGCGGATCTGATCACCGCCGTGGTCGCGGACTCGTTCGCCTCGTTCGCCCTGGCGCAGCGCGAGGCGGAGCCCCGGGGCCTGCGCGCCCTCGGCGAGGCGTATCGCGCGTGGGCGCTGGAGCATCCCGACCGCTACCGGCTCATGTTCAGCGGCGCGATCGCCGGCGCGCCCCACGGCATCACCGGAGGCGGCGATCCGGAGCCCGATCCGGAGCTGGACGCGCTCCTGCCCCTCGCCCGCACCCTCACCGGCGCGGACCGGGTCGACGAGGATGTCGACCTGCGCAGTACGCTGGCCGTCTGGGCGCAGGTGCACGGCGCGGTCAGCCTCGAGCTCGCGGGCGTCGCCCCGCCCTGGATCGACACCGACGCGGTGTACGCCACGGTGCTCGACGCGATCGCCGCGGTGCACCCCGGCCGCTGACGCTCACCCGGCAGGCGGCTGGGTAGCATGAGCCGCATGAGCGCCCTCGACCTCATCCCCGCCGGCCGCACGTTCACCCCCGACGACATCGTCGTCTACGCGGATCCGCAGCGCCGCTCGCTCGACGAGGCGCTCCGCGACGCCGACCTGCTCGTCAGCTGTCCGCACGCCGGGGCGGAGATCCCCGAGGAGCTCGCCGAGTTCCTCTCCCCCGCGCTCACGCGACGTCTGCAGTACGACTTCACGGACGTCGCGACGGCCGCGATCGTACGGCGCTGGGCGTCGCAGGATCCGCGGGTGGTCGCTGTGATCAACCCGCATCCGCGACTCGTGCGCGATCCCAACCGCGCGAGGCCCGCGGACATCGCCGCCGATCTGACCGCCGCGATCGAGCGCGTGCGCGCGGCCGGCCCCTGGCAGAAGGTGGACCTCTCCGGAGTGGATGCGATCCGCCCCGTCACGTTCTCGTTCTTCCCGATCATCGAGGTGCCCGGCACCGAGGCGGGGCTGCACCGTCTCGTCGACGCGTTCGTCGAGGTCGCGGAGCGCGGTCTCGGGGTGTACGAGCGCACCCGCGACGACCTGACCGAGCGGATGGTCGCGGAACGCCTGCGCACCGGGGGCCGCCTCACGCGGCTGTCGTTCCACGACACCATGAACACCACGACCACGAAGGACGGCGCCGTCGACGTCCCCCGCGCCGAGAAGGACCGGCTGCCCCGCATCGTCGCGCTCTCCAACCGCGGCGACGCCCGCGGCGAGGAGCGCGATCCCGCCGATCCGCCGACCATGGCTCCCGCGCGTCTGCGCGCTCTGGCCGAGGCGCACCGCGTCGGCTTCGAAGCCGCCGACACCGGCGACGTCGCCCTGAACCGTCCCTACCTCGGCAGCCAGGAGATCCTCGCCGCCGGTGCCCGGTTCCGCGCGCTCACGGACCGGGCGGCCGCGGCCGGCGCGGAGTTCGATGCCGTGCAGGCGGAGTTCCTCCGCGAGTTCCTGCTCGGCGACGAGGCGACCGCACAACTGCACCGGCCAGGCACCGACTGGATCACCGAGGACCCCGCCCACGTCGACCGGCTCGCCGCGGCCTGCCGTCGCTCCTGGGACCTGTACCGCGCAGGCTGATCCGTAGCGGGGCCCGTCGTCGGACGGGCGCGGATCACCCGCCCCAGAGCACGCCGAACAGGGCGCCGAACCCGATGGTCGTCACCGCCAGGATCAGCGTGGGCGCGAAGAACGAGTGGTCCACGAGCTTGGTGCCGAGCTTCGTGGTGCCCGAGGTGTCGAAGTTCGCCGCGGCGATCTGCGATCCGTTGGTCGGCAGCAGGTAGATGCCGGCGAACGCCCCTGCCCACATACCGGAGAGCAGCCCGAGCGGGATCCCCGCCGCCAGGCCGATCGGCACGATCGTGCGGGTGGCCGTGGACTGGCTCGTGGTGAGGACGCAGACCAGGAAGACGCCGAGCGCGAAGATCCACGGCGCCGCGGTGACGAGGCCGCCGACGCCCTCCGAGATGAGCTTCGCGTGCGCGCCGAGGAAGGTGTCGGTGAGCCACGCCAGGCCGAACAGCGCGATCGCCGAGACCATACCGGCCTTGAACACCGTCATCGTGGGGATCTCGCCGACCTTGGGACGGGAGACGAGGAGGATCACGGTTCCGGCGACGAACATCACGATCTCGATGATCGGCGTCATGCTCACGGGGTCGCCCGAGGCGTCGAGCGGGCGGAGCGCCTTGAACAGGCCGAACAGCACGATCACGGCGACGCCGAGCAGGAAGATGATCGCCGCGTTGCGGCCGGCGGTGGTCACGGTCACGTCCGCCTTGACCTCGGCGGCACCCGTGCGCGGCGGCGCGAGCTCGCCGCGGGCGATCTTCGCCTGCACCTCCGGATCCTCGGCGAGCTCCCTGCCGAGGCGGTTCACGACGAAGCTCGACACCACGATGCCGACGACGGCGGCCGGGATCGTCACCTTGAGGATGTCCACGAGCTCGAAGTTCCATGGCGCGACATCGGTGAGCGTCACCATCGCCGCCATCGCCGCCGAGACCGGGCTGCAGGCGAGCGCGACGCCGGTCGCGACCACCGACAGCGAGAGGGGGCGCGACGGCCTGATGCCGTTGCGGTACGACAGATCCTGGATCACGGGCAGCAGCGGATAGAGGATGTTCGACGTCCCCGCCCCGACCGAGAACAGGAACGAGATCAGCGGTGCGACCAGCGTGATCTGCTTCGGACTGCGCGCGATGAGCTTCGCCGCGACCGACACCATCCAGTCGATCCCCCCGGCGGACTGCATCATCGAGGAGGCGAGCACGACGGACAGCACGATGAGGAGCGCGTCCACGGGCGGCGACCCCGGCGGGACCCGGAACACGAAGACCAGGATCGCGACGCCCGTCCCTCCCCAGAGGCCCAGGCCCACGCCGCTCGAGCGCGTGCCCATCACGATGCAGCCGAGCACCACGAGCAGTTCTGCGATGAACAGGGCGATCTGCATGTGCGTCTCCTCGAGGGTCGCGGACGCGGCCAGCATATTGGTCCTCCGGCCGGCCGCGCACCCCCTGTCCGGCGCGGCGCCCCTACCCGCCCGCTCGGTCGCATGACAGTCTGGACGCATGAAGAATCTGATCGTGCGGTTCGCGTCGCTCTACGTCTTCAACGTCGTCGTGCTGCTCGTGATCGGCTGGCTCACGCCCGCGAGGGTGGGCCTGCACGCGCTGTGGGCGTCCGTGATCCTGACTCTGGCGACGCTCCTCCTCAAGCCGATGCTGAACAAGGCCGCCACCTCCCTGTCGGCCGGCGGCACCAAGGTCGTGCAGTACCTCGCCGTGTTCGTGGTCGAGTTCCTGATCTGGCTGCTCACGGTCTGGCTGAGCGGCGTGCGCGCCGGGAACCTCTGGGGCTGGATCATCCCGCCGGTGATCCTGCTGATCGGCTGGGTCGTCTACGACCAGATCGACGACGCGCTGTCCCGCAAGGCCGGCGAGCTGTACGACGCCGCCGGGGCGAAGATCTCCGGGTCCCGCCGCGGATCCGCCTCCCCTGCTTCGTCCACCGCGGCCGCTTCGTCCACCGCGGCCGCTTCGTCCACCGCTTCCTCGCCGGCGGCCGCCGCAGGGCGTGAGGAGCTCAAGGACGGCCTCACTCCCGAGCAGCGCCGGATGCTCGACGAGCTCGGCTGACCTTCGGCTCTCCGTACGCAGAACGGGCGGATCCGACCTGTCGTCGGATCCGCCCGTTTCGTTCGTGCGGGCTCAGGCCGCGGTGCGCTCCGCGGCCTCGACCACGTTCGTCATGAGCAGCGCGACCGTCATCGGGCCCACGCCGCCCGGGTTCGGCGAGATCCAGCCGGCGACCTCTGCGACCGCCGGATCCACGTCTCCGTGGACCTTGCTCTTGCCGGTCTCCGGATCCGTCTCGCGCGTCACGCCCACGTCGAGCACCGCGGCGCCGGGCTTGACGTCGGCGGCGGTGATGAGGTGCTTGACGCCGGCACCGGCGACGATGACGTCGGCCTCGCGCAGGTACGGCGACATGTCGGGCGTTCCCGTGTGCACCTGGGTGACGGTGGCGTTGATGTCGCGGCGCGTGAGCAGCAGCCCCATCGGGCGTCCGATCGTGACGCCCCGGCCGACGACCACGACGTGCTTGCCCTTGAGGTCGTAGTCGTTGCGCAGCAGCAGCTCGATCACGCCGCGGGGCGTGCAGGGCAGCGGCGTGCGGATCGGCGCGTTCACGTTCAGCACGAGCCGGCCGAGATTGGTCGGGTGCAGGCCGTCGGCATCCTTCGCGGGGTCGATCCGCTCGAGGATCGCGTCGGTGTCCAGGTGCTTCGGCAGCGGCAGCTGCACGATGTAGCCGTGGCACGCCGGATCCGCGTTGAGCTCGTCGATGACGGCCTCGACCTCGGCCTGCGTGGCGTCGGCGGGCAGTTCGCGCTGGATCGAGTTCATCCCGATCGCCTCGGACTGCCGGTGCTTCATCCCCACGTACAGCTGCGAGGCGGGGTCCGCCCCGACCAGCACCGTGGCGATGCCCGGGACGATGCCCTTCTCCCGCAGCGCGGCGACCCGCTCTGCGAGCTCTGCCTTGATCTCCGCCGCAGCGGCCTTGCCATCCAGAATCTTCGCGGTCATGTCAACACTCCTTGATACCCTCCGCGGTTCTTATGACCGCGAGACTGCAACTCGGCGACGAGACAGCGCCTCTCGTGCGCACTCTCGTCGCGGAGATGGAGTCTCGCGGTCAGGAAACGGGCCGTGCGCTTACTGCTGCAGGTCCGGGTAGAGCGGGAAGGCGGCCGCGAGCGCGTCGACGCGGGCGCGCAGCGCCTCGACCTCGGCGGGATCCGCATCCACACCGAGCTGCAGAGCGAGGGCGATGACGTCGGCGACCTCGGTGAACTCGGCGTCGCCGAATCCGCGGGTCGCGAGCGCCGGGGTGCCGATCCGCAGACCCGAGGTGACCATCGGCGGACGCGGGTCGTTCGGGACGGCGTTGCGGTTGACCGTGATGTGGATGTCGTGCAGCAGATCCTCGGCCTGCTTGCCGTCGATCTCGGCGTCGCGCAGGTCGACGAGCACGAGGTGCACATCGGTGCCGCCGGAGCGGACCGCGATGCCCGCGTCCTTCACGTCCTGCTGCGAGAGGCGGTCGGCGATGAGGGCGGCGCCGCGCAGCACGCGCTCCTGGCGCTCCTTGAACTCCGGGGTGCCGGCGATCTTGAACGCGGTCGCCTTGGCGGCGATCACGTGCATGAGCGGACCGCCCTGCTGGCCGGGGAAGACGGCGGAGTTGATCTTCTTCGCGATCTCGGGGTCGTTCGTGAGGATGAAGCCCGAGCGGGGGCCGCCGATGGTCTTGTGCACGGTCGAGGAGACGACGTGCGCGTGCGGCACCGGGTTCGGGTGCAGGCCCGCGGCGACGAGACCGGCGAAGTGGGCCATGTCGACCCAGAGCAGCGCGCCGACCTCGTCGGCGATCTCGCGGAACGCGGCGAAGTCGAGGGTGCGCGGGTAGGCGGACCATCCGGCGATGATGACCTTCGGCTTGTGCTCGATGGCGAGGCGGCGCACCTCGTCCATGTCGATGGTCGAGGTCTCCGGGTTCACGCCGTAGGCGACGATGTCGTAGAGCCGGCCGGAGAAGTTGATCTTCATGCCGTGCGTGAGGTGACCGCCCTGGTCGAGGGACAGGCCGAGCAGGGTGTCGCCGGGGCGGGCGATCGCGTGCAGCACCGCGGCGTTCGCGGTCGCGCCGGAGTGCGGCTGGACGTTCGCGAACTCGGCGCCGAACAGCTCCTTGGCGCGGGCGATCGCGAGCTCCTCTGCGACGTCGACCTCCTCGCAGCCCCCGTAGTAGCGGCGGCCGGGGTAGCCTTCGGCGTACTTGTTGGTCAGCACGGATCCCTGCGACTGCAGGACCGAGACGGGGACGAAGTTCTCCGAGGCGATCATCTCGAGGAACGTCTGCTGACGCTTCAGCTCACGGTCGAGGACCTGGGCGATCTCGGGATCCACCTCGGAGAGGGGCGCGTTGAAGAAACGGTCGGTCATGGCATGCTCCTTTGACGGTTACGAAGAGAAGGGTGCTCATCGGCCCAGGCGCGCGGTCGAATCCATGACGGTCGCTCCCCGGTGGTGACCCACCCAGACGCCAGTCGCGACATTCCGAGCCTAGCGGATCGTGATGGGGATCCGGAGGGCGATGACGCCAGGGCGTCTCCGCCCCCCGGCCCGGGCACGGTACGTTTTGTTCATGGTCCTGCATGATGCACCGTCGCTCATCCCGTTCCCCTCCTCCGTCCGACTGGGCGAAGAGTCCGTCCCGCTCCGGTCCGTGCGCCTCACGGGCGACCACGGCGCGGTCGCGCTGCTGCGCGCGGACCTGCAAGCGCTGCTCGGCCGCGATGCGCTGAGCGATACAGGGACCACCGAGATCGCCCTCGGGCTCGACGCGACGCGAGGATCCGCCGAGGGCTACACGCTCGACGCCGGCGCCGAGCGGATCCGCATCACCGGGCACGATGCCGCCGGCCTCTTCTACGGCACCCGCACCCTGCTGCAGCTGCTGCGCCGCGGCGAGCGCCCCGGAAACGCGGACGACGAGTCCGACTGGTCCGTCCCCGGAGTCCGCATCGAGGACGCACCGCGGTTCCGCTACCGCGGTGTCATGCTCGATGTCGCCCGCCACTTCTTCGGCGTCGCCGACGTCGAACGCTGGATCGACCGCGCCGTCTCGCTCAAGTACAACCACCTGCACCTGCACCTCACGGACGACCAGGGCTGGCGCATCCAGATCGACGCGTGGCCGCGGCTCACCGCCGCCGGGTCCGGCGGCGACGCGACCGGCGGACCAGGGGGCTTCTACACGAAGGACGACATCCGCGAGATCGTCGCCTATGCCGCCGCCCGGCACATGACGGTCGTCCCCGAGATCGACCTGCCGGGCCACACCCACGCGATCGGGCTCGGGTATCCCGACCTCGTCGAGCTCCCGGCGATCACCGAGGCGAACGTCACGGAGGCGGCCGCGCTGAACCAGCCGCTGCCGGTGCACGGCGTGCACTACGCGGCCTGGGGCGTGGGGCATTCCTCGGTGAAGATCCACGAGGAGCGCACCTACGACCTCATCCGCGACGTTCTCACCGAGGTCGCCGAACTGATGCCCGGCCCGTACCTGCACATCGGGGGCGACGAGTGCCTCGGCACGTCCGCCGCCGACTTCGCGCTCTTCTTCGAGCGGGCGGGACGCCTGGCCGCGGCGACCGGGAAGACCCCCGTTGCCTGGCACGAGGCGGGCGCCGTCGACGGCCTCGTCACGGGCATGATCGGGCAGTACTGGGGATCCGCCGTGCCGCAGGGCGACCACGCGGCGCACGCCCGTCGCTTCGCGGAGCGCGGCGGCGCGCTCATCCTGTCGCCGTCCGATCGCGCCTACCTCGACATGAAGCCCCGCGCCGACCACCCGCGCGGGCTGGCCTGGGCCGGCATCGTTGCGCTGCGCACCTCGTACGACTGGGATCCCGCGATGGTGCTCGACGGCGTTCCCGCCACGTCGATCCTCGGCGTCGAGGCGCCGCTGTGGACCGAGTCCGTCACCACGCTCGCCGAGGCCGATGGACTCGCGTTCCCGCGCATCGCCGCACAGGCGGAGATCGGCTGGTCGGAGCAGAATGGAGCAGAGCGCTCCTGGCGCTCGTTCCGCGCCAGGGTCGCGCAGCTGGTCCCCACCTGGGAGGCCTCCGGCATCGCCGTCGACCGCGCCGCGCTGGACGACGACCCGGAGCACGACGAAGGCGTCCCGCAGGCCCACACCAACCCCGCATCCGCCCCGAGCACCGAGGAGACCGCATGACCGTCCGCACCGAGAGCTCCGCGCAGGGGTCGCTCGTCATCCATTCCGCCCGCATCGTCTCCGGGGGCTCTGTGGTCGACGACGGCTGGGTCCGGATCGAGGACGGGGTCGTCGCGGAGCGCGGCACCGGTTCCGGCTGGGCTCCCGCGGACGCGGTCGTGGATGCGCGCGAGGCGGCGGGCGCAGGAGCGATCCTGACCCCGGGCTTCGTCGACATCCACGGTCACGGCGGTGCCGGCGCGGCCTTCGACGACGGCGTCGAGGCGATCCGTACGGCCCGCGCGATGCACCGCGCACACGGCACGACCCGCGCGGTCGTCTCGCTGATCACCGCGACCCTCGACGAACTCGCCGAACGCGTCGGCATGATCGCCGACCTCATGCAGACGGATCAGGACCTGCTCGGCTCGCACCTGGAGGGGCCGTTCCTCGACCCGGGGCACATGGGCGCGCACGATCCGGAGCTGCTGCGCGCACCGGCCGCCGCCGATGTGCAGCGACTTCTCGACGCGGGCCGCGGCACCGTGCGCCAGGTCACCGTCGCCCCCGAGCTCGACGGAGGGCTGGAGGCGATCCGCCTCATCGTCGCCGCGGGCGCCGCGGCCGCGGTCGGACACACCGACGCGGATGACGACACGATGCGAGCCGCGTTCGATGCGGGTGCGACGATCCTCACCCACGCGTTCAACGCGATGCGCCCGGTGCACCACCGCAACCCCGGGCCCGTGCTCACCGCCGCGCACGACGAACGGGTGACCCTCGAGGCCATCGCCGACAACATCCACCTGCACCCGCAGGTCATCAAGCTCGTGTTCGACGAGGCGCCGGGACGGGTCGCGCTGGTCACCGATGCGATGGCGGCGGCAGGATCCGCGGACGGCGACTACATGCTGGGATCCCTGCACGTCACCGTCCTCGACGGCGTGGCCAGGGTGGACAGCGGATCGATCGCCGGATCCACGCTCACGCAGGACGTGGCGCTGCGCCGCGCGATCGAGGCCGGCGTCCCGCTGGCCGACGCGGTGCTCGCCCTGACGCGCACCCCTGCGCGGGCGATCGGCGTGGCCGACGAGCTGGGCGAGCTCGAACCGGGTCGCCTCGCCGATGCGGTGCTGCTGACCTCGGACCTCGATGTCGCGGCCGTGTGGACGGGTGCGCCGCTGCGGCACTGACCCGCGTCCTCGACTCGGGCGGGGCCGCCGCTCCCCAGCGGCGGTCCCCTCCCGCAGTCTCCCCAACCCTCCGGTACCCGATCAGAGGATTCCCCATGTCAGAGCGGGTCGGCCCGGAACTCCTCCCCCGAGGTGCCGGGCCGACCCCGCCGGCGGATCCCCATCCGCCGGAGCCTGTGCTCGCCGCCCCCCGGTGGCCTACGCAGACTGTCTCTGACAGGAGAGATGGCGGCGTTCAGGATCCATTACGCGAGTTCGCAAGAATTCTTCAGAAAAGTTTTGAGACGCTGTCTCACGCGCCTCGGAACCGAGTCTGACGCGCGCGGCCCCTGCCGACGACCGGTGATTTCGTTCGCGCCCTGGCGCATTCCCCCCTCGAGGGTGAAGAATGGAGATTCCCGCGTGATGAGAACCAGGGGTTTGCGTCTCTTCTGATGAGCACGCTTCCGACCTGAGAACCGAGAGATGACCGACCACACCATTTCACCGAGCGATGCCGCGCCCGAATCGGCGCGGAGCGACTCCGACCTCGTGCTGCGCACCCGGTCGGGAGACGCAGGCGCCTACGCCGAGCTGTGGCGACGGCACTATGCATCGGGAATCACGGTGGCGCGGTCGATGACGAGCACGTTCGACGCGGACGATCTCGTCCAGGAGTCGTTCGCCAAGATCTATCAGGCCATCCAGAAGGGCGGAGGCCCGACCGGTTCCTTCCGCGCCTACCTCTTCACCAGCATCCGCAACACCGCGGCCGGCTGGGGTCGCGCACGCCGCGAGGCCCCGATCGACGAGCTCGATACCGTCGCCGACCCCGCCTCGACCGACCAGGCGGCGAACGACGCGCTCGACCGCAGCCTCTCCGCCCAGGCCTTCCGCAGCCTCCCCTCGCGCTGGCAGGAGGTGCTCTGGTACTCCGAGATCGAGCAGATGAAGCCGGCCGAGATCGCGCCGCTGCTGGGTATGAGCGCCGGCGCCACGGCTCAGCTCGCCTTCCGCGCGCGCGAGGGCCTGCGCGAGGCCTGGATCCAGGCGCACCTGAGCACCGCCGAGGCGGGATCCGTCTGCGAGTGGACCATCGAGCGCCTCGGCGCGTACTCGCGCGGCAACCTCGGAGTGCGCGACCGCGCCAAGCTCGAGAACCACCTCGGCGAGTGCGCGCGCTGCCTGATCGTCGCGGCCGAGGCCAAGGAGGTCTCGCACCGCCTCGCCTTCGTGCTGCTGCCCCTGGTGCTCGGCATCGGCGGGTCCGGCGCCTACCTCGCGATGCTGCAGAGCGGGTCCGCCCCGATCGTCGCCCTCGCCGCGATGCCCTCGAGCGTCGTCCAGGGCGCCGTCGTGGCCGGTTCCGCCGGCGTCGGCGCGGCCGGGGTCGCCGGTCACGGTGCGGCGAGCGCGGCCGGAGCAGCGGCGCACGGCACCGCAGGCGCGGCGGGCTCCGCCGGTTCCGGAGGCTCCACAGGAGGAGTCGTCGCCGGCTTCGGCGCTCTGGTCGGCGCAGGCTCGGCGGCGCTCGTGATCGCGGGCGCGATCGTCGCAGCGGCCGTGGTGCCGGGGTTCACGGCGAACCCCGCGTCCACTTCGGCCCCCTCCGCCTCGGATCAGGGCGAGTCCGGCATCGTCGCGCAGATGTCTCCGCCGGTCAATCTTCCCGTCTTGCCGCCCGTGCCCGCCCCGGCCCCCGAGCCCGCTCCGCTGCCGGAGAAGCCGAAGCCGATCGTGAGCGTCCCGGTCGAGGTCCCGAAGAACGTGCCGGCGAGCGATCCCACTCCCGTCGTCCCCGTCGAGCCGACCACTCCCGTGGAGCCGGGCAAACCGGGTACGGACCCCGGCACCGACCCTGGAACAGATCCCGGGACGGACCCGGGGACCGACCCTGGAACGGACCCCGGCACCGACCCCGGGACCGACCCTGGCACCGACCCGGGGACCGACCCCGGCACGGACCCCGGCACCGGGCCCTCGTTCGCATGGGGCAAGGCGACCATCGTGGTCGACGACAATCTCCGCACGCACGTCCTGATCCCGCTCACGGGCACTCCCGGCACGACCATCCAGGTCTGGATCAACGGTCGGAAGGCGCGAGGCGACGAGATCGTGCTGGACATCGAGGGCGCCGGCACGGCGGACATCCGTCCGAACGTCGCCGAGATCCTCTCCAACGCCGCCGTGAAGCTGCGCACCGTCGTCGCCGGCACACCGGGTGCCTGGCGGACGACCTCCCTGGCGGAACTGGCAGTGACGGGTTCGACCTCAGACCAGACGCCGACACCGCCGCCGACCACGCCCGCGACGCCCCCTCCGCCCGCGACGCCCCCGGCCGAGACGCCCGGGACCGGCGTCCCCGCCTCTGAGCCGGCGGCTGCGCCGGCCGCGCCTGCTCCGACGGAGCCTGCCCCGGCACCGGCCGAGTCCGTCGCCCCGGCGCCCACCGACCCGGCTCCGGCGCAGACCGAGCCCGCCGCCACCGCCCCCGAGACCGCTGGTCCGGCGAGCACACCGACGACCGCGGCCACGGACGCCCCCGCTGCCCCGGCGGACTCCGCCGTCGCCCCCGCTCCTGGCGCGTAGAATTGTCGGCATGTCCGCCGACACCCCCGCCCAGAATCCCGGAGCGCCCGCGTCGCTCCCCCTGCAACAGGGTGTGCTCCCCCGCGCCACCGCGCTCGACATCGTCCGCGTGATCGTCCTGGTTGCCGCGCTCGCCTCGCTCGTGCTGTGGGGCCTCGCCGCGTGGACGCTTCCGTGGAACCTCGTCGCCGCGATCGGCGCGCCGGTGGTCACGCTGCTGCTGTGGGCCCTGTTCCTCTCGCCGCGGCCCGTGCTGGTCGTGCACCCGTTCGTGCGCGCCGCGGTCGAACTGCTCCTCTACGCGGCCGTGACGGTCGCCTGGTGGACCATGGGCCAGGCCTGGATCGGACTCGGGTTCGCCGTCGTGGCGATCGCGACCGGACTCATGGCCGGCCGCCGCTCCCTGTCCTGAGGCCGCGATGACCGCCGCCGTGCTGGATCGGCTCCGCACCGCGCTGGGCGACCGCGTCGACACCACGGACGCCGCGCTCGAGGCCGCGCGCGCCGACCGGTCGGGTCACGCGTCCCCGACCGCGCCCCTCGCCGTCGTGCACGCGGAGTCGACCTCCGACGTGCAGGCGACCCTGCGCATCGCACAGGAGACCGGCACGCCCGTCGTCGTACGCGGCGCAGGCACCGGACTCGCCGGTGCCGCGATCGCGGGCGCCGGCGAGATCGTGCTGTCCACTCTGCGGATGCGGCGGGTGCTCGAGATCCGCCCCGACGACCTCCTCGCCGTCGTGGAACCCGGGATCCTGAACGCCGAGCTCGATGCGGTCCTCGCCGAACACGGACTCTGGTGGCCGCCGGATCCCGCCAGTCGCGACATCTCGACGATCGGCGGCAACGTCGCCACGGGCGCGGGCGGGCTCCTCTGCGCGAAGTACGGCGTCGTCCGCGATGCCGTGCTGGCGGTCGATCTCGTGCTCGCCGACGGCCGCCTGCTGCACCTGGGGCACCGCAGCGTGAAGGGCGTGACCGGCCTCGATCTCACGTCGCTCGTGATCGGATCCGAGGGCCGGCTCGGCGTGATCGTCGGCGCCACGCTGAAGCTGCGCCGGGTCGTGCAGGGTGCGCCGTGCACGATCGTCGCGACCTTCCCCGGCGTGCGCGATGCGGCGCGCGGATCCGCAGCCGTCACCGCCTCGGGAGCGGAGCCCGCGATCATGGAGCTCATGGACGCGCGCTGCCTCACCGCCGTGCACGCGCTGCTCGAGCTGGACCCGCCGGCCGACGGCGTGGCCCAGCTGACGATCCAGACCGACGGCCGCTCGGCCGCAGTCGAGGCCGAACAGATCGCGGCCGTGCTGCGCGCGGCGGGCGGCACCGTGACCGTGACCGACGACCCCGGCCGCGGCGAAGAGCTCCTGCGGATCCGCCGGTCGATGCACGCCGCCATGGCCGCGCTGGGCACTACTCTCATCGAGGACGTCTCGGTGCCGCGCAGCGCGCTGCCGGAGATGTTCGACGAGATCGCGCGCATCGAGCGGGAGTACGGGATCGAGATCCCCACGGTCGCGCACGCCGGCGACGGCAACCTGCACCCGAACTTCATCGTGCAGACCCCCGAGATCCCCGCGCGCATCTGGCAGGCGGCCGACGATCTGTTCCGCGCCGCGATGCGGCTGGGCGGCACGCTCACGGGCGAGCACGGCATCGGGACGCTGAAGAGCCGCTGGCTCGCCGAGGAGCTCGGCGAGGACCAGTGGCAGCTGCAGCGCGACATCGTCCGGGCGTTCGATCCGGCCGGAGTCCTCGCCCCGGGAAGGGTCTTCGCACCCCGCACCGCAGAGCCCGACACCGCAGCGCCGAACAACACAGAGGAACCCCATGCCTGACATCCACGTCTCCGCCGCCATCATCACCGACGCCGCAGGACGCGTGCTGGTGGTGCGCAAACAGGGCACGGAGCGGTTCATGCAGCCCGGCGGCAAGCCCGAAGCGGGCGAGACGGCCGCACAGACCCTCACGCGCGAGCTGCACGAGGAGCTCGGCCTGCGGATCGACGAGGACGCCCTGCGTCCGCTCGGCGTCTTCGTCTCCGCGGCGGCGAACGAGCCGGGTCACCGCGTCGTCGCGACCGCGTTCGCCACGACCGCCGAACCCGAGGACGTGCAGGTGCAGGCCGAGCTGGCCGAACTGCGCTGGATCACCCCCGCCGATGCGGAGTCGCTGCCTCTCGCCCCGCTCAGCGAGGAGCACCTGCTCCCGATCGCGTGGCCTGGGCTCCTCTCCGGTCGCTGAGCGCCCTTCGTCTCGCTGCGCTCGCTCAGGGACCGATCCATGATGCGCTCGCTCAGGGACCGACCCATGATGCGGTCGTTGAGCGCCCTTCGTCTCGCTGCGCTCGCTCAGGGACCGATCCATGATGCGGTCCCTGAGCGAGCCGAAGGCGAGACGAAGGGCGGTCAGATCCCCTGCCAGGCCGGCTTGTTGGCGAAGGTGTAGCGGTAGTAGTCCGCGAGCCTGAGCTTGGACGCGGCCGCCTCGTCGACGACCACCGTGGCGTGCGGGTGCAGCTGGATCGCCGAGGCCGGCATGATGGCCGAGAGCGGGCCCTCGACGGCGTCCGCGATGGCCTGCGCCTTGCCCTCGCCATAGGCGAGCAGGACGAGGTGGCGGGCCTCCAGGATCGTGCCGAGGCCCTGGGTGATGCAGTGCCGCGGCACCTGGTCGAGCGCGTCGAAGAAGCGCGCGTTGTCCTTGCGCGTCTGCTCCGTGAGCGTCTTCACCCTGGTGCGCGATGCGAACGAGCTCCCCGGCTCGTTGAAGCCGATGTGGCCGTCGGTGCCGATGCCGAGCAGCTGCACGTCCACCCCGCCCGCCGCACGGATCTTCGCGTCGTACTCCGCACCCGCGTGCTCGATGCCGTCCTCGGATCCGTCCGGAACGTGCACGAGAGCCGGCGTGAGCCCCAGGGGCTCGACGACCTCACGGGTGATCACGGAGCGGTAGCTCTCCGGGTGGGAGGGATCGATGCCGACGTACTCGTCCAGGGCGAAACCGCGCACGTGCGAGACGTCGACGCCGTCGAGCCGGGGGCGCAGGGCGGAGTAGACCGGCAGCGGAGTGGATCCGGTCGCGAGCCCGAGCACCGCGTCGGAGCGTCGGCCGATGAGCCGGGCGATCTCTGCGGCGACCAGTTCGCCGGCGGCGATGGAGTTCTCGACGATGACGACTTCGGCCATGGATGTTCCCTCGTGTGTGTCGGTGACGTGGATTCGAAGATGCGGGTTCGACGCGGCGCGGCGATCAGACGAGCTCGGCGGGCAGCCGCGCGGCTCCCACCAGGGCGGCGCCGAGCGCTGCCGCCGGGGATCCTGCCGGCAGCAGTTCGATCCTCTCATCCAGATGCAACGAGCCGATGAACGGCGACTCCGCGCCCTCCTGGCGCAGTCGGCGCACGATGTCGTCGAGCAGGCGGTCGCCGAGGGCCGTGACTCCGCCGCCGATCACGACCGTCTCGACGTCGGCGCTCAGCACCAGGCTGCGCACGGCGGACGCCGCCCCGAAGGCCACGCCCTCGCGCAGCTCGAGGGCGAACGCGTCGCCGCGCTCCGCGAGATCGAAGACGTCGCGGAGCGGCAGTTCGCCGCCGCGCCCCCAGGCCTTGCTGACGGCGCCTCCCCCGCAGAAGGTCTCGATGCAGCCGCGCTGACCGCAGCCGCACACCCGTCCGCGCGGGTCGACCGAGAGATGTCCGACCTCGCCGGCCGTGCCGTGGGCACCGCGCCACAGCGCGCCGTCGATCACGATCCCCGCCGCGACCCCTGTGCCCAGGTTCAGGTAGGCCATCGAATGCGCATCCCCGCGCAGGGATCCGGCGCCGAGGGCCGCGGCCTTCACGTCGTTCTCGACGGAGACGGGCACGGGCAGCCGGACGCGCACGGCGTCGGCGAGGTCGAGCTGGGTCACTCCGAGGTTCACGGCGTGCAGCACGCGCCCGGCGTCGGCGTCGATCAGGCCCGGGATCCCGATGCCGACGGACGCCACGTCCGCGACCGGGAACCCGCCTTCGCCGGCCAGCGCCTCGATCGCGTCGTGCACGGCGGACACGACCGCGTGATCGCCCCAGCCCGTGGGGATGCGGGTGCGGGCGAGGATCGCCCCGTCCGCCGCGAGGGCGAGCGCGTCGATCTTGGTGCCGCCGACATCCAGGCCGACGCGGATCCGGCTCACGAAACGCCCAGCTGGCCGGACAGGACCATGACAGCGGCCCCGCGCAGCACGATGTCGTCCTGGGCGGTCAGCCGGATGGCGACGTCGTCGAACACGCCCTCCAGGGTGCGCTCGGTGAGCGTGCGGGTCGCCGCGTCGATGAGCGTTCCTGCGAGCAGGTCGGCGGGACCGGACAATACGATCTCGGAGAGGTCGAGCGCGGCGACGATCGGTGCGATCGCGACGCCGAGCCGCGTTCCGGCCTCGCGCAGGACCTGCTCCTCGGACGTCGGATCCTCGGCGATGCGCGCGCGCAGCCGGGATGCACTCAGCCACGCCTCGAGGCACCCGTCCTTGCCGCATGCACAGCGCGGCCCGCCGTCGGTGCCGACGACGACATGGCCGATCTCGCCGGCCGCGAAGCGGCTGCCCACGAGCGGCTGGCTGTCCGAGATGAGCCCCGCGCCCACGCCGCGGCCGATCTTGATCAGCAGCATGTCGGGGCGCGCCTGGCCGAACGTGTACTCCGCGAGCACCGCGGCGTTCGCGTCGTTGCGCACCAGCACGGGGAGGTCGAGGGCCGCGCTGAGCAGGCGCTCCAAGGGGAAGTCGACCCAGTCCAGGTTGGGCGAGTTCAGCACCATCCCATCGGGGCGGACGATGCCGGGGGCACCGACGCCGATGCCGAGCACCGGCGCGGTGGACAGCCCGACGAGCTCCTCCGCGAGAGAGCGCACCGCCTCATAGGCGGCCGTGCCGCCGTTCGGACGCGGCACCTCGCGCCGCTCGAGCACCACGCCGTCCAGGCTGATGAGCGCGCCCTCGAACACGCCGGGGCCGGACAGGTCGAGGCCCACGATGCGATGTCCGTCGCGATCGATGTCGATGAGGATGGGCGGCTTGCCCGGACCGGTCGTCTCGCGGATGCCCTTCTCCACGACGATGCCGTCATGGATGAACTCGCCGACGAGGTCCGAGATCGTCACACGGGTGAGACCGGTCTCCCGGGAGAGGTCGGCGCGGCTCATCGCACCCGAGTGGTACAGCGTCTGCAGCACCAGCGCGCGGTTGTGCCCGCGCGCATGCTCCGGAAGCACCTTGGTGCTCGTGCGCAGCTTGCGCGCCGACCCGAAGCGGTGCGGGCTGGAGTCGCCGCTCTCCGCGTTCATCGGCTGACGCTGCTCATCCGTGGGACCATGTTTGTTAGTACACCTTACGAACGGAGTGAAAATCAAGCCCGGTCACGCGCGGCGCGATGCGGGGTTATCCGAACGTTACCGGATCCGGGCCGACGCTCCGCATGTTTCCCGCGCGCGGCGCCGGACAGCAGACTCCCCCGACCACCGATCCGGGCCGCACCCGCCCGTCCATGTGCTTCCGTTGCCGTTTTGTGATATGGCATCCCGTATCCTTGAAAGACTGACAACGCTCAAGGGCAAGGGGGGTGTGCACGTGACGGATCTGGTAACAGCGGCGGGGGCTCCGACAGAGGAGAACTCGATCGTCGACGGCACGGACGCGACCACGGAGGCCGCGACCGGAGACGGCGCCGGTGACCGCCACGCGGAGTGGGCGCCCTCCGAGGACGCTCCGCGCAAGAAGCGCCACATCGGACGATGGGTCGGCATCGGCCTCGGCGTGCTCGCGCTGGGCCTCGGCGCCGCGTCGACGATCCTCATCGCCCCCGGCACCGCGATCGCGGGTGTGCAGGTCGGCGGCATGACCCCCGGCGCCGCTGCGGAGGCCGTCAGCAACCACCTCGGCGCCATGCAGGTCACGCTGACCGGCGACGGTGGCGGCAAGCACGTCACCGGATCCGACCTGGGCGTGCACATCGACGCGACGAAGCTCGCCGACAAGGCCTTCGCCGACCATCCGATGTGGAACATCACCAGCTGGATGTCGGCGCCCATCGCCGGCACCATCACCCTCGACGACCGCGCCGCCGAGCACGCGCTGCGCGCGCAGGTCCCCACGGTCTACCAGGACGCCACCGACGCCACGGTCGCGTTCCACGGCACCGGCTACGCGGCGACACCCGCGAAGGACGGATCCGGCATCGACCTCAAGGCCCTCACCGCGGCGATCACCGCGGCGGCCGAGAAGGGGCAGAGCTCCCTCGCCTTCGAGGCGAAGGCCGCACCGGTCGCGCCGGCCATCAGCGACAAGACCGCTGCCGCCACGGTCGCTCAGCTCAACACCATGCTCTCCGCGATCGGCTTCTACGTCGGCACCGAGCGCACGGTCCCCGTCGATGCGGCGACCGCCGCCGGCTGGATCACCCTCACGCCGGACAACGGCAAGCTCACGATCACCGCCGATCAGGCGGCCATCCAGAAGACCGTCGACACGCTCGCGCCGAAAGTCGACCGCGCACCGGTCAACGCCACGACCATCGTGAACTCGGCGGGCGAGACGCTCGACGACATCACGCCGGGCGTCACGGGCCGGCAGCTCGGCGATGTGTCGGGCACCGCGGCCGCGTTCGCCTCGCAGATCTCCAAGGGCAACGGCAGCTTCGCCCTGCCGGTCAAAGACACCCCGTTCGCCTCGACCTCGCTGCTGCGCAAGATCGACGTGAACCTCAGCACCGAGACGCTGACCGTCACCGAGAACGGCAACGTGGTCGACTCCTGGCTGATCTCCTCGGGCCGCGGCGACTTCGCGACCCACACCGGGTCCTATGCCGTGAACTGGAAGCTCGAGAGCCAGAACATGGGC
Organism: Microbacterium sp. MYb64; assembly: GCF_002979495.1. Classification (NCBI taxonomy): domain Bacteria; kingdom Bacillati; phylum Actinomycetota; class Actinomycetes; order Micrococcales; family Microbacteriaceae; genus Microbacterium; species Microbacterium sp. MYb64. Next base: position 189,853 of record NZ_PCOW01000004.1, on the reverse strand, counting down.
AGGACCGACCTCACCCAGGCGCCGTTCTACTACCAGCCCGACGTGAAGTGGGTCATGTACTTCAACGGCGACGAGGCCCTGCACGGCGTGTACTGGCACGACAACTGGGGCACCCCGATGAGCCACGGCTGCGTCGGAATGCCGGAGTGGCGCGCCGAGTGGCTGTTCGACTGGAGCCCGCAGGGCACCGAGGTCAACGTCCACTACTGATCCGGATCCCGATCCCGCCTGCGAAGGGGCCCGTCGCATCGTGCGGCGGGCCCCTTCGCGTGCCCCGGAGTGCGGTCTGCGCACCCGCCAGGGGGATCGACGAAGGGGGCGGGCGCCGCGGCGCCCGCCCCCTTCGTCGATCCGGTCAGTTCAGGCCGTCGATGACTGCGTTCAGCGTCGCCGAGGGACGCATGATCTTGGCCACGAGAGCACCGTCGGGACGGTAGTACCCGCCGATCTCCACGGCCTTGCCCTGCACCGCGGTGAGCTCGGAGACGATGCGCTCCTCGTCGGCGGCGAGCGCGGCGGCGACGGGGGCGAACACGGCGGCGAGCGCGGCGTCCTCGGTCTGCGCAGCCAGCTCCTGCGCCCAGTAGAGGGCCAGGTAGAAGTGGCTGCCGCGGTTGTCGATCGTGCCCAGGGCACGGCCCGGCGAGCGGTCGTTCTCGAGGAACGTGCCGGTCGCGGCGTCGAGCGTCTTCGCCAGGATCGCAGCCTTCGCGTTGCCGGTGCGGTCGGCGAAGTGCTCGAACGACGCGGCCAGGGCGAAGAACTCGCCCAGCGAGTCCCAGCGCAGGTAGTTCTCCTCGACGAGCTGCTGCACGTGCTTCGGGGCGGATCCGCCCGCGCCGGTCTCGAAGAGCCCGCCTCCGGCCAGGAGCGGCACGATCGACAGCATCTTCGCGCTGGTGCCGACCTCGAGGATCGGGAACAGGTCGGTGAGGTAATCGCGCAGCACGTTGCCGGTGACCGAGATGGTGTCCTCGCCCTTGCGCATGCGCGCGAGCGAGTAGCGGGTCGCGTCCTCGGGGGCGAGGATCTCGATCGTCAGGCCGTCGGTGTCGTGGTCCTTGAGGTACTCGGTCACCTTGGCGATCAGCGCGGCGTCGTGCGAGCGCGCGGGGTTGAGCCAGAAGACGGCCGGGGCGCCGGTCGCGCGGGCGCGGCTCACCGCGAGCTTCACCCAGTCGCGGACCGGGACGTCCTTGGTCTGCGTCGCACGCCAGATGTCGCCCGCGTGCACCTCGTGCTCGAGGACGACCTCGCCGGCCGCGTTCACGACCTGCACACGTCCGTCGGCGGCGATCTCGAAGGTCTTGTCGTGGCTGCCGTACTCCTCGGCCGCCTGAGCCATGAGGCCGACGTTCGGCACGGTGCCGATCGTGGCGGGGTCCAGCGGACCGTTCGCGATGACGTCCTCGATCGTGGCCTGGTACACGCCGGCGTAGGAGGAGTCGGGGATGACCGCGAGCGTGTCGTCCTCGCCGCCGTCCTTGCCCCACAGCTTGCCGCCGTTGCGGATCAGCGCGGGCATCGACGCGTCGACGATCACGTCGCTCGGCACGTGCAGGTTCGTGATGCCCTTGTCCGAGTTCACGTAGCTGAGACGCGGACCGTTCTCCATGGCGCGGAAGAAGGCCTCGGCGATCTCCTCGCCGCCCTCCAGGTCCGCGAGCCCGGCGAGGATGGATCCGAGGCCGTCGTTGGCGGTGAGGCCGGCCGCGGCCAGCTTGTCGCCGTACTGGGCGAACACGTCCTTGAAGTAGGCGCGCACGACGTGGCCGAAGATGATCGGGTCGGAGACTTTCATCATCGTGGCCTTGAGGTGCACGGAGTACAGCACGTCCTCCGCCTTCGCCTCGGCGAGGGTCTCTGCGAGGAAGGCGTCCAGCGCCGCCGCGTTCAGGAAGGTCGCGTCGACGATCTCCCCCGGCAGCACCTTGAGGTTCTCCTTGAGGACGGCGACCTGGCCGTCCGCGGAGACGTGCTGGATCGTCAGCACGTCATCGCCCGGCGAGACCCAGCTCTTCTCGTTCGCCTTGAAGTCGTCGTGCCCCAGGGTCGCGACATGGGTCTGCGAGCCCTCGGCGAACGCCTTGTTGCGGTGCGGGTGCTTCTTCGCGTAGTTCTTCACCGCGAGCGGCGCGCGGCGGTCGCTGTTGCCCTCGCGCAGCACCGGGTTCACCGCGGATCCCTTGATGCGGTCGTAGCGGGCGCGGACGTCCTTCTCCTCGACCGTGGTCGCGTCGTCCGGGTAGTCCGGGATGTCGAAGCCCTGCTGCTTCAGCTCGGCGATCGCCGCCTTGAGCTGCGGGATCGACGCCGAGATGTTCGGCAGCTTGATGATGTTCGCCTCGGGGGTGGTCGCAAGGCCCCCGAGCTCGGCGAGAGCGTCGCCCACGGCCTGGCCGGCGCTCAGGCGCTCGGGGAAGGCGGCGAGGATCCGGCCGGCGAGCGAGATGTCGCGGGTCTCGATGTCGACGCCCGCCTGGTGGGCGTAGGCCTGGACGATCGGCAGCAGAGAGGCCGTGGCCAGCGCCGGCGCCTCGTCCGTGTAGGTGTAGATGATGGCGTCGTCGGTCACCGGGGTCTCCGTTTCACGCAGGAAGGGGTTTCAGACAGCGACCTCGCGTGGATGCGCACGCGGTATCGCGCAGATTTATCTCGATACCAAGATACCTGCCCTTCGTCGATTCCCGAGCGCTCGCTTCCCCTTGCTCCGCTCGCCCTGGATCCGCCCGGGGGCCGTTCGCCCGCGGCGACTCCCCCGGCCAGGGGGAAGGTGAACTTCTCCCCACGTTTCGCCGCGCTCCGCCACGAGCGCCGTCCAGGGGTTAGCCTGGGGACCATGACGGAACTGCGACTGGTCGAACTGTCCGCGGCGACGATCGTCGCCGTCAACAATCTCTCCCTGAAGCCCGGGCAGGAGCAGTACCTCGCGCCCGTCTCCTACGGAATCGCCGCGACCGTCATGAACCCGCAGACCAGCTGGCAGCGGGTCGTGCTGGACGACGAGGAGGTCGTCGGCTTCGTCAGCGCCAACTTCGACCCCGATGCCCCCGAGGAGCATTTCCGCTCCGTGCTGTGGCGCATCAACGTCGACGCCGACGACCAGGGCCGCGGCGTGGGCCGGTTCGCCGTGCAGAGCCTGATCTCCGAGGCCCGCGCGCGCGGCTTCGGGCACCTGAATGTGATCTACGAGGCGGGCACCGGCGGTCCGGAGGCGTTCTTCCAGCGGGTCGGCTTCACGCCCGTCGGAGAGACGGAGTACGCCGAGGTGATCGCGGAGATCCGCTTCTGAGGTCCGGCACGCCCCACATCTGAGCACCGGGGCGCCCGCGACGCGCGTACGCTGTGATCGGCGGCGGGGTTTCGAATCCCCTCCCCCATCGAAGCCCCGTCGTCTTCTCCTCCCCGCGGAGCAGGCCCCGCCGGACTCGCCGCCCTGTGGTCCGGCGCGTGGAGCGCGCCGCAGGGTTCGCCGCGGTCGCGTCCGCAGGGTTCGCCGCGCGCCGCGGTCGCGTCCGCAGGACGTGTGCAACTCCGCAGGACGGATCCGCCCGATGCGTCCTGCAGATGTGAAGACATCCTGCAGAGCGCGCCGCGCCGCGTGCGCTCAGTCGCGCTCCTTGCGCTGCTTCTGGCCGCGCTCGCGCGCGTTCCACGCGGCGATGGCCGAGGCCGCCGCATCCGCCGCGCGGTCCAGGGCGTCGGCCGACATTGCGATCACCTGTTGAGCGGTGTCCTGCCAGCCCGTCGCGCGCGATGTGCGCTCGCGCTCGGGATCCCGGCCCTCGGCGCGGGCGTGCGCGTCGCGCTCAGCGGTGTCGAAGGCGCGCTCCAGCCGGGTCACCGCGTCGCGATAGGCGCCGAACTCGGCCGGGGCGATCCGGCGGGCGGGGTCGGGGCGGGTCTGCCGAGCCTCGTCCAGCGCGAGCAGGAACGCGGCGGTCGACGGATCGCCGGCGTCGCCGATGGTCGGGTAGGCGATGAGCTTCGCGGGATCCGTCTCGTAGGCCATCCAGCGCGTCACCACGGCGTCGTGGGCGGCGATCGCGCGCGGCAGCGGGCGCCGGTGCGGATCCGCGTTCAGCGCCAGATCCGCCCGTGCGGCCTCCAGCTGGGCGCGCCGGGCGCGCACCGACGCGGACGCCGCCTTCGCGCCGGCCTCGGCGTCGCGCAGCGCGCGGCGGGCATCGGACACCTCGACCGGATGAGCGGACCCTGCGGCTCGCCCCGCGACGCGGCCGGCGAGCTCCGCCCTGGCGACGCGCACCGCGACACGGGCCTCAGTAGCCGCCCGCTGCGCGGACTGCAGATCGAGGCGCGCGGCGTCGTAACCGAGCCGACGTCCTCCGGCGGCCGCACCGCGGCGAGCGCCGAGCACGATCACCGCACCCGCGCCGGCGATGACCGGCGCGATCCACCAGAGTTCCGCGGCGACCGCCCAGAAGGGATCCACGCCTCGAGCCTACCGATCACATTTCCACAGGGCATTTGCACTTCCACAGGACAGATCCTCCGGATCCATCCTGCAGAGTTGCGGCCCTCCTGCAAAACGCGGGGGGCATCGTCCTGCACAGATGAGGGTCGGCACCTCTTCCACCCTGATTCCGCGGATCGTCCCCCATGCTCTCCCGCCGCAGCCCAGGCTGTCGGCATGGACCTGCACACCTGGCTCTCTCTTCGCAGCGGCATCGGACATCGCGACGACGCCGCGGCGGCCGGCTTCTCCCCCGCCCGCGTGCGTGCCGCCATCCGCGGCGGCGCCGTGCAGCGCATCAGAGCCAAATGGATCGCGCTACACTCGGCCCCGATCGAACTGGTTCGTGCAGCGGCGGCCGGCGGTGCGCTCACCTGCGTGTCTCTGGCCCGACGACGAGAGTGGTGGGTGCCGCCCGACGACGACGGCACGCTGCATCTGCACCTGCCCCGGCATGAGTCGGTCCGGGACCGCGGCGTGCAGGCGCACTGGGCGAAGCCGCTGGGCCCCGACCGGCCACGGTCCCTGGAGGCGTCTGTCGAAGACGCGCTCTCGCACGCCGCCCAGTGCTTCCCCCTCGACCAGGCGACCGCGATCTGGGAGTCGGCGATCCGCGCCGAGGCCATCGCCCTCGAATCTCTTCGCCAGGTGACGTGGCGGAGCACCGCGGCCCGCCGCGTCGCCGAGCACACGCGCGGAGACACCGGGTCCTCGCTCGAGACGATCTTCCACGTGCGGCTGAGCGGCTGGGGCGTGCGACTTCGGTTCCAGGTGCACCTCGCCGGCCACGACGTGGACTTCCTGATCGGCACGCACCTCATCGTCCAGGTCGACGGATGGGCGCACCACTCGACATCGGCGGACCGCACGCGCGACATCGCGCATGATGCCGAACTGCGCCTGCGCGGCTACACCGTGCTCCGGTTCTCCTACAGGCAGATCATCTACGACTGGCAGAGCGTCGAGAGGATCCTCATCGCAGCCATCTGCCGCGGCGCCCATCTCGCCCCGGTGCGCGCATGAGCCCGTCTATGCGTGGAGCGGTCCCGTCCTCACGGAGAAAGGACGTCTGCACCTCTGCAGGAGGATCCATCCGGATCCGTCCTGCGGAGGTGCAGACGTCCTGCAGTGCTGCGGCGACTGAGTCCCTACACCAGCGTCTGCTGCCAGGCGGCGTGCAGCTGGGCGAACTTGCCCGTGCCGGCGATGAGGACGTCGGGGGCGTCGTCCTCGATGATGCGGCCGTGCTCCATGACGAGCACCCGGTCGGCGATCGCCACGGTCGACAGACGGTGCGCGATGATGATCGCGGTACGGTCCGCGAGCAGCGTCTGCAGCGCGTCCTGGATCAACCGCTCCGACGGGATGTCGAGCGATGCCGTCGCCTCGTCGAGGATCAGCACCGCCGGGTCGGCGAGGAAGGCGCGCGCGAACGAGATCAGCTGTCGCTGCCCCGCCGAGACGCGGCCGCCGCGCTTGTTCACGTCGGTGTCGTAGCCGTCAGGGAGCGAGTCGATGAACGCATCGGCGCCCACGGCCCTGGCCGCGGCCCGGATCTCCTCCATCGTCGCGTCGGGCTTGCCGAGCGCGATGTTGTCGGCGACCGTGCCGCTGAACAGGTACGCCTCCTGCGTGACCATGACGATCGCACGGCGGAGGTCCTTCGGGTGCAGATCGCGCAGATCCACCCCGTCGAGCGTCACCGCGCCGGCGGTCGGGTCGTAGAAGCGCGACACGAGCTTCGCCAGGGTCGACTTGCCCGCGCCGGTCGTGCCGACCAGGGCGATGGTCTGCCCCGCGGGGATGTCCAGGGAGAAGTCGGGCAGGATCACCCGGTCCTGGGCGTAGCCGAACTCGACCTCGTCGAAGCGCACGTGCCCCTTCGACTCCCAGAGATCGACCGCCTTGATCGGATCCGGAACGGTCGGGACCTCGTCGAGCACGCCCGACACCTTCTCCAGCGCCGCCGTGGCGGACTGGAAGGAGTTCAGGAACATCGCGATCTCCTGCATGGGCGCGAAGAAGTTGCGCACGTACAGCACCGCGGCCAGCAGGATGCCGACCCCGATGTCACCGCTCGCCATGCGGACGCCGCCCCACACCACGACCACGCCGAGGGTGAGCGCCGCGACCGCCATGAGCCCGGGCTCGAACGTGCCGAACAGCAGCATCGAGCGGCGGTTGACATCGCGGTAGTCGCCGGCGACCTCCTGGAACGACACGTCGTTGCGAGGCTCCTTGCGGAACGCCTTCACCGCGCGGATGCCGGTCATGGTCTCGACGAACTGCACGATGACCTTCGCGCTGATCACCCGCGACTCGCGGTAGACGAGCTGCGAGCGCTGATAGAACCAGCGCATCAGGTAGATCAGCGGGATGCCGGCGAGCACCAGGACGACGCCGGACTCCCAGTCCACGAGCACGAGCGCGATGAACGTGAAGAGACCGTAGAGAAGCCCGGACACGAGCTGGTTCAGGCCGCCGTCGAGCAGCTCCCGGATGGAGTCGAGGTCGCTGGTCTGGCGCGAGATGATCCGGCCCGAGGTGTAGCTCTCATGGAACTCGAGGCTCAGCCGCTGGGTGTGCAGGAACATGCGCTTGCGCAGGTCCAGCAGCACCGCCTGCGTGATGCGGGCGGTGAGCACGGCGTACCAGCCGATCAGCGCGGATCCGACGATGCCGACGACGAGGAACACGATCCCGACCATGATGGTCGGCATCCAGTCCGCGTGCTTCAGCACCGCGGGCAGCGCCGTGTTCAGGCCGTAGGCGACGAGCGCCGGACCGGCGACCTGCGCGGCCGTGGAGATCACCAGCACGAGGGCGGTGAGCGTGATCTGCACCTTGAGCGGCGCGATCAGGGATCCGAACAGCCGCAGCGAGCGGCGACGAATCGCCTTGCTCTCCTCGTTCGTGAGGTCGGAGCGGTCCTCGTCCTGGGTTCCGATGACGCTCATGCCTGCACCTCCTCGTTCTCGGCGTGGGTGTCTTTCGCCGCGCCGTCGGGTGACGGCGGTGTTCTGTGAACCGCTTCGGGAGCCGAGGCGGAGGCCCCGGAGGCGCCGGCGACCACGGGGATCGCCCCGGTGCGCGCGGCCTCCTCGGCCTCGAGGCTCGAGATCACGTGCCGGTAGTGCGCGCTCGTGCGCAACAGCTCCGAGTGCGCGCCCACGGCCGTCACCTTCCCGTTCTGCAGCAGCGCCACACGGTCGGCGAGGGCCACGGTCGACGGGCGGTGCGCGACGATGAGCGCCGTGGTCTCGGCGAGCACGTGGCGCAGCGCCTCCTCGACGAGCGCCTCGGTGTCGACGTCGAGCGCCGACAGCGGGTCGTCCAGCACGAGCACCTTGGGCTTGGCCGCCACGGCACGCGCGAGCGCGAGCCGCTGACGCTGGCCGCCGGAGAGGCTCAGCCCCTCCTCGCCGATCATCGTCTCGACGCCCTCGGGGAGCGTGTCGACGAAGCCGGCCTGTGCGACGTCGAGCGCCTCGCGGAGCACCTGCTCCGCCTCGGCGCTGTGCACGTCGAGATCGGCCCTGCCGAGCAGCACGTTCTCGCGCACGGTGGCCGAGAACAGCGTCGCGTCCTCGAACGCCATCGCGATGTGCGTGCGCAGCTCGGCCAGGGTCAGGTCGCGCACATCGACGCCGTCGAGCGTCACCCTTCCGCCGGTCACGTCGTACAGGCGCGTGGGGAGGGTCGTGAGCGTGGTCTTGCCGGATCCGGTGATGCCCACGAGTGCCATGGTCTCTCCGGGGCGCAGCACGAGATCGATGCCGTCGAGCAGGTCCCGCTCGTGCGGGCGGGCGTCCTGGTAGCGGAAGCGGGCGCCCTCGAACGCGAGCTCGCCGCGGGGCTCCGCAATGCTCACCGGGCTCTCCGGATCCGTGATCGTGTTCTGCTCGTCGTAGATCTCGAACACGCGATCGGTGGCCGTGCGCGCGTCGAGCATGAACGAGAACAGGAAGCCGATCGACTCGATCGGCCAGCGCAGCACGGTCGCCATCGCGAAGTAGGCGAACAGCTCCGGCGCGTTCAACGCGCCCTGCGCGATCAGCCAGATTCCGGCGACGAGGTTGAGCGCGAACGCGATCTCGGGCATGAGCACGAGCCAGAACCAGATCCAGCCGACGGAGCGGGCCTTGCTCAGCTCGGTCTCGCGCAGCGACTCGGCCTGGCGCGCGAACTTGACGAGCGCATGCTTGCCGCGCCCGAACGCTTTGAGCACGCGGATGCCGTGCACGCTCTCCTCGACGCTCGTGGCGAGGTCGCCGGCCTGGTCCTGGCTGCGCCTGGTGAGCACGCCGTAGCGCTTCTCGAACAGGAAGCCCGAGATCCACAGCGGCACCGCGGTGATGAGGAAGATCGTGCCGAGCAGCCAGTGCCAGCGGAACAGCAGGGCCGCACCGATCACGATCGTGAGCAGGTTGACGACCAGCAGCACGAGGCCGAACGCGAGCCAGCGGCGGATGAGACCGATGTCCTGCATCATGCGGCTCAGCAGCTGGCCCGACTGCCAGCGGTCGTGGAACGCGACCGGCAGGCGCTGCAGGCTCGAGTACAGCTGCGTGCGCATCCGGTACTCGACCTGCGTGGCGGGGTTGAGCACGAACTGCCGGCGCAGCCACACCATGAGCGCCTCGCCGAGGGCGAGCACGGTCACGGCGACGGCGCCCCAGATGATGGCGCCGATCTCGCCGGTCGCGATGGGGCCTTCCAGTACGACCTGCAGCAGCAGCGGGATGCACAGCGCGATCACGGCCGCGGCGAGCGCGGAGAGCCCGCCGCCGATGAGGCGACCGGCGACCGGCTTCACGAAGGGAGCCAGCCGTGCGAGCGCACGGGGCGTGGAGAGAGGGACGGTGGACGATGACGAGGATTCTTTAGGCATGATTCTCAGCAGTGACGTATCGCATCAGGGGATGACAGGGGACAAGAAGGAGCGGATGCGATGCATCCGTGCGATGAGCGGCCGGTGTGGGCCGAGGAGGACCGGAGCGGTCAGTCCTCGGCGGGAAGGAAGAGCGAACCGGTGACAGCGCTGATCGACGACGCAATGTTGATCGTGGGCATGGTGTCCTCCTCGGTTCGACGGCCGCCGGGTCGGTTGACGCGACAGCCGTCCAGCCTATGTTTATGAGCCGCCTGAGCGCAAGCGTTTTCCCGAAACCGATCTCACGTTCGTGACGAGACCGCGCAGGCACGTCGAGGCCCCCTCTGCGTGCCGGCGCCCCCTCCTGTGTTCGCCCACACAAGGGGGCGCGGATAGCGGGAGGGGGCGTCGACGAGATGAGGCGCGTGCGGATCCTGATGCGGATCCTGGGCCGGTCGTCGGATCGAATCAACTGAGGCATCGGGTTTCGGCGGAGCGGACAGTCGGACGCGGGATCGACCTCAGCAGGATGGGAGCACGATCCGATTCCTAAGGAGCCGCTATGCCGGAACCCGTCGAGACGATGGTCGCGGAGATCCTGCGCCTCGTCCGCTGCGAGTCGCCGTCCGACGACCTCGCCGCCGTCGCCCGCAGCGCCGACGCCGTGGCCGAGCTGGGCACGACGCACCTCGGCGCGGCGCCGGAGCGGATCGTGATCGACGGCCGCGCTCACCTGCGCTGGCGCTTCCCCGGCGCGCCGCGGATCCTCGTGCTCGGCCACCACGACACCGTCTGGCCCGTCGGCTCGCTCGACGAGCTGCCCGCCCGTGCCGACGAGGAGACGTTGGCAGGACCCGGGTCCTTCGACATGAAGGCCGGCCTCGTGATCGCCTTCCACGCGCTCTCGCAGCTGGCCGACCTCGCCGGGATCACGGTGCTCGTGACAGGAGACGAGGAGCCAGGCTCGACCACCTCGAGGGTGCTCATCGAGGATGAGGCTCGCGCCGCGGTCGCCGCCCTCGTACTCGAGGCCGCGGGCCCCGGTGGCGCTCTGAAGATCGCCCGCAAGGGCGTCTCGCGCTACGAGATCGCCGTGCACGGGCGCGCCTCGCACGCCGGGCTCGATCCGGAGCAGGGCGTGAACGCGACCCTCGAGCTCGCACATCAGGTGCAGGCCGTGGCGGTGCTCGGCGACGCCGAAGCGGGCACCACCGTCACCCCGACGCGCACCACCTCCGGCACGACGACGAACACGGTCCCCGCACAGGCCTCGTTCTCGGTCGACGTGCGCGCCCTCTCCGCCGCGGAGCAGGAGCGCGTGCACGCGGGGATGCTCGCGCTCACGCCGCGGATCCACGGCGCCCGCGTCGTGGTCGATGGCGGCATCAATCGCTCCCCGCTCGCGGAGGACTCCTCTGCCGAGCTGTTCCGACGGGCGCAGCGGGTCGCGGATCGACTCGCACTGCCTCCGCTCACCGGGATCAGCGTCGGCGGGGCCTCGGACGGCAACTTCACCGCGGGCGTCGGCACCCCGACTCTGGATGGCCTCGGCGCGGTCGGCGGCGGCGCGCATGCCGCGCACGAGCACGTGCTGATCGCCGAGCTGGAACCCCGCGCGCGGCTGCTCGCCGGACTCATCGAGGAGATCCGCACCTCACCGCCGGGCGCGGTGCGTCCGATCGCGGCCGCGGTGCCCGTTCCTGCCGCGGCTGCCATGTCCGCCCCGACCGCCACTCCCGCACGATGACCGGATCCTCCGCCCTCCCGGTCGGCGCACGGGACGACGTGGCCGAGGAGGCCGCCCGTGCCGCGACGGCCGCCGAGACCCGGTCGGGCGTCGAGATCCGGCCTCTCGACGACATACGAGACCTCGCGGCCGTTCGCGCCCTGTATGAGGGGATCTGGGACACGGGGGCGACGAACCCACCGGTCACCGCCGACATGCTCCGCGCCCTCGTGCAGGCGGGCAACTACGTCGCCGGCGCGTTCGACGACGCTTCGGACGGACGGGAGCTCGCGGGCGCGTGCTTCGGGTTCTTCGGCCCGCCCGCCGCACGCACCCTGCACAGCCACATCGCCGGGACGACTCCGCGCGTGCGAGGGCGCCACCTCGGCTTCGCCCTCAAACTGCACCAGCGCGCCTGGGCCCTGCATCGCGACATCGACACGATCACCTGGACCTACGATCCCCTCATCCGCCGCAATGCGCACTTCAACCTCGGCAAGCTCGCCGCCTCGGTCGGCACGTATCTGCCGCGGCTCTACGGCTCCCTGGACGACAGCATCAACCGCGGCGACGAGACGGACCGGATCCTCGTGCGGTGGGAGCTGCGCTCCCCGCAGGTCGTCGGCGCGGCAGCGCACCGCCCGCACCTGGTCGACGCCGCTGCGGCCCGCGCGGCGGGCGCGGGCATCGCCTTGCGGCCCGACGACTCCGAAGCGCCGCGACGCGGAGCGCTCGGCGCAGGCACGGTGCTGGTCGGCGTCCCGGCCGACATCGAGAGCATGCGCGAAACGGATCCGCGGCGCGCGGCCGACTGGCGCATCGCGCTGCGCGACGTCATGGTCGGGCTGCTCGCGGAAGGCGCGACCGTGCGCGGCTTCGACCGCGACGGCTGGTACATCATCGACAGACAGGAGAGGTCATGAGGCTCGAAGGCGTGGAGATCCGGACGATCCGGATGCCCCTGGTCTCGCCGTTCCGCACCTCGTTCGGCACCGAGACGGTGCGCGAGGCGGTGCTCGTGCGGGCAGTCGGCGCGGACGGCGAGGGCTGGGGCGAGTGCGGCGCGAGCGCGCTGCCGTTGTACAGCTCGGAGTACACGCCGGGGGCGGTCGACGTGCTGTCCGATGTGCTCGTACCGGCGCTCGGCGGCTGCGGCGACCTGGACCCGCACCGGGTCGCCGGGATCCTCTCGCCGTTCAAGGGACACCGCCAGGCCAAGGCCGCCCTCGAGACCGCGATCCTGGACGCCGATCTCCGGGCGCGCGGAGTGCCGCTCTCGTACCACCTGGGCGCGGTGAAGGACCGGGTCGCGTGCGGCGTCTCGGTGGGCATCACCCCGACCATCCCCGCGCTCCTCGACGCGGTCGCCGGGTATCTCGCAGACGGCTACGTCCGGATCAAGCTGAAGATCGAGCACGGATGGGATCTGGAGCCCGTGCGCGCCGTGCGTGAGCGCTTCGGAGACATCCTGCTCCAGGTCGACGCGAATGCGGCCTACGGCCGAGCCGACATCGAGCACCTCGCGAAGCTGGACGCGTTCGACCTGTCCCTGCTCGAGCAGCCCCTCTCCGCCGACGACCTCGGCGGGCATGCGATGCTCGCCCGGCGGATCAGCACGCCGATCTGCCTGGACGAGTCGATCCTGTCCGCCGAGCACGCCGCGCACGCGATCGAGCTCGGCGCCTGCAGCATCGTGAACATCAAACCGGGTCGCGTCGGCGGTTACCTGGAGTCCCGCCGGATCCACGACCTCTGCGTCGCGCACGGCGTGCCGGTCTGGTGCGGAGGAATGCTGGAGACGGGGATCGGACGCGCCGCCAACCTCGCGCTGGCCGCCCTGCCCGGTTTCACCCTCCCCGGCGACACCTCGGCCTCCGAGCGCTACTACGAGACGGATCTGACACCACCGTTCCGCCTCGAGGACGGACACATGACCGTGCCGACGGGTCCCGGCATCGGGGTGACGCCGGACACCGCGGTGCTCGACGAGGTGACCGTCTCGCGCGCCTGGATCCCGCTCGCGGGGGCCGTACCCGGCGCGTGCTAGCGTCGCGAAGGTGCCCCCGATGAACCATCGTCCGCAGGTCACGCTGGTGCGCGTTCTCGAGGCGCTGGACACCACCCTGCTCACCGTCGTGTGCGGCACGGTCGCCAGGGAGCGCACGATCGAGGCGATCGTGATCCACGACCCGCGCGACGAGCCGGACGCCCCGCGCAACTCCCTCGTGATGGGCGTCGGCGTAGAGGATCCGGCGCTCGTGCGGCGCCTGCTCGCGCAGGCCGGCGTCACCGCGCTCGTGGTGCGCGCCCCGTTCGCCGCCGACGACGCCCTGCGCGCCGAAGCCGAGGCGACCGGCGTCGTGGTGCTCGCACTGAACCCTGGCACCACCTGGGCGCACCTGGCCGGCATGCTCCGCTCGCTCATGACGCCGGGGGACCCGGACGAGGCGCGGCCGGTCACGTTCGGCGGAATCCTCGCGGGCGACCTGTTCGCCGTGGCGGACGCGATCGCGGCGCTGCTCGAATCGCCGGTCACGATCGAGGACCGCAACGCGCAGCTGCTGGCCTTCTCGAACGGCCCGGAGCAGCAGCGCGCTCCGGGCATCCGCGCGCGGCCGCTGCCGTCTCAGGATGTGCGCGCTCTGGAGGAGAGCGGGGCACTCGCGCAGATCGCCCGGAGCGAGTGGCCCGTCGAGGTCGCCACGGGAGCCGACGGCGACGAGGTGCGCACCGCGATCGCCGTGCGCGCGGGGGACGAGGTGCTCGGCACCATCTGGACCGCGGGTGCGCTCACCGCCGAGCGGAGCGCATCCCTGCACGACGCCGCGAAGCTCGTGGCCATGCACATGGTCTGGCAGCGCACCGACGCCGACGTCGAGCGCCGACTGCGTGCCGACCTGCTGCGCACCGCGCTCGGAGGCGGCCCCTCGGCGGGCGAGGCCGTGCACCGCCTCGGCCTCCGCGAGGAGACCTGCGTCGTGCTCGCGCTCACCCTGCACGACCCGGCCGCCGAGCAGCTCTCGCACGCGCACCTGGCCGCGGAACGCAAGCGCGTGGCCGATGCGTTCGCCGTGCACCTGTCGTTCGCGCACCCGCGCTCGGTTTCCGGCCTCGTCGGGGACGTCGCGTACGCGGTGCTGCCGCTCGCGTCCGCGGCGGACGCCGACACCGAGGGCGACAGCGCCGTGCGCGTGGCGACCGAGTTCCTGAGCAGGATGCGCTCGGCGCTGCGACCGCTCATCGGCGTGGGGATCGTGGTCGCGGAGACCGCGCTCCTCCCCCGCTCCCGGGCGAGCGCGGACCGCGCGCTGCGGGTGCTGCGCGCCGGGATCGTGGACCGGCAGGTCGCCCGCCTCGACGAGGTGCATGCCGAGGCCCTGCTTCTCGAGCTCGCCGGACCCGCGCGGGACATCCCCTCCGGACCGCTCGCGCGCCTGCTCGCCTACGACGAGACCCATGGCAGCAGCCTCACCGAGACGCTCGAGGCGTGGCTCGACGCGTTCGGAGACGTCGGCGTGGCTGCCGCCGCGAAGTTCGTGCACCCCAACACGTTCCGCTACCGGCTGCGCCGCGTGGCCGAGGTCGGCCGCATCGACCTCGACGATCCGAACGCGCGCTTCGGCGCGATGATGCAGCTGCGGCTGCGCGCCATCAACCCCGAGCGCTGAACCCCGCCGCGGGATCCGCGGCCACGGGATCCGGCAGGTCCAGCGCCCCCAGAAGACACGCCAGCCAGGCCGCGTCCTGCGCGACTATCACGTCGTGCCCCGTCCCGGATCCGTGCCCCGCGTTCTCGTAGACGTGCAGCAGGATCGGCGCCGGGCCGCGCTGGGCCGCCTGCATCCGCGCGACGAACTTGCGCGCCTGCCACGGCGGGCAGCGGGGGTCGTTCGCCCCCGCCTCGACGTAGAGCAGCGGATACTCCGCCGGGCGCACCCTTTCGTACGGGGAGAGCGAGATCATGCGGGCGACGTCGACCGGATCCTCGGGGTCGCCCCAGGCCTTGCGGATCACGAACTCCAGATACGGATTGCGGAACCCGCCGACGAGGTCGAGCAGCGGGGCGCGCGGCAGCACCGCGGCCCACAGCTCCGGGCGCGCGGTGATCGCGTTGCCGCACATGAGTCCGCCGTCGGACCCGCCCGTGAGCGCGAGCCGGCCGGGGGCCGCGGAGCCCTCGGCGAGCACGTGCTCTGCCACGGCGATCAGGTCCCCGTCGCGGGTGCCGCGACGCTCCCGGTCCGCGGCCCGGAACCACGCACTGCCGAACTCTCCTCCCCCGCGCAGGTAGGCCTGCACTACGGTGCCGCCGGAGGCGAGGAAGGCCGCGAGGTCCGGCTGGTACTGCGGAAGCGTGGGGATCCCCGCGGCGCCGTAGGCGGAGATCAGGGCAGGGGCCGAGCCCTGGGCGCAGCGTGGGCGCACGAGGTGGTACGGGATCGCGGTGCCGTCCTGAGCGATCGCTTCGCGCATCTCCGCGGTCGCATCGATCACGATCTCCGGGTCCCGCAGAACCTCGAGCGCGCCGCCGGGACGATGCCGGTAGACGCCCCACGACGTGGTGAGCGTCGAGAAGGCGAAGAGGAAGGATCCGTCCCTGCTTTCTGCGGAGAGCCCGGTGAGCGGGAAGAACGGGGCGGCGAGCGCACCCTCCCCCGGCAGGGGCACCACGCCTTGTTCGGCTCCGTCCGCGTCCAGGATCCGCACCCTCGCGGCGGTGCGGTGGAACTCGCTGAGGTACAGCGCGTCCCCGACCGGGAGGACCGCGCGCAGCACCGCATCGCTCTCCGCCACGAGCTCGGTCCAGCACGACGGGTCCGCCGGATCCGCGGCGTCGAGCGGGATCGCGACGAGCCGGCGCCGCGGCGCGTCCAGGTCGGTGACGGCGACGTACCGGTGGCCGACGATGTGCCCGGAGACGGTCTCGCGCCCCGGCCGCAGGAACGGTCTCCAGCCGGCGCCGGGATCGGTGAGATCGCGCACGGCGACCGGGAACGGCGTGCCCACGCGGTGGGCCGCGACCGCCCAGCGTCCATCCGCGGAGAACTGGATCCGGGTGTACTCGCGGGAGCCTTCCGGGACCGGGACGTCCTCGATCGCGGAGGGCCCGTGATCGCCGAGGGTTCGCCGGTAGACGACCTGGCGGAAGTCGTGGGCGGTGCCGCCGAGGCCGAGGAATGCGAAGCCCGTGCTGTCGGCGAACCAGGAGATCCCGCCGCCCCAGGAGCTGTGCAGGAGCTCCGGTGGTGCGTCGTCGCGGCGAGCGCCGGTCCGCACGTCGACGAGCTCGACCCTGTTGTGCTCGCTGCCGTCGGTGCACACGCCGAGAGCGAGCACCGTGCCATCGGGCGAAGGGGCGAACCAGCTGAGCACCGCGGTGCGCCCCGGCTCGTCGAAGCGGGCGAGATCCACGAGGGAGCGCCCGGGGCCATAGGGCTCGTCCGCGACCTGCAGCTCCCGCCCCTCGACGCGGAACCAGTGCCCGCCTCCGCTCCGGGGCAGCTCAGGCCACGCGCCCGCATGGCTGCGCTCGACGACGGCGCGCACGGCGTCGCGATCGTGCCCCGCCCAGATGGTCTCCTCGGCATGCGCGGCCTGCGCCTGCTGCCAGTCGGCGACCTCGCCCGGCACCGCGGCGTCGTCCTCGAGCCATCGGTAGGGATCCGGCACCGCGATGCCGGCGACGATCTCGACCGTGTCCTGCGTGCGGGTATCCGGTGCGGCGCTCATCCGAGATCCTCTCGCGGAGCGGCGGCGGACGTCGTCGTGGAAAGGCGCGGCACGGCGTCGGCCTCGGGGACGCCCGGTGCGAACTCGGAGCGCAGCCGGTCGAGATGGCCCGGCACGAGCGAGGCCCTTTGCCGATGGGCGACCGCGTCGAACGCGACGGTCACGTCGGCGAGGGGATCCATCCCGCCCGCGGCGTGCGTGCCCGCGACCTCCTCCCACAGCACGGAGGGCGCCGTACGCAGGTCGACGAGCACGTCGCCGAGCCGGTCCAGCGCGTGTTCGAGCGAGTCCGGGGCCGGCTCGCGCTCCGAGAGCGTCGCCTCCCAGTCGAAGGGCCGGGGCGAGCGCTCCGCGAAAGACACGACGGGGCCGTGCCCGTACGTCATGCCGATCACCCGCAGCGCGTCGCCGAACCGGGAGTGCAGCAGCGTGCCCATCGCGGGGCGGCCGTGCAGCGGCTCGCGGCGCACGTGGGCGTTGTGCGCGAGGACCAGGATCCGCTCCTCGCGCTCCGCGATCCACGCGACAGTGTCGGCCATGAGCTGCTCGCGCGGATAGGCGCCGGGCGTGCCGTCCCAGGCCAGCTCCGCGAGGAACGCACGGAGGGTCGCCGCGCTGCGCCGGGCGACATCATCGCCCTCGCGGTCGGCGCGCGCGCACAGGTCGGCGATGCCGTCGCGGAAGCGCGCCCGCGCCGCGTCGTCCAGGCCGTCCCAGGCGATCGCCGCCTCGGTGCGCCCGCCCAGGTCGGTGAGGCGCCGCAGCTCCTCGTCGCCCTCGTGAGCGGGAACGCGCTCAAGGCACACCCGCACTGCCACGCCCGGCGAGGTCGACGATCCCGGCAGGTCCATGCCCCAGAAGTGCAGCGGTACCCGCCCCGGGCCGCGGCGGCGGACGTTCTCGGCGCGCATCCACGCGAGCTGGCTCCGGACGGCCTCGGAGGCGCCGAAGCCGTAGGTGATCCCCGTCCGGGCGACGTCCTCGACCTCGCCCGGACCGCCCTGGACCCACGCGTCGACGGCCAGCCCCTCCGCGAAACCCGACTCGCGCACGAAGGCCGTGAAGCCGAGCTCGGTCGCGAGCGTGCGGAACAGCCCGTCGCCGAGCCGGGCGAAGTCGTCGATCCCGTGCGCGCCCTCGCCGATCAGCACGATGCGCGCGTCGCCGACGAGGGCCCGCGCCGACTCCGGATCCCAGGGCTCGCCAGGGGCCGCCAACGGGCGGAGGTACGTCAGGGGGGTTTCACGCATCGGGGATGATCCTCTCACCGCGACGGGGCCGGCCCGATCCGACCGGCCCCGTCCACGGATCCGCTAGTTCTGCTTCTCGGTGAAGTACCACTGCTCCGGGGAGTAGATGAACTTCAGCAGTCCCTCAAACGTGTCCGGCGGGCCCGAGAGAGCGCTCTTCCACACGATGAGGTTGTCGGGGGTGGGCAGGAACAGCACGGGCAGGTCCTTCGACAGGAGCGTCGTCTCCGCGCTCAGCGCGTTCGGATCGGATCCGAACACGCTCGCCTCGATCGCCTTGTCCGCCGCGGGGTCGCTGTAGCTGCCGAGGTTGAAGCTGCCGCCCGTGTTGAAGGCGCCGTTCGCGGTGGGATACGAGGTCATGACCAGGGGGCCCGTGTCCTGCATCGCCCACTCGTCCGTGTTCGCCGGAGCTCCGGGGTTCGTGTAGTTCTCGTACATGTAGTTGAGCGACTTCGAGACGACCTTCACCTCGATCCCGATCTTCTTCGCCTCCGAGGAGAACGCGAGGTCACGCGCTCCGACGTAGCTCGGCGAGCTCGCCGAGGCGAGCGTGAACGAGATCTTCTGCCCCTGCGCGATCCCCTCTCCGCACTGGTCGGATCCCGATCCCGGCTTGTCGCAGGTGGTCCCGGCCTTGTCGACCTTCCAGCCGTGCGCCGTGAGCAGCTTCTCCGCGGCCTTCGGGTCGAACGGATAGGGCGCCTTGTCGCCGAAGTCCGGCGGGAACGCCGAGCCGAGACCGACGGTGGCGTAGTTCTCGCTCGCGGCGCCGTTGTAGACGCCGCGGCTCTTGATGTAGCCGGGCTGGTCGACGAGGTGCTGCAGGGCCTGGCGCATGTAGGGCTGGGCGACGATCTTGTCGAAGCCGCCGGTCGTGTTCGCGAAGTTGATCACGAGCGGATCCGAACGCGCCGGGGCCGGGGCCGCGTAGACGTTGTATCCCTTCTTGCGCAGGTCCTCGATCTTGGCGGAGTAGCTCGAGTCGAGGCGACCGACCGTGATCGTGCCGGCCTGGTACTGGTTGTAGATCGCTGCGGCCGAGGTGAACGCCTTGAAGTCCACCTGCGTGAGCGTGTGCTTCCCGGGCCCCGTGTAGGCCTCGTTGGGCGTCAGCGAGAACGAGCCGGTCGTCGGCTCGAAGCTCTTGAGCGAGTACGGGCCGTTCACGACCTGCCACAGCGGGTTCGTGGCGAACGTCGCCTGATCCGAGGACTGCCCGGTGAGGAACGTGTAGATCGCGCTCGCGTTCGCGGGATCCGTATAGTCCAGGACGGGTCCTCCCGTCGTCGCGATGCTCCAGTCCGCCGAGGGGATGACGACGAGCTGCTGCAGGAGCGACTCCAGGTATGCGGGGTTGTACGCCTTCTCGAGCGTGAGCACGACGGTGTCGGATCCCTGCGCGATCGCGGTCACCCCGTCCGGGAACTGCCCCGGCGTGTAGAACGCCCAGTTGGCCGCGCTCTGGGCGACGGCGGCCTTGAGGATGTCGAGCGAGAAGACCACATCGCCGGCGGTGACCGGCTTGCCGTTGGACCAGCTGTTCTTCTTCATCGAGATCGTCACCGTGCGGTCGCCGTCGCTGTAGGACGGCGCGGTGGCGAGGCTCGTGTCCGCATTGCTCTTGCCGTCGGCATCGGCCCGGTACAGCGTCCGCCACATCAGGTCGTTGCCGATCACCGCGCCGTTCGCCTCCGCCGGCGGGTACGGGAAGATGTAGTTCGGTGCGAGACCGGGCGTCATCGCGATCGTCACGACGCCGCCGTCGACGCTCTTGCCGCTCGCCGCCGGAATCGTGCGGTACTGGGAGGGGTCGACCTTCGCGGCGCCGGCCGTGCAGCCGGTCGTGATCAGCGCGGCTGCGACCGTGAGCGCGATCAGGAGGCTTCGTCGCCTCCGGGGGACCTGCGCGTTCATGCTGTGCTCCTTCTTCGGGTGGTCGGGATTCGTCGGGCGGGCCGTTTCGGGTGTTCGGGATCCGGGGCCCGCCGCGGGTCGGATCCGGTGCTTCGAGAGTGCAGGACGCCGGGCGCGGCCCGTTCAGAGATCCGGACAGTTTCCGCGCGGCGCGCCTGTCTGGCTGGACACACCCCCGCGCGGAGTCATCGGCGCCGGTCCAGCACGTCGCGCAGGGCGTCGCCGAGCAGATTCAGCCCGAGCACGACGAGCACGATGCACAGGCCGGCGGGGTAGATGAGCCACCAGTTCCCCGCGGTGATGTACACGACGCCGCTCGAGAGCTGGCTGCCCCAGTCGGTGACCGGATAGCTCAGCCCGAAGCCGAGGAATCCGAGCGCCGCGATCACGAGGATCGCATCGGCCACCTGGAACGTGAGGTTCACGATGATCACGCCGAACGTGTTCGGGATGAGGTGCGTGAAGATGATCCTGCGATCTCCCGCGCCCATGAGGCGCGCGGCCTGCACGAACTCGCGCACCCTCAATGACAGCACCTCGCCGCGGATGAGCCTCGCCGACACGAGCCAGGAGAACCCTCCGATGACGAGGCTCAGCGTGAGGGGCGTCGCCGTGAAGCGCGCCGCGATGATGAGCACGAAGAACAGGAAGGGGATCGCGAGCAGGACATCCACGAACCGCATCATGATCCCGTCGACGACGCCGCCGGCGAGACCCGCCACCGCGCCGTAGACCGTGCCGAGAGTCGTCGCGAAGACCGCGGCGAGCAGACCGATCTCGAGTGACACCTGCCCGCCCAGCATGAGCCGGCCGAGCACGTCGAAACCGTTCGGATCGGTGCCGAGCGGGTAGCCCTCGCCGGGTGGCAGGAGCGCGTCGAGCAGGTTCACGTCGGTCTGGTTCGTCGGATACAGCAGAGGCCCCGCGAAGCTGAACAGGACGAGCAGCACGAGCATCGACGCTCCCGCCACGGCCATCGGGCTGCGCCGCAGCGCGCGCAGGACGGCGCCGGCGGCGAGGGGGCGCGCCGCCGTCGCGGTCTGGACGATGACGTCGGTCTTCTCCGACATCTCAGGGTGTGCGGTGGTCATCTGCTCAGCTCGATCCGTCGGTCCGCGCGTGCGACCACGAGGTCGGCGAGGAGGTTGCCCAGCACGGTGAGCGCGCCACCGATGAGCGTGTACGCCAGCAGCACCGGATAGTCCTCGCGGTGCAGGCTGTTCAGGAACAGGAGGCCGAGCCCGGGGTAGTTGAACACCGACTCGACGATGAGGTTGCCCGCCAACAGCGTGGGGATCATGACGCCGACGAGCGTGATGAGCGGGATGCAGGCGTTGCGCAGCAGGTGCCGCATCAGGACGACCCGCTCCGGGGCTCCCTTGGCGCGGGCGACCTTGATGTAGTCCATGCCGAGCTGCTCGAGCGCCGCGGAGCGCTGGTATTGCGAGAAGACGACCACGTTCGTGAGGGCGAGTGTGGTCAGCGGCAGCGCCATCGCGCGCGGATCCGTGAACACGGCCCAGGGCGAGGTGGATTGCGAGGCCTCCGCGGGGAAGAGCGGCACGAGCTGGCTGAGCAGCGCGATCAGCAGGAGCGCGACCAGGAAGGACGGCGTCGCATAGAGCAGGTAGGCGATGCCGGTGGCGGCGCGGTCGACGACGGTGTTCCGCCGGACCGCCTGGAGGATCCCGAGGGGGATCGCGATGAGGAGAGCGAGCACGAGGCCGGACAGCGAGAGCACGGCGCTGCGTCCGGCGTTCTGCGCGAACAGGACGGAGACCTCCTCGTTCAGCTTGTAGGAGCGCCCGAGGTCGCCGTGCAGCAACTGCACGACGTAGTCGACGTACTGCGCGAAGAGCGGGCGATCGAAGCCGTTCTCGCGGTTGAACGCCTCGACCGCCGCCGCCGAGGCCTGCGGCCCGAGCACGACCCGACCAGGGCTGTCGGAGATGAGGTGCAGCATCACGAAGATCACGATCGAGATGCCGATCAGCACGAGCAGCGAGATCAGGATCCGCCGCATCAGGTAGGAGATCATGCCGCCGCCTCCTTCTCGGTCCGGTCCGCATCCGCGGTCGGGACGCCGACCCTCTCCATGGTCTTCGGCTGCAGCGGGAAGTGGCAGGCGACGTCGTGGCCGGTGCCCACGGCCTCCAGCGTCGGCTCCACCGTCGCGCACAGCTCGGTCGCGAGCGGGCATCGCGTCCGGAACCGGCAGCCGCTGGGAGGATCCAGCGGGCTGGGCAGCTCCCCGCGCACGCGCTCGGCACCGGCCGGCGCCGGGGCGTCGGGATCCGCGACGGGCACCGCGGCGAGGAGGCCCGCGGTGTACGGGTGCGCGGGCCGTTCGTAGACGTCGTCGGTCGCGCCGAGCTCGACGATCTTGCCGAGGTACATGACCCCGACCCGGTCGGACAGGTAGCGGATGACCGAGAGGTCGTGCGAGATCACGACGCTGCTGAGCCCGCGCTCGCGCTGCTGCGTGCGCATCAGGTTGAGCACCTGCGAGCGGATCGAGACGTCGAGTGCGCTCACCGGCTCGTCCGCGACGAGGACGTCGGGATCCAGCGCGAGAGCGCGGGCGAGCCCGACGCGCTGACGTTGCCCGCCGGAGAGCTCGTGCGGATAGCGCTCCAGGATCGACGGCCCGAGCCCGACGCTGTCGAGGAGCGCGATCGCGCGCTCGGTGCGCTCGGCCGCGGTGCCGATGCCCTGGATCGTGAGAGGCTCGCGCAGGATCGTGCCGATCGTCATCTTCGGGTCGAGCGCGGCGCCCGAGTCCTGGAACATCATCTGCAGCTTCGCCCTGCGGGCGCCGAGTTCGCGCCGGCTCACGCCCGAGATCCTCGCCCCCTCGAGGTGCACCTCACCCGCGGTCGGCCGGTCCATCGCGACGAGCATGCGCCCCAGCGAGGACTTGCCGCATCCGGACTCCCCGACGAGCCCGAGGGTCTCCCCCGCACGGACGTCGAAACTCACTCCGGAGACCGCCTTCACGGTACGACGGCGTCCCTTCGGCGCCCAGCCCGAGACCGCATGCTCCTGCACGAGGTCGACGACCTCGAGCCGTGACTCGGACGGCGTCCCTGCAGCGGCCGCGAGAGGAAGCGAACGGCCCTGCGGCACGGTCGTCGCCCCATCGACCGGGTTCCAGCACGCGAAGACGTGCCCGCCAGCGCCGTCGAGTGGCGGACGCTCGGCCCGGCAGCGGTCCGTCGCGGCCGCGCAGCGCGGCGCGAAGCGGCACCCCGAAACCGTCTCCGCGGGATCGGGCGGGGAGCCGGGGATCGAGAACAGCTCGACACCGCGGTCCTGCTCGAGCGACGGGATCGAGTCGAGCAGCGCGCGCGTGTAGCGATGCCTCGTGCTCCGGAACAGCGCCCGCGTCGGGCCGGTCTCGACGAGCCGTCCGGCGTACATGACGCCGACGCGGTCGGCGTGCCGGGCGACCACGCCCATGTCGTGCGTGACGAGGATCATCGCCATGCCGAGCTGCTCCTTGAGCCGGCCCAGCAGCTCCAGGATCTCGGCCTGGATCGTCACGTCGAGCGCCGTCGTGGGCTCGTCGGCGATGAGGAGGTCCGGTTCGGCAATGAGCGCCATCGCGATCATCACGCGCTGGCGCATGCCGCCGGAGAGCTGGTGCGGATAGTCGCGCAGGCGCTCGGACGGCCGGGGGATCCCGACGAGCGCGAGCATCTCCTCGGCTCGGCGCAGCGCCTCGGGGCGGCGCGCCATTCCGTGCAGCAGCAGCGGTTCCGCGACCTGGTCGCCCACACGCCTGGTCGGGTTCAGCGCGGTGAGCGAGTCCTGGAACACCATCGAGATCCGGCGTCCGCGCAGCGTCCGGTACGCGTGCGGATCCATCCCTGCGAGCTCCTCGCCGTCGAAGCGGATGGAGCCGCTCGTGATCGTGGATCCGCTCGGAAGCATGCCCATGATCGACAGGCCGGTCATCGACTTGCCGGATCCGGTCTCGCCGACGATGCCGAGTGTCTCGCCGCGGGCGAGGTCGAGGTCGACGCCGGTGATCGGGCGCACGGTCCGTTCTCCCGTGCGGATCTCGACCGAGAGGTCTCGAATCGTCAGCATTGCGCGCTCCCTTGCGCCTGCCGCTCCACGCGGCCGGCCCTGTTCTTCCATGATCCTGCGACACCGCGGTCGCGCCGAGTTCGTCCGCTTGATCGAACGGCGCACTCGCTGTTCGTTCACCCCGACGATTCGCACCGTCAGGGCGGCCTCAGCGGCCCGAGGGACGGCCGAGCTGCTCCCGGAAGAGCCGCTGCACGTTCCCGCCGAGCACGCCGAGGATGTCGGCCTCGGCCCACCCCCGGCGCAGCAGCGCGTCCGTGATCAGCGGCAGGCCCTCCGGCCCCTCGAGCCCCGGAAGATACACGTCGGCGGGGACGCCCTGCACCTCGGTGACCACGCAGCACGGCGGCGTGGTCTCGCCGATGACCTCCCGCACGAAGTCGGGCCCGAGGCCCACGTGCTCGCTCCCCGCGATCGCCGCGATGTGCTCGAGATGATCCACGAGCCGGTCGATCGTGGCGGGCTCCTCGTCCAGGAACGGCGCGAAGAAGTTCGCGCAGATCACGCCGCCGCCTGCGGCGATCGCGGCGAGGTGCTCATCCGAGAGGTTGCGATGATGGTCGCGCAGCGCCCGCGCCGAGGAGTGCGTCGCGATGACAGGCCGCGTCGCGATCTCCAGCACGTGCGAGACGCCCGCGGCGCCGAGGTGGCTGAGGTCGACGAGCATGCCGACCCGCTCCATCTCGCGCACCGCCGCGACGCCGGCGCCGGTGAGCCGGCTGCGGGCGGCATCCTCGCCGGACCCGTCCGCGAAGGCCCCGCGGCCGAAGTGGGTCAGCGACCCCACGCGTACGCCCAGGCGGTGCATCGTCGTGATCAGCTCGACGTCGGCGTCGAGACCCGGCATGCCCTCGAGCGCAAGCACGAGGGCGATCCGCCCGTCCGCGATCGTCCGGTCCACGTCCTCACCCGAACGGCAGAGCGCGACACGACCAGCGTTCTCCTCTGCGAGGCGGTGCGCCGCCTCGATCATGCGCAGAGTGCGCCGCAGTGCTCCCTCGGGGCGGTACGGGTCCTCGATGAACACGGGGAGCACCTGCAGATCCACCCCGCCCGACTCGAGCTGCGGCAGCCAGCGCTCGCGGAAGAAGCTCCCCCAGCGCTCGGGCGGGCGCGCCACGACCGCGCAGAGCAGGTCGTTGTGGGCATCCGCGACCACGGCACGGCGATGCAGCGCCCCCGTGAAGGACAGCGCGGTCACGAGGACACCCGTCGATCCGCCCTGCCGGTATGCAGGAACAGCGCTCTGCCCGCGCCGTCGTCGCCGAGGAAGGCGACCGGCTGGCGGACCCCGCCCTCCGCCTCGACAGGGAGCAGCACGTCGCCGCGCCAGCCGACGAGCTCGGTCCGGAACGGCAGGTCGCCGAGATCGGCGACGACCCCGTGCGGGACGCGGTCGAGCCAGACCCGCCCCTCCGCGGTCCGGCTGATCGTGGTCAGGGCCGTGCTCGAGGCGTAGCGGCCGACGAAACGGTCGGCGTGCGGGGGCGGGGAGCCGGCCGGAGCCGGGGCGGGTGCCGCAGCGATCCCGGCGAGCTCCTCCAGCACGGCGTCGACGAGCGCCGTGAAGATCGGATGCGGTTCCCCGCCGTTCGCGAGAACGGCGACGGCCACGCCCTCCTCCGGCAGCACCCGCAGGCTCGCGGACTGACCGATCGTGTTGCCATCGTGGCCCGGAATCGTGCGCCCCTCGCGGGCGAACAGCTCCCAGCCGAGCCCCCAGGCGGCGCCCTGGGCGATGTCGGGAAGGACGATCTGCGCGGTACGCATCGCCTCGACCGTCGCACGGGAGAGCAGGCGGGAGCCGTCGGAAGCGAGCCCGTCCGCGAGATGGAGGCGGGCGAACGCGAGCAGATCGCCCGCGGTCATCGCCAACCGCGATCCCGCAGGCGCCCCTGCCCGCTCCATGGCCCACACGGTCGTCGGCGCGAACTCGCCGTCATCCTGTCCGAGATGGCCGACGGCCGCGCGGTGGAGGATCGCCTCCGACGCGTCCACCGCGGCGTGCCGCAGCCCGAGCGGGTCCAGCAGCCGTTCGCGCAGCACCCGCTCGTACGGTGCCCCGCGGAGGACCTCGACGATGCGGCCGAGGGTCGAGAACCCCGCGTTGTTGTAGGAGAACATCTCGCCGGGGGCGAAGAGCTGCGGCGTCTCGGCGAGGACCCCGACATAGGTCTCGAGGGCGTCGTCCCCGTCGCCCGTGTCGACGAAGACGTCGCCCTCGAAGCCCGCGGTGTGACTGAGCAGGTGCCGCGGCGTGATCGCAGCGGCGGCCTCCTCGTCGGCGACCCGGAAACCCGGAAGCACCTGCTGCACCGGTGCGTCCAGGTCGAGCAGGCCCTCCTCGACGAGTTGCATGACCAGCGTCGCGGTGAAGACCTTGGTGATGGACCCGATCTGGAAGACGGATGCGGTGTCCGCCGCGACGCCGGTGCCGCGATGGAGCACCCCCGCGGCGTAGGCGAGCGTCTCGTCGCCGACGCCGATCGCGAGCGAGACGGCCGGCACACGGTGCCGCGCCATCAGCGCGGGGATGCGCTCCTGGACCCAGGCCTGGACGGTGGCGAGCTGCGACATGGTCCTCCTCGACGTCGACTCACCTCGAGGCTAGAGCCCGGCGCGCCCGCCCGATTCGTCGGTCGGCACCAGTCCGAGGCCGCCGGATCGTCCGGGCCGCCAGCCCGTCACGCGGCGATCGCGTGCGCGGCCTCCCGGTCCAGCAGGCGGCGCTTGACGTCCTCGCCCCAGGCGAAGCCGCCGAGGGTGCCGTCGACGCGCAGCACGCGATGGCAGGGCACGAACAGGGCGGGTGCGTTGCGCGCGCAGATCGAGGCGGCGGGGCGCACGGCGCCGGGCTTGCCGAGGGCGACCGCGAACTCGGTGTAGGTGAGCGGCTCACCGGGGGCGATCCGTCGGAGCGCCTCCCACCCCGCGCCCTGCATCTCGGTGCCGAACTGGCGCACCTCGACCGCGTCGATCGCGGCGAGGTCGCCCGCGTAGTAAGCGGCGACGGCGTCCGCCGCGGCGGTGGCGCCCTCGACGACCTCCGCCGGACGGTTCTTCTCGGCGAGGCGATGCAGGATCGCCTCGTGGTCGGTGGTCCATCCGGAAGCGAGCACGCGGTCCTGCTCGTCGGCGAGGATCGTGAACGGGCCGTCGGGGGTGTCGATGGTCTGGATGATGGCGGTCATTTCGAGCCTTCCGTGATCGAGATGGTCTGAGTGGTCTTCGGAGTCTTCGTGGTCTTCGGGATCTTCGGGGGCTTCGCCGGGACCGCGCGCCAGAGGTGCGCGGTGAGGTAGCTGCGCCAGGGCGCCGTGCGGGCGGCCCACGCGTCCAGGGGCCCGGCCTCGGAGGGGAGCCCTGCGCCGCCGGCGCCCGCGCGGGCGGCGACGTCGCCGGGCAGGAACACGTCGGGGTCGCCGAGCACGCGCATCCGGACATAGTCGGCCGTCCACGGTCCGATCCCCGGCATCGCCAGCAGCGCGGCGCGCTGCGCCTCGCCGTCGTCGCCGAGCGTCAGCCGCAGGGAGCCGTCGGCGAGGGCCGCCGCGGCACCGGTGACGGCTCTGATCCGCGCCGCGGGACCTCGCAGCACCTCGTGCCCGTGCTCGGCGATCGCGGCCATGGTGGGAAACAGGATCCCTTCTCCCTGGGCGTCGCCGGTGGATCCGACCCGCTCCCCGAGTTCCTGCGCGAGCAGCGTCAATGCGGTGCGCGCCGCAGCGACCGTGATCTGCTGCCCGATCATCGCGCGGATGAGCATCTCGTGCGGATCCGCCGCTCCCGGCACTCTGATGCCGGGAACCCGGGCGACCAGCGGCGCGAGGTGCTCATGCGCGGAGAGCGCGGCGTCGACGGCCAGCGGATCCGCGTCGAGGTCGAACAGCCGCCGTGCGCGGGCGACGAGGGGCGCGAGGTCGCCGAGCTGCGCCAGGCGGGCGCGCAGGTGCAGGCGATCGGCGTCGTCGAGGCTCAGCTCGAACCAGCCGGGCCCGCCGCCGAGCCGCAGGTGCCGCGAGAAGCGGCGCTCCCCCACCTCCTCGACGCCGGGAAGCGCCCGCGCGCGCATCCACGCGAACAGACCCTCCGCGTCGAACGGCTTGCGGTACGGCAGCAGCAGATCGATCTCACCGGGCACCGCGGTCGCGGCGGCCAGCGCATCGCGGCCGTGTCGCCGGGCGCGCAGCTCGCCCGGCGCGAGGCCGAACACCTCGCGCACGGTGTCGTTGAACTGGCGCACGCTCGCGAATCCCGCGGAGAACGCGACGTCGGCGATCGGCAGGTCGGTGCCGACCAGGAGCATCCGGGCGGTGTGCGCACGATGGGCGCGGGCGAGCGCGAGCGGTCCTGCTCCGAGTTCTCCTGCGAGCAGCCGGGTGAGGTGCCGGGAGGAGTATCCGAGTCGTGCGGCGAGTCCTGGAACGCCCTCGCGCTCGACGACGCCGTCCGCGATCAGGCGCATCGCACGCGCGGCGACGTCGCCCCGCAGATTCCACTCGGGAGAGCCGGGGGCCGCCTCCGGCAGGCAGCGCTTGCAGGCGCGGTAGCCGGCCTCGTGCGCGGCGGCGCTCGTGGGGAAGAACGTGACGTTCTCGGGCTTGGGGGTGCGGGCAGGGCAGCTCGGGCGGCAGTAGATCCCGGTCGAGTGCACGGCCGTGACGAACTGCCCGTCGAAGCGGGTGTCGCGCGCGTCGATCGCGCGGTACCGCTCGTCGAAGGTCATTCCGGGGAAGCTCATGCCTCCACTCTGGCACGTCCGAAACCCGCAGGCTCGCGGAAATCGGACATGACAGTGCGCGCCAGTCCACGATCCCTCGTCGCAACAACAAAGGACGATTGCACGTCTGCAGGACAGGATCCGTGGATCCGTCCTGCAGACGTGCAATCGTCCCGCAGAGTTCGACCT
The DNA here is from genome assembly GCF_002979495.1 of Microbacterium sp. MYb64. Lineage (NCBI taxonomy): Bacteria > Bacillati > Actinomycetota > Actinomycetes > Micrococcales > Microbacteriaceae > Microbacterium > Microbacterium sp. MYb64. The sequence goes on along the minus strand of NZ_PCOW01000004.1, from coordinate 160,882 downwards.
GGGGCGCCTGCCCCGCTCAGCCGAAGCCGGGGCCGGGGCCGGGGCCGGGGACGCCGACTCAGTGGAAGAAGTGGCGCTCGCCCGTGAAGAACATCGTCACGCCGGCCTTGCGGGCGGCGTCCACGACCTCCTCGTCCCGGACGGATCCGCCCGGCTGCACGATCGCGGTGACGCCCGCGTCGATGAGCACCTGGGCGCCGTCGGCGAACGGGAAGAACGCGTCGGAGGCGGCGACGGATCCGGCGGCGCGGTCGCCGGCGCGCTCGACCGCGAGGCGGCACGAGTCGACGCGATTGACCTGGCCCATGCCGACGCCGACCGTGGCGTTGCCCTTGGACAGCACGATCGCGTTCGACTTCACGGCGCGGCATGCCTTCCACGCGAAGATGAGGTTCTCCATCTCGAGGTCGTCGGGGCGCTCGCCCGAGACGAGCTCCCAGTTCTTGGCGACCGAGACGATGTCGTCGGGGAACCGGTCCGCATCCTGCAGCAGCAGGCCGCCGGAGACGAGGCGCACGTCCATCTGCTCCTGCTGCCAGTCGTCCGGCAGCTGCAGCAGACGCAGGTTCTTCTTCGCCTTGAACACCTCGAGCGCCGCCGGCTCGAAGGCCGGGGCGACGATGACCTCGGTGAAGATGTCCTTGAGGTTCTCCGCCATCTTCAGCGTCACGGTGCCGTTCGCGGCGATCACGCCGCCGTAGGCCGAGACGGGGTCGCACTCGTGCGCGCGCAGGTGCGCGCTCGCGATCGGATCCAGGGCGTTGGGCGCGGTCGTCGCGATGCCGCACGGGTTGGCGTGCTTGATGATCGCGACCGCCGGGTGGACCATGTCGTACGCCGCGCGCAGGGCCGCGTCGGCGTCCACGTAGTTGTTGTACGACATCTCCTTGCCCTGCAGCTGCGTGGCCTGGGCGATGCCGTGCCCGCCCGCGCGCGTGTAGATCGCGGCACGCTGGTGCGAGTTCTCGCCGTAGCGCAGCGTGGCGAGGCGCTCCGCGTTGATCGTGAGGTGCTCCGGCAGCTCGCTGTCGCTCGACAGCGTGCCGTCGGAGAACCACTGCGCCACGGCCGTGTCGTAGGCGGCGGTGTGCGCGAAGGCGCGGGCGGCGAGCTCGCGACGCTGGGCGAGCGTGGTGCCGCCCTCGTCGAGCGAGCGGACGAGCGACGGATACGACTCGGGCGACACGACGATCGCGACGTTCGCGTGGTTCTTCGCGGCGGCGCGCACCATGGCGGGGCCGCCGATGTCGATCTGCTCGACCACGTCGTCGCCGACCGCGCCGGAGGCGACGGTCTGCACGAACGGGTAGAGGTTCACCACGACGAGCTCGAACGGGCTGATCCCCCGCTCCGCGAGCTGACGCTCGTGGTCCTCGAGCCGCAGGTCGGCCAGCAGGCCGCCGTGGATCGCCGGGTGCAGCGTCTTCACGCGCCCGTCCAGCATCTCGGTGACGCCGGTGACGGCCGCGACATCGGTGACCGCGAGGCCCGCGTCCCGGATGGCCTGCGCGGTGGATCCGGTCGACACGATCTCGACGCCGTTGTCGGCGAGCGACTGCGCGAGCGGCACGAGGCCGGTCTTGTCGCTGACGGACACCAGGGCGCGGCGGATGCGCACGGCGTCGCGGGGGCGGTAGAGGGACGGATCGTGGGCAGGACCGGCCATCGGGTTTCCTTCCGGGTAGGCGTCAGTTTCTCGTCAGCGGCCAGCGGCCGAGGGGGATCCGAGATCGTGGGGGCGGGCGCCGAGTTCGAGGGATCCCTCGGCGATGCGGCGGACGACGTCGATCAGCAGACGCCGCTCGACGGGCTTGATGCGCTCGTGCAGGGAGGACTCGGTGTCCCCCTGCTGCACCGGCACGCGCTCCTGCGCGAGGATCGGTCCGCTGTCGACGCCGTCGTCGACCACGATCACGCTGGCCCCGGTCTCGCTCGCGCCGGCCGCGAGCGCGTCGCGCACGCCGTGCGCTCCGGGGAACTCGGGGAGGAAGGCCGGGTGCGTGTTGATGATGTGCGGAGCCCAGGCGGCCACGACGTCGCGCGGCAGCAGGCGCATGAGCCCGCTCAGCACGATGAGGTCCGGTCGCCAGACCTTGAGCTGCGCGTCGAGCTCCGCGCCCCACGCCTCGCGGCTGTCGAAGGCCTCCCAGGGGACGACGAAGGAGGGGATCCCGAAGGCCTCGGCGTGCGCGAGCCCGTCGGCTTCGCGATCGGCCCCGATCACGATGACGCGCGCCGGGAATCCGGGGTCGGCGGCCGCGTCGAGGAGGGCACGAAGATTCGAGCCGGTGCCCGAGATGAGTACGGCGACCGTCAGCACCCAGACAGTCTAGCCGGGAGGCCCCGGCCGCCGATCACGTGAGACGGTCCGCCGACCGGTCCCTGTCGTCGTCGATCCGGGCCGCCTCGACGTCGCCGTGGCGGCGCGGTGCGAGCAGCAGGATCCCGGCGCCGACGAGCACCTCGAGTCCGAGCGCGAGCGCGAGCGGACCCGGATCGGGCCCTGCGACGGCGAGACGTCCCGGCCCGAGGGATCCGTGCGACAGCGCCGCGAGCAGTGCGCCGAATCCGCCCGCGAGGGCGGCGATCCCGAGAGCAGTCACCGCGCGCGGCACGATCCCGGCCTCCACGCCCGCCGACACCTGCCGCGAGCGGATCACCCACCCCGCGAACGCCCCCGCGGCGATCGGCAGGAGCACGACGACGAGCGCCCACGGCGACGAGCTGTCCGGCACGAGACCCAGCAGCGGCACCCCCGGCACGACGCCCAGCACGGTGCCCGCGGGAGAGACGGCGGTGCCCGCGCCGATCGCGAAGCCGGGGCCCGCGATCCAGGCCACCGCCCACGCCACGAGCGTCGGCACGTACGCGAGCTGGGCCAGGCCGATCACGACCACGCCGAGGCCGTCGGCACGCAGCGACTCGAAGAGAGCCACGCTCTGCCCGCCGCGGACGATTCCGGCGATCGCCACGGCGAGGCCTGCGGCGCCGACGACGCCGGCCATGGCGACCGCGGCTCCTCGCACGATCTCGCCGGGAACATGGGCCCAGTCCGGCCAGCGGTCCAGCGCGTCCTGCACCCGGTCGATCACGCCGCCGTCACCCTCGCTCCACGCCGTCGCGACCGCCCCGGCGAGAGCACCGCACAGGAACACGAGCGGCGGGAACAGGATCGCGAGCCAGAGCGGCGCCTTCAGCGCTCCGAGGCCGCCGGTCAGCGCGGCGAGCGCGGAGATCACCGCGAAGGTCGCCGTTCCGCTCAGGACGCCGGAGATCCAGGATCCGGCGAGCGCGGCCCTGCGGCCCGACCGCGCCGCGAAGATCGCCGTGAAGCCGAGGAACAGCAGAGGAGGCACCGAAAGGGCGAAGGACGCCGCGGACGGATCCAGTCCGACCGCGCGCACGAGCGCGTCAGGAAGGACGACGGAGAGCGGGACGCCGTGGCCGAACTGCCAGAGCGTCGCGGCGCTCGGCCAGAGGGCTCCCCAGTCGGCGTTCGTGCCGAACGCGACGGCCCAGATCACGGCGAGGGGCGCGAGCAGCACGGCGAGACCGATGGCCGCCGCGACGATCGCATCGACCGCCGCCAGGAGCACGATGAGGAGGCGTTGCATGACGGATTCGAGCCTACGTGCTCCGCCCCGCGCTCCACTGCGGGCGCGCGGGCCGCGATGCCGACGGCGCGGAGGCGCCCTTCCCCACGATACGGTTTTCCGCGGAGGTCCCCCCATGACTACAGTCCCCCCGCCCGTGTCCGACCCGGTCACCGCCGAGCCGAAGAACGCCGTCGATCGCTTCTTCGAGATCACCAAGCGCGGATCCACCATCGGCACCGAGGTCCGCGGCGGCATCGTCACGTTCGTGACGATGGCCTACATCGTGATCCTCAACCCGATCATCCTGTCCACCCCGGACGTCGCAGGGCACACACTGCCGGGCGGAGCCGTCGCCGCGGCCACGGCGCTGACCGCCGGCGTCATGACGATCCTGTTCGGACTGATCACCCGGCTGCCGTTCGCGTTCGCCGCCGGCCTCGGCATCAACGCGTTCCTCGCCTTCACCGTGGTCGGCTCCGTCACCTGGGCCGAGGCGATGGCGCTCGTCATGATCAACGGCGTCATCATCGTCCTGCTCGCCGCGACCGGCCTGCGCAAGCTCATCTTCGACGCGGTTCCCGTGCAGCTCAAGCTCGCGATCACGGTCGGCATCGGCCTGTTCATCGCCTTCATCGGATTCGTGAACGCCGGTTTCGTGACCTCGACGAAGCAGGCCTCTCCTCCGGTCGATCTCGGCGTCGGCGGATCCGTCGCCTCCCTCCCGACTCTGCTCTTCGTGCTCACCCTGCTGATCGGCGGCGTGCTCATCGCGCTCCGCGTCAAGGGCGCGATCCTCATCGCGCTCGTCGGCGGCTCGTTGCTCGCCGCGATCCTGAACCTCATCTGGCCGTTCGGGCAGGACTTCGGCTTCACCGGCAGCATCGTCGGCCTCCCCGACCTGAGCCTGATCGGCCGGGTCGACTTCGGCTTCGACCTCGCGAAGGTCGGCGGCGTGACCCTGGTGATGTTCATCTTCACGCTGCTGTTCTCGAACTTCTTCGACGCGATGGGCACGATGACCGGCCTCGCGAAGGAGGCCGACCTCGCCGACGAGAAGGGCGACTTCCCGCGCATCAAGTCGGCGCTCGTCGTCGAGGGCGTCGGCGCGATCGTCGGCGGCGGCACGTCCTCCTCCTCCGCGACCGTCTTCGTCGAGTCGGGCGCCGGCATCGGCGAAGGAGCGCGCACGGGTCTCGCGACGACGATCACGGGCGTGCTCTTCCTGCTCGCGATGTTCTTCACGCCGCTCACCGCCCTCGTGCCCAGCGCCGTGGCCGCCGCGGCACTGGTGCTCGTCGGTGCGATGATGCTCTCGCAGATCAAGAACATCGATCTCGGCGACTTCCGCGTGCTGCTGCCGGTCTTCCTCACGGTCACCGTCATGCCGATGACGTACTCGATCGCCAACGGCATCGGCGCCGGCTTCGTGAGCTGGATCGTCGTGAACGCCCTCACCGGCCGGGCCAGGACGATCCACCCGTTGCTCTGGGCGGTCGGCGTCGGGTTCGTGCTGTTCTTCGCCCGCGGCCCCATCGAGGCACTGCTCGGCGCCTGATCTGCCCGGATCCGCGGGGATCCGCCCGGATCCGTCGAGGCCCCCTCACAGCGTCGAGGCCCCCTCCTGGGAACGCTCCTGGGAGGGGGCCTCGATCCTGGGAGGGGGCCTCGACGTATGCGGAGCACGCCCCGCCGCCCGCCGGCCGCGCCGTCAGAGCGCGAGCGGCACGCCGGGCTCCGGCAGGCGCAGCCGGTCCGCGAGACCCGCATAGCCGAACTCGCGCACGAGGCGCTCGCGGGTCTCGGAGAAGTGGTGCCAGCCCTCGGCGTGCACGGGCACGATCACCGCGTCGCCGAGCTCTCGTGCGGCCGCGACCGCGGTGCGGGCGTTGAGGGTGAGGTCGGCATCGCCGAAGCGCCCGACGTTGGCCGCCCCGGCGAACAGCACGGCGAGGTCGATCCGACCGACCCGCTCGGCGATGGCCGTGACGACATCGACCGAGGCGTTGTCGCCGGAGACGTAGACCACGGGCTCCCCCGGCGCGCTCAGCACGAAGCCCGTCACGGTGCCGGAGAGCTCCTCCGCCCCCTCCGGACCGTGCAGCGCGGGCACCGCGGTCACCTCGACATCGCCGAGACGATGCGTCTGCCACGGGGCGAGTCCTGTCACGCCTTCGACGCGTTCCGCCGCCTCAGGCGTGGACAGCACCGCGCCGGCGCGAGGCAGGAAGGCGCGTCCCGCCTCGTCGAGGTTGTCGGGGTGCTGGTCGTGCGAGAGCAGCACGGCGTCGATCTCGCCCACCTGGTCGGCGGTGAGCGCGGGTCCGCTCAGCTTGTGCAGCGCGATGCCGCCGTCGTAGCTGCGCGGCGCGTCGAACGTCGGGTCGGTCAGCAGGCGCACGCCCGCGTACTCGATGATCGCGGTCGGTCCGCCGATGAGGGTGAGGGTCACGGAGTTCTCGGTCATGGATCCATCGTGTCCGCATCGCCGGCACCACGGGAGTGGCCCTGGTGACACCTTTCGATAAGATCGGGCCATGCGCACCGCCGCCGTCCTCGCCTTCCCGGGGATCAGCCCCTTCCACCTGTCCGTGCCGCTCATGGTGTTCGGCGGCGTCGGCGTGCGCTCGGTCGAGGCCGCGTACCGCACCGTCACGGTCGCGGAGGAGCCGGGGCCGGTGCGCACCGCCGCCGGCCTGGACCTCGTCGTGACCGAAGGACTCGACGCCCTCGCGACCGCGGACCTCGTCGTGATCCCGAGCTGGGAGCCGGACCTCGCGCCCAGCGCCGCGCTCCTCGACGCCGTGCGCTCGGCGCACGCCCGCGGCGCGCGGATCCTCGGCCTGTGCCTCGGCGCCTTCGTCGTGGCCGCGAGCGGCATCGCCGAAGGCAGGGAGGTCTCCACGCACTGGTCCGCGGGGCCGCAGCTCGCCGCGCGGCATCCCGAGCTCACCGTGCGCTGCGAGGCTCTGTGGACGGATCTCGGCGACGTGGTCACGTCGGCCGGGGTGGCCGCGGCTCTGGACTGCTGCCTGCACATCGTCCGTACGGAGCTCGGCAGCGCCGTCGCCGCCGACCTCGCGCGCTCGCTCGTGATGGCACCGCATCGGGAAGGTTCGCAGGCGCAGTTCCTCTCCCGCCCGCTCGCCGCCGACCGGAACGGCGACGAGATCGACCAGGCGATCGCCTGGGCCCTGGGGAGGCTCTCCGAGTCGACGCCGATCGACGACTGGGCGGGCGCCGTGCACCTGTCCCGCCGCACGTTCACCCGGCGCTTCCGCGATCGCACCGGCACGAGCCCAGGAGACTGGCTGCTGCAGCGCCGCCTGGACGAGGCGCGCCGGCTGCTAGAGGCCTCCGACCTGCCCGTCGACGCCGTCGCGCACCGCACGGGCTTCGGCAGCGCCGTGACCCTGCGCCACCACTTCCGGGCGCGCTACGGCACGACCCCTGGCGCGCACCGCAGGGCGTTCGCGGACCCCTTATGACAGAGTCGTCCCCGTCAGCGCACGCTCTGGGGTGCGCTGACGGGGACGACTCGGATGATGCGGTGCCTTACAGGGCGGCGTAGACCTCGCGCAGCAGGGCAGCGGTCTCGGACGGCGTCTTGCCGACCTTGACGCCGGCGGCCTCGAGGGCCTCCTTCTTCGCCTGCGCGGTGCCCGCGGAGCCGGAGACGATGGCGCCGGCGTGGCCCATGGTCTTGCCCTCGGGAGCCGTGAAGCCCGCGACGTAGCCGACGACCGGCTTGGTGACGTTGGCCTTGATGAACTCCGCCGCACGCTCCTCGGCGTCGCCGCCGATCTCGCCGATCATGACGATCGCCTTGGTCTCGGGGTCGGCCTCGAACGCGGCGAGCGCGTCGATGTGCGTCGTGCCGATGACCGGGTCGCCGCCGATGCCGATCGCGGTGGAGAAGCCCAGGTCGCGCAGCTCGAACATCATCTGGTACGTCAGGGTGCCCGACTTCGAGACGAGGCCGATCGGGCCCTTGCCGGTGATGTTCGCCGGGGTGATGCCCGCGAGAGCCTCGCCCGGGGTGATGATGCCGGGACAGTTCGGGCCGATGATGCGGGTCTTCCCGCCCTTCTCGACCGCGTACGCCCACGCCTCGGCGGAGTCGCCGACCGGCACGCCCTCGGTGATGACCACGAGCAGCGGGATCTCGCTGTCGATGGCCTCGACCATGGCGTCCTTCGTGAACGCCGGCGGCACGAAGGCGACCGACACGTTGGCGCCGGTCTTCTCGATGGCCTCGGCGACGGATCCGAACACCGGCAGCTCGACGACGTTGCCGTCCTTGTCCGTGTGCGAGACCGTGGTGCCGGCCTTGCGCGCGTTCACGCCGCCGACGACGTTCGTGCCCGCCTTCAGCATGAGGGCGGTGTGCTTGGTGCCCTCGCCGCCCGTGATGCCCTGGACGATGACCTTGGAGTCCTTGTTGAGGTAGATCGACATGTTCCTAGTCCTTGTCTCGTCAGGGGGTCAGGCGTTCGCCAGCTCGGCGGCCTTGTCGGCGCCCTCGTCCATGGTGGCGGCGAGCGTGACGAGCGGGTGGGCGGCGGCCTTGAGGATCGCGCGACCCTCCTCGACCTGGTTGCCGTCGAGGCGCACGACGAGCGGCTTGGTGGCCGTGTCGCCGAGGATCTCGAGGGCCTTGACGATGCCCTCCGCGACGGCGACGCAGCTGGTGATGCCGCCGAAGACGTTGACGAAGACGCTCTTGACCTGCTCGTCGCCGAGGATCACGTCGAGGCCGCTGGCCATGACCTGCGCGTTCGCGCCGCCGCCGATGTCGAGGAAGTTGGCCGGCTTCACGCCGCCGTGGTTCTCGCCGGCGTAGGCGACGACGTCGAGGGTCGACATGACCAGACCCGCGCCGTTGCCGATGATGCCGACCTGGCCGTCGAGCTTGACGTAGTTCAGGCCCGACTCCTTGGCCTTGGCCTCGAGCGGGTTCTCGGTCGCCTTGTCGGCGAGCTCCTCGTGCTCGGGGTGGCGGACCTCGGAGGCGTTGTCGTCGAGCGTGACCTTGCCGTCCAGGGCGATGATGTCGCCCTCCTCGGTCTGCACAAGCGGGTTGACCTCGACCAGGGTCGCGTCCTCGCCCTTGTACACCTCGTACAGCTTCACGAAGACGTCGGCGACCTTCTCGGCGAGACCGGGCTCGAAGTTGCCGGCCTTGGCGATCTCGAGCGCCTTCTCGGGGGTGATCCCCTCGAGCGGGTTGACCTCGACGCGGGCGAGAGCCTCGGGCTTCTCGACGGCGAGCTGCTCGATCTCCATGCCGCCCTCGACCGAGGCGAGGCTCAGGTAGGAGCGGTTGGAGCGGTCCAGGAGCACCGAGAAGTAGAACTCGCGGGCGATGCGGGCGCCTGCGGCGACCATGACGCGCTTGACGACGTGGCCCTTGATGTCGAGGCCGAGGATCGCCTTGGCCGCCTCGTACGCCTCGTCGGGGTTCTTGGCGACCTTCACGCCACCGGCCTTGCCCCGGCCGCCGGTCTTGACCTGCGCCTTGACGACGACCACGCCACCGAGCTTCTCCGCCGCTGCCTTCACCTCCTCGGGGGTGTCAGCGACGATGCCGGCGAGGACCGGCACTCCGTACTTCTCGAAAAGGTCTCGTGCCTGGTACTCGTAGAGATCCACGTGCAGTCCTTCGCTGGTTGCGACGAATGGGACGCGACAGGAATTCTGTCGGGTGTCGATGTGATTCGACCCGATAGGCCAGCCTACTACCGCGGAATCACGCTTCCTGACCGTATGAACCGCCCCTTGTCTGGCCCCCGAGACGTCGGATGACTCCGGAGCCCCGCGCAGGATCCGGACAACTAGGCTCCTCCTATGACCGAGCACGCCGACGTGTCCCCCGCTCGCACCGCCGTGGTGCGCGCCGCGCTCGAGCTGTTCTCCGCCCAGGGCTTCGACTCGACCTCGGTCGAGCAGATCGCCAAGGCCGCAGGCATCTCGCGCTCCACGTTCTTCCGCCAGTTCGGCGGCAAGGACGATGTCGTCTTCGCAGACCATGAGGAGCTGCTCGACGGGCTGCGCCGCTACCTGGAGCGCCCGCACGCGAACCCGTGGACGGCCGTGTGCGACGGGTCGCTGATGGTCTTCCGCTCCTTCGCCGCCGATCCGGAGATGGCGAGGCTGCGCTACCAGGTGGTGCGCGAGGTGCCCACCCTGCGCGACCGCGAGATCGTGACCGTGTTCCGCTACGAGCGCCTGTTCGACGAGTATCTGCGCCGCTCGATGCCGGATCTGGATCCGCTCGACGCGGTCGGATTCGCCGCACTCGTGACGGCCGTGCACAACCACGTGCTGCGCCGGCTGCTGCGCGGATCCCGCACCTCGGCCGCCGCGCTGCGCCGCGCCCTCGACGACGTGCTGCGCCGCTACGGCGTGCACCCCGACAGCGCCGCGGATCCCGGCGAGGACGCGGTCGTCGTCGCGGTGTTCCCGCGCTCGATGCCCATGGCGGAGATCACTCGCCGCCTCCGCGACGAACTGGACTGACCCTGCGGCGCGTCCGCCCGCCCGCATCCGCGGCGGGCGCCTTCGGCGCGCTCCGACGGGCATTCCCCCGCGCATTCCCCCGTGCACGGGATACGGCGAATGGCGGTACGCTGTCTCATGAATCTTGAGACTGAGTCTCACTCCCCGGATGGAGACCCCATGAGCAACGACGCCCTCTTCCCCGGCGAAGCCGTCACCTCCTACGACGTGACGGGACGCCGCGGCACCGACTACTACGAGGTCTTCTCCGACATCCCCGCCGCCGACCGCGCGCACTGGGAGCGAGCGCAGGCCTACGTCGACGAGGTCGGCCCGCAGATGCGGGAAGCGTGGGACCGCGCGGAGTACCCGCTCGCGGTCGCGCACCGCATGGGCGAGATGGACCTCGTCGTGGACGGCATCGTCCACCCCGCCCTCACCCGGATGAGTCCACTCGCGGCGGGCCTGGTCAACATGGAGATCTCCCGCGGCGACGGCTCCCTCGGCACCGTTCTCGCCGTGCAGGGCGGCCTGGCCCTGCGCACGCTCGCGCTGTTCGGCAGCGCGGAGCAGCAGGAACGCTGGCTCGTCGCGCTCGCCGACGGCTCCGTGCTCGGATCCTTCGCGCTCACCGAGCCCGATCACGGATCCGATTCCGTCTCGCTCGAGACCGTCGCGCGCCGCGACGGCGAGGAGTGGGTGCTGCGCGGGGCGAAGAAGTGGATCGGCAACGGCGCCTCCGGCGGCATCACCTTCGTCTGGGCGCGCGTCGACGACGAGGGCGCCGCCGAGCACGGCACCGTGCGCTGCTTCCTCGTCGAGCAGGAGCGCCCCGGCTACCAGGGCTCCGTGATCACAGGGAAGGTGTCGCTGCGCGGCATCCACCAGGCGCACATCCGCCTCGACGACGTGCGCGTGCCGCTCGACGCGGTGCTGCCGGGTACGCGCAGCTTCAAGGACGCCTCGACCGTGCTGTACGCCACGCGTTCCGGGGTCGCCTGGTCCGCGCTCGGGCACGCGACCGCCTGCTACGAGGCGGCCCTCGCGTACGCGAAGACCCGTGTGCAGTTCGGCAAGCCGCTCGCGAAGTTCCAGATGGTCCAGGAGCGGCTCACGCACATGCTCGAGGACCTGACCGCGATGCAGCTCTACTGCCGCCGAATGGCCGACATGGACGAGGCGGGCACGATCCTGCCGAGCCAGGCATCACTCGCGAAGTTCCACAACACCCGCGCCGCGCGGCGGGTCGCCCAGATCGCCCGCGATCTGCTCGGCGGCAACGGGATCCTGCTCGAGAACGGCGTCATGCAGCACATGGCCGACATCGAGGCGATCCACACCTACGAGGGCACCGAGAGCATGCAGGCCCTGCTGATCGGCCGGGACATCACTGGGATGAGCGCGTTCGCCTGACGGGCGGGCCGCTCGTCCCGGACGCACGGCCCGCGCTGCGACTCAGTCGCAGCCGCAGCCTCCGGACGGCGTCTTCACCATGAAGCAGACATCGCAGATGCCGTAGTCGCGGTCCTCGACCGGGGTGGCCTTCGGGGCGCGCGGCTCGGGCTTCGGCTTCGCGGGGGCACGGGTGCCCACGGCGCGCGCAGGACGCGAGACGCCGGCCGGTGCTCCGAGCAGCTCGCTGGGGTGCGTGACGTAGAAGTACGGCGCCCTGCCCTCGCTCGGCGCGAGCGGCAGCGCGCGGCCTGCCACGAGGACCTGCTCGTCCTCGGCGAAGCCGTTGGTGTAGGTGCGCCCGATGTGCAGGGCCGCGCCCTCGCCCCGGCGGACCGCCTCGATGTAGCGACCGCGGTCGATGAAGGTGCTGATGTCGACGGCCTCGACGATCGCACGGATGAAGTCGTGGTTGACCGGATCGATGCGCTGGCCGCGCAGTGCCTCGGCGAGCGACTTGTAGGGACGGGAGCTTCCGGTGGGGGTGGGACCCTGGACTTCGTTCATATTGCTTCAAGGATCCCACGTTCTGCTCGGTGCGTCCTGCGCGCGTGAAAGACTGGCGGCATGCCCCGTGCCACCGTCATCGGAAGCGGGCCGAACGGGCTCGCCGCGGCCGTCTCGCTCGCGCGAGCCGGCTACACCGTCGAGGTGCTCGAAGCCGGTGCCACGATCGGTGGCGGCGTACGCAGCGCCGCCGTCACGCTGCCCGGATTCGTGCACGACGTGTGCTCGGCCGTGCACCCCGCCGCCTACTCCTCCCCGTTCCTCCGCGCCTTCGGCCGGGACCGGATCGACTGGATCATTCCGGAAGCGGCATATGCGCATCCCCTCGACGACGGGCGGGCAGGAATCGCGTGGCACGACCTCGAGCGCACGGCTGATGCTCTCGGTCCCGATGCCCGCGCCTGGCGCGCGCTGCTGCGGCCGCTGAGCTCGCACATCGACGGCGTCCTGGACTTCACCGGCGGATCCCTGCTGCGGATCCCCCGCGCTCCGGTCACCGCGGTGCGCTACGGACTGCGCACCCTGGAGCAGGGCTCGGCGATGGCGAAGCGCACCTTCCGCACGCCGGAGGCGGCCGCGCTCGTGGCGGGCGTGGTCGCGCACGCGAACACCGCCCTGCCCGCGCTGAGCGGCGCCGCCGCGGGCCTGCTGCTCATGGCACAGGCGCATGCCGGGGGCTGGGCGTACCCGCGCGGCGGCGCGCAGCGGATCGCCGACGTGCTCGCCGAGGATCTGCGCGCGCACGGCGGCACGATCCGCACGGGCACGCGCGTGGTCGACCTCTCGGCGCTGGACTGGGGGGATCCGGCCCGCGGCGACGTGCTGCTGCTCAACACCTCCCCGCGGCTGGCGCTCACGCTGCGCGACGTTCCCCCGCACTACGCCACGGCGATCCGCGCGTACCGCTACGGCGCCGCGGCGGCGAAGGTGGACTTCGCGCTGGACGGGCCGGTGCCCTGGACCAACCCCGACGTCGCCCTCTCCCCGACCGTGCATGTCGGCGGCACGCGCGCCGAGGTGTGGGCGAGCGAGAACGCCGTCGCCCAGGGGCGGGTATCGGAGCGCCCGTACGCGCTCGTCGCGCAGCCCTCCGTGCTCGACGGCACTCGGGCGCCCGCAGGCAAGCAGGTGCTGTGGGCCTACATCCACGCCCCCGCGAACTCCGACGTCGACGCGACAGAGCTCGTCATCCGGCAGATCGAGCGGTTCGCCCCCGGATTCCGCGACCGCATCCTCGCGAGCCATGCCGTCACCCCGCGCCAGCGCGCGCACCTCAATCCGGCCGAGATCGGCGGCGACATCTTCGGCGGCGCGTTCACGATGCGCCAGGCCGTGGTCCGGCCGGTGCTCTCCCCCACGCCGTGGCGCACCCCGATGGCCGGCGTCTACCTCGCCTCGTCCGCGACGCCGCCCGGCCCCGGGGTGAACTTCATGGCCGGCTGGCACGCGGCGCGCACCGCGCTGGCCGACGCCGGAGAGCGTGTCGAGCTCGGGGACCTGTTCGGATCCTGACCAGTGGGCTTGCCCGATGGCCATTGAGGGCTGTCGGGCGGCAGGATGGGTCCATGCGCTACGAGATCCCCGCACCGATGCTCGCGAAGGCCGCCACGACCGTGCCGGATCCGGCGAAGTTCCCCGACGGCCTGCTGTACGAGCCGAAGTGGGACGGCTTCCGCGGACTCGTGTCCTGGGACGGCGAGACCGTCGAGATCGGGTCCCGCGGGGCGAAGCCGCTGACCCGGTACTTCCCCGAGCTCGTCGAGGCGATCCCGCGGCTGCTGCCAGGTCCGTGCCTGCTCGACGGCGAGATCGTGGTCGCCACCGGACCCGAGGGTTCACAGCGGCTGGACTGGGAGGCGCTGAGCCAGCGCATCCACCCCGCCGCCTCCCGGGTGCAGAGGCTGTCTGCCGAGACGCCCGCGATGTTCATCGCGTTCGATCTGCTCGCGGCGGGTGACGCCGATCTGCAGCCGCTGCCCTTCGCCGAGCGCCGGGCTCGGCTCGAGCAGTTGCTCGCCGACGTGCCGCACCCTCTGCACCTCACCCGCACGACGACGGATCCCGACACCGCCCGGCGCTGGCTCGCCGAGTTCGAGGGTGCAGGGCTCGACGGCATCGTCGCCAAGCCGCTGGACCAGCCGTACGCCCCCAACAAGCGCACGCTGTTCAAGGTCAAGCACGCCCGCACCGCCGACGTCGTCGCGCTCGGCTACCGCATCCACAAGAGCGGATCCGGGGTGGGATCCCTCCTCGTCGGCCTGTACGGGGAGGACGGCGTGCTGCGCCAGGTGGGCGGCGTCGCCGCCTGGAGCGACGCGATGCGCCAGCAGCTGGTCGAGGACCTCGCGCCCCTCGTGGAACGGGACGAGTCCGGCGCCGCCGTCACGGGAGACGGCGAGCGCTCGCGGTTCAGCGCATCGAAGGACACCTCGTTCGTGAGGCTGCGCCCCGAACGCGCGCTGGAGGTGCGCTACGACCAGCTCGAGGGCTGGCGCTTCCGGCACACCGTGCAGTTCGAGCGCTGGCGCGACGACCGGGACCCCCGCTCCTGCACGTACGAGCAGCTGGAGACGGTCGACGGCTACGACCTCGCCGACGTCATCGACTGACGTCCACTCCTCGTTTCGGGGCGCACTCCGACGTTTTGGGGCGCACCCGGACACGGATCCACGGCCTCACGCGCCCCAAAACAGGCAGACCCGCCCCAAACAGGCCGCCGGCTCACCTGAACACGGGCGACGGACGCACAGCGACGTCTCGGTGCCCTCCGACGTTCGCACCTCGATTCGGGGCGCACTCCGACGTTTTGGGGCGTACCCAGACACGGATCCACGGCCTCACGCGCCCCAAAACGGCCCGAGACCGCCCCAAAACGGGCCGAGCCCAGCCCCGAACAGGCCTGGCCTGACCCGCAGCGGCCGGCTCAGCGACCGGGGGTGGGCTCTCCGTTCTCGTCCCAGTTCGCGGCGACCTTCTTCGAGGGCTGCACACGCGGGGGCTCGCCGGGCATCTTGGGGAACTCCGGCGGGAACGGCATCTCGCCGAGCCCGTTCTCCACGTCGCGGTCCCACCAGCTCAGCAGCGTGTCGATGCGCCCCGGAGCGTCCTGCATGTGCGCCCACGGATCGCCGAGGTCGGCGAGCCGCTGCGGCACGGTGCGGACCGTGAAGCGCTTCGGATCCACGTCGTCCAGCTCGTCCCACGAGATCGGGGTCGACACGGTCGCGGCCGCGAGCGCGCGCGGGCTGTAGGCGCCCGCCATCGTGCGATCGCGGTTGGCCTGATTGAAGTCGACGAAGAGGCGCTCCCCGCGCTCCTCCTTCCACCACGCCGTGGTGACGCGCTCGGGCATCCGGCGCTCCAGCTCGCGTCCCGCGGCGATCACGGCATGCCGCACGGTGAGGAACTCCCACTCCGGCACGATCGGGCAGAAGACGTGCAGCCCGCGGTTGCCACTGGTCTTGATGAAGGCCTCGAGCCCCGCCTCGCGCAGCACGGAGCGCAGCTCGTGCGCCGCGGGGACCGCCTCGGCGATGCCCGTACCGGGCTGCGGGTCGAGGTCGATGCGCAGCTCCACCGGATTGTCGGTGTCGGACGCGAGCGACGCCCAAGGGTGGAACACGACCGTGTTCATCTGCACGGCCCAGACGATCGCCGCCGTCTCGGTGAGCACGATCTGCGGATGCTTGCGGCCACTGTTGTACGTGCACATCACGCTCTGCACGAAGTCGGGGGTGCCCTTGGGCGGATTCTTCGAGAAGAAGCTCTCGCCGTCGATGCCGTCGCGGTAGCGCTCGAGCGAGACGGGCCTGTTGCCGGTCGAGGTGAGGAACGGCGTCGACACGGTCTGCACGTACTCGGCGAGCTCGGCCTTGGTGATGGGGCCGCCCTCCGCATCGGGCCAGATCGCGCGGTTCGGACTGGAGATGTCCAGCGAACGGTCGCCGTCGGGGCCGGGGACGGTCAGCGTGATGCGCTCGGATGCCATGCCTCGACCCTAGGACGCGCCGCCGACGCCGCGCCAGCATCCGGGCCGGCCGCGCGGATCCGAGAGCCGGCCGCGCGGACCCGAGGGTCGGCCCGTCTCAGCGCAGCACGCGATCGGCTTCCGCGCGGATCTCCGCCGCGATCGCGTCCAGCAGCTCGGAGCGCAGGTTCCACTGCTGCCAGAACAGCGGCGAGGCGAGCTCCTCGTCGTCGAGCCGCACCAGGCGTCCGTCGGCGAGGCCGGCCTCCGCATGAGGGACCGGAAGCAGCGCCCACCCCAGACCCAGCTCCACGGCGACCGAGAAGTCCGCCGAGGCGGGCACATGATGCCGGGGAACAGGCCAGGGGTCGACGCCGCGCTCGCGCAGCCAGTCCTGCTGCAGCACGTCGCGCCGGTCGAAGTCCACGAACGGCGCCCGCGCCAGCGCCTCGGCCGACGCGCCATCCGGGAACCAGCGCCGCGCGAAGCCCGGAGATGCCGCGGCCACGTAGCGCAGCGCGCCGAGCGCCTCGACCCTGCATCCGCCGACCGGATCCGACTCGCTCGTCACCGCCGCCATCACGGTGCCCGATTCGAGCATCCGCGCCGTGAAGTTCTGGTCGTCGCGGTGCAGATCGAACTCGACATCGTACTGCTCGGAGAGCCGGGCCAGCGGGGCCAGGAACCAGGTCGCCATCGAGTCCGCGTTGACCGCGAGCGGGATCCTGATGCGCGTGCCCTCCCCCTCCGCGGACAGGCCGAAGCCGGCGATCGCGTCGCGTTCCAGGAGGGCGACCTGACGGCCGAACCGGGCGACGGCCTCGCCGGCTTCGGTCGCTCTCGCGGGCTTGCTGCGCACCAGCAGGATCCGGCCGAGCTGCTGCTCCAGGGTCTTGATCCGCTGACTCACGGCGGACGGGGTCAGGAGCAGCCGGCGGGCCGCCGCATCGAAGCTTCCCTCGTCGAGCACCGCGGCCACGGTCCGCGCGGATTCCGGATCCACCTGCACATGAGGGATTCTAATCTGGCTTAAGGAATCTTCGCTGGTGCTGAATCCGAGTCCGACCCTATTCTCGATCCGTGCTCATCCTCCTCTCCGGCCTCGGCCTCATGTTCTCGCTCATCATCGCCGTCGGCGCGCAGAACGTGTACGTGCTGCGCCAGGGGCTGCGCCGCGAGCACGTGCTGCCCGTCGTCCTGATCTGCGCCGCCTCCGATGCCGCGCTCGTGCTCGCGGGCACCGCGGGTCTCGGCTACCTCGTGAAGACCCTCCCCTGGCTCATCGTGGTGGCCCGCTGGGCCGGCGCGATCTCGCTCGTCGTCTACGGCATCCTGGCGGCCCGCCGCGCGTGGAAGTCCGGCGGCGAGGCGCTGCTCGCCGACCCGCGCGCCGCGGAGGAGAGCTCGACGGGCGGCGGAGCCGGCGGCACCGCGACACTGACCCGCACCGCGCCTCTCGCCCCCGTGATCCTGGCGACGCTCGCCTTCACCTGGCTGAACCCGAACGTGTATCTCGACACGGTGCTGCTCATCGGCGGGGTCGCGGCCACGCACGGCGACGGCCGCTGGCTGTTCGCCGCCGGCGCCATGATCGCGAGCGTCACGTGGTTCTTCGCCCTCGGGTTCGGCGCGCGCCACCTCGGCCGCTGGCTGCGCACGCCGCGCGCCTGGCGGATCCTGGACACCGTGATCGCCGCGCTGCTGGTCGTGATGGGGGTCAGCCTGGTGCTGCCGGTGTTCTTCGGCTGAACCCGCCAGAGCGACCCGTCAGGACCGGAACAGCGCGAGGATCCCCTCGAGACGCGCCTCTTCCAGAGCGGGGTCGAGGCGCTCGGACGCCGCCAGCCGGGCCACGCCGTGAAGCGTGCTCCACAGCAGCTCCGCTCGAACCACCGCCGCCTGCTCGTCGCCCGCCCCCGCCACCGCGCCGAGGAAGGATCCGAACGCCTCGCGCAGCGGCGCCGGCGTCTCCGCGGCTGCGAAGACGATGCCGGTGCGCGCCTCGAACATCGCCTCGTAGAGGGCGGGGTGCGTACGGGCGAACGCGAGGTAGGTGCGCACCACGTGCGCGAGACGGTCGTCCTCGCCGATCGGATCCGCGAGCTCCGCGGCCATCTCGGCGAAGCCCGCGACCATGACCTGCTCGACGATCTCGTCCCTCCCGCCCGGAAAGGAGCGGTACAGGATCGGCTGGCTGAAGCCGATCTCGGCAGCCAGCCGCCGGACGGTCACCGCGGGCCAGCCCTCCCCCTCGGCGACGCGTCGAGCGGCGCGGACGATGGAGCGGGACCGCTCGGAGGGATCCGTGCGCGGGGGCGTTGACGGGGTCATGGCACGATGTTAGCATCGCTAACTGTTAGCACTGCTAACGCGAAAAGGAGAAGCCATGTCCCTCGCGATCGTCATCACCGCCATCGGCGCCATCACCGCCATCGCCGTCATCTTCGGCACGGACGTGCTCGCCGCCGTCGTGCTGCGCGCCGTCTACGCCGAGGTCGATGCGCCGACCCTCGTGCAGGTGGTCGGGCGCGGGCACTACTACGGCGACCGTCGGCTGCCGGTCGTCGGCATCGCCGGCGTCGCGCTCACCGCCGCGACCGTCGCACTCTCGGCGCTCGCCGGCAGCACCGCCGCAACAGTCCTCGCCGCCGTCGCGCTCGCGGCACTGCTCCTCTGGCTGCTGCTGTTCGCCCGCATCGCGAAGCCGATCAACGCCACCCTCACCGCCGCCGCCCTCGCGGGCACCGTGCCGGCCGACGCCCGGACGCTGCAGGATCGGTGGGAGTCGATCATCCCCCTGCGCGCCGCCCTGCAGGGACTCGCACTGGTGCTGCTGTGCGTCGCACTCGTGGCGCGCTGAGCCTCGGCTGTCGGGTCGAGGGGCCCGTCGCCCGAGCGGCAGGCCCCTCGAAACGAAGCTCAGAGCGTCGCGACGTACGGGTCGAAGTCGGCCCCGAGGGAGCCGACTTCCCCCAGAGTGCTCTGCACCGTGACGAAGCTGCGGGACTCGGCCGACTCCTCGATCGACAGCAGCGTGTCGAGCACGTGCGCACCGAACTCGCCGGTCGCGACGTGCGGACGGCCGGCACGGATCGAGCGCGCCATGTCGAGCAGGCCGAGGCCGCGGCCGGAGACCACGCCCTCCTGAGCGATGTCCACGACCTCCTGCTCGATGGGCTCCGGCGGGATGAAGAGACGGGTGAGCGGCCGGGTGATCGTGATCGGACCGCCGAAGGTGTTCGGATCCGGGATCGTCAGCGTGCCCTCGGTGCCGGTGATCTCGACGATCCCGTGGCGCAGCATCGGCGAATCGGTGCTGTACAGGCTCTGCGCCTGACCGCCGCGCTCGAACTCCATCAGCACGCCCAGCGTCGAGGGGATCTCGACCGGGAACTCCTCGCCGGCCTTCGGTCCCTGCTGCACGCGCCGGGTCGGGGCGCCCTGCAGTCCGAGGGCCGCGACCGCGGCGACCGGGCCGAAGACGTGCACGAGGGTGGAGACGTAGTACGGGCCCATGTCGAGCAGCGGACCGCCGCCCTTCGCATAGAGGAACGCCGGGTCCGGATGGAAGATCTCCGGCCCCTGCCACTGGAACGTCGTCTGCGCGAAGAGCGGGCGGCCGATGTCGCCGCGCGCGATCACGCGCTTCGCGGTCTGCACGCCAGGGCCGAGCACGGTGTCGGGCGCCGCGCCGACGCGCAGCCCGAGCTCGGCGGCCTTGGCGCCGATGCGCGCGGCCTCCTCACGGCTCACGCCGATCGGCTTCTCGGTCCACACGTGCTTGCCCGCGTCGAGGGACGTCAGCGAAACGCCGACGTGCTCGGCAGGCGGGGTGATGTTCACGACGAACTCGATGTCGGGATCGCCGAGCACGGCGTCGACGTCGCCGGAGACGGGCACCCCGTACTTCGCCGCCTGGGCCTTCGCCCGCTCGGGGATGAGGTCCGCGACGGCGAGCACCCGCACGTCGGGGAACCGGGTGAGGTTCGTCAGGTACTGGTCGCTGATGTTCCCCGCGCCGATGATGCCGACGCCGACGGGGCCGGACGACGCTGCCATCAGCGGGCCACGTTCTCGTCGAGGAAGATCCGGCTCTGCTCGATCGCGGAGAGGATGTCGCCGTCGAAGCGGTCGAACTCGACGATCGCGAGCTCGAGCGCGGGAGCCGCCGCGGCGGCAGCGGCGAGCGGCACGACGCCCTGACCGGCTGGCACCTGATCGGCCGGCGGGTAGGCGCGGATCGCCTCGGGATCGAGCGTGCCGTCCTTGGCGTGCACGGCGACGACGCGGTCGCCGAGGCGCTCCAGCAGGGCGACCGGGTCGGCGCCCGCGCGGGCGGCCCAGTACAGGTCGACCTCGAGCAGGACGCGCTCGTCGAGCAGCCCTGCGAGCACCTCGAGCCCGGTGACGCCGTCGAACACGGCCTCCAGCTCGTGCGCGTGATTGTGGTAGCCGACGCGCAGGCCGTGCGCCTCCGCGGCGACCGCGGCGGCGTTGAGGCGCCGGGCGGTGTCCTCGATCTGCGCGACCGACTCCCAGCGGGCGGGCTCGGTGTAGGGATCGATGACGATGCTCATGCCGAGGGTCTTCGCTGCGGCGAACACCTCGTCGTGCGACGGGACCGCGATCGAGGTCCCGGATCCGTCCGGATTCACGAACGAGTCGGATGCGAGGAACGCGTGCCCCGAGGGCGCGACCAGGCTGGCGGCGGCGAGGGCGGCGGCCAACGGCGCGGCACGGTGCACGAAGTCATAGGGCTCGACCGTGGTGAACCCGCGGGCTGCGACGGCGGCGAGCGTTCCCTCGAGGTCGTCGTCGAGCTGCGACTTCAGGGTGAACAGCTGGATGGATGTCTGGACCGGCATCGGTAACTCCTTGGGTGTCTGCGGTGACTGGTTCGTGAGCGGAAGCGAGGGCCGGCTCGCCGTGACGAGCAGACTAGCATCAAAAACCTCCGCATGGAGGTTTTTCATGCGTAGAATCATCACATGCCCGCCGCCGACCCGCCGATGCCTCGCCAGGGCGTGTACGCCAAAGGCGTCGCCCGACGCCAGGAGATCCTCGATCGCAGCATCGAGGTGTTCGCGGCACGTGGATCCGGTCGCACCAGCCTTCGCGCCATCGCCCGGGAGATCGGAGTGACCCACGCGGCCCTCTCGCACTACTTCGGCTCTCTGGAGGAGCTGCTGGTCGCGGTCTACGAGGAGAGCAGTCACCACGACGAGGATTCCGTGCCTGCGGACACCTCGCCGATGACGATGATGATCGAATCCGCGCGCGCCAACCGCGAGGTGCCCGGCCTCGTGCAGCTGTACTCCTCGCTGGTCGCAACAGCTCTCGAGGACGACCACCCCGTGGCGCATGCGTTCGCGAGCACCCGGTTCGCGAACCTGCGCGCCGAGCTCGGCGACCGGATCCGTCAGCAGCAGAGCGACGGGCGGATGCGCGCCGATGTGGATCCGGTCGCCGCCGCCGCACTCGTCATCGCCGCCTCGGACGGCCTGCAGACCCAGTGGCTGCTCGACGACGACGCTCCGCAGCACGAGGCCCTTACCGTCCTCGAGCGGCTGCTGCGCGAGCCGGGTACCGACGGATAGCGCCTCCGCGGCTCCCGCGAGCATCGAGTCCCGGATACGCAGAAGACCCCCGCCCCC
Source organism: Microbacterium sp. MYb64 (assembly GCF_002979495.1). Classification (NCBI taxonomy): domain Bacteria; kingdom Bacillati; phylum Actinomycetota; class Actinomycetes; order Micrococcales; family Microbacteriaceae; genus Microbacterium; species Microbacterium sp. MYb64. Next base: position 139,211 of record NZ_PCOW01000004.1, on the reverse strand, counting down.
GAGGGGCGAGGGTCTTCCGAAGAGCGTCTCCTGAGCCTGTCGAAGGGCTCAGATGGCGTTGACGTCCAGCGGGATGCCGGGGCCGAACGTGGTCGACACCGCACCCTTCTGGATGTAGCGGCCCTTGGAGCTGGACGGCTTGAGGCGAACGATCTCCTCGAGCGCGGCCTTCATGTTGTCGTCGAGCTGCTCGGCCGAGAACGAGGCCTTGCCGACGACGAAGTGCACGTTGGCGTGCTTGTCGACGCGGAACTCGATCTTTCCGCCCTTGATCTCCTCGACGGCCTTGGCCGGGTTCGGAGTGACGGTGCCGGTCTTCGGGTTCGGCATCAGACCACGCGGGCCCAGCACCTTTCCGAGACGGCCGACCTGGCCCATGAGCTCCGGGGTGGAGACGGCCGCGTCGAACGAGGTCCAGCCTCCGGCGACCTTCTCGATGAGCTCGGCGCCGCCGACCTCGTCCGCACCCGCGGCGATCGCGGCCTCAGCGGCCGGACCCGTCGCGAACACGATGACGCGGGCGGTCTTGCCGGTGCCGTGCGGGAGGATGACGGTGCCGCGCACCATCTGGTCGGCCTTGCGCGGGTCGACGGAGAGCTTCAGCGCGACCTCGACGGTGGAGTCGAACTTCGCGGAGCCGGTCTCCCTCGCGAGGGCGACAGCCTCGGTCGGGGTGTAGAAACGATCCGCGTCGATCTTCGCGACGGCGGCGTTGTAAGCCTTGGACTTAGCCATTGTTATCTCCCTCAGCCCTCGACCGTGATGCCCATGGAACGGGCGGTTCCGGCGATGATCTTGGACGCGGCGTCGATGTCGTTCGCGTTCAGGTCGGCCTGCTTCTGCTCGGCGATCTGACGGACCTGCTCGGCGCTGATCTTCGCGACCTTGACGGTGTGCGGAGTGGCGGAGCCCTTCTGCACGCCCGCAGCCTTCTTGATCAGCTCGGCCGCCGGCGGGGTCTTCAGGATGAACGTGAAGCTGCGGTCCTCGTAGACGGTGATCTCCACGGGGATGACGTTGCCGCGCTGCGACTCGGTCGCGGCGTTGTACGCCTTGCAGAACTCCATGATGTTGACGCCATGCTGACCGAGCGCGGGGCCGATCGGCGGCGCCGGGTTGGCTGCACCGGCGTTGATCTGAAGCTTGATCAGGCCGGTCACCTTCTTCTTCGGTGCCATAGTGATTCCTTTCTCGAGCGGATCGGGCCCTTCGACAAGCGCAGGGACCGAGTTCTCTCCCGCAGATCCGGCATCTCCGGAACGCGGTGGCGTTCGCGCGCCGCCCCTTCGACAAGCTCGGGGACCGCGCACAAACCATAGAAGTCTACCGGATCCCTGGCGCGTCCGCGCACGGGCGACCCCGGGCCGGAACACCTGCACGATCCGGGTACGGATGCAGGACCATTCCGGCGGATCCGTCGTGCATCCGTAGCAGGATCCTGCATCCGTACGACCGCGCTCACGCCCACACGCGAGAACGGCCGCCCCCGAGGGGACGGCCGTTCTGCAGTGCGCTTCCGGGGAAGCGTCAGATCATCTTGGTGACCTGGTCGAACGACAGCTCGACCGGGGTCTCGCGCTCGAACAGCGAGACGAGCACGGTGAGCTTGCCGCTCTCCGGCTTGATCTCGGAGATCGAACCGGGAAGACCCGCGAACGAGCCCTCCTTGATCGTGATGGTCTCGCCGATCTCGAAGTCGACCTCGGCCGCGAGCGGACGGGCCACGGCGGTGCCGCCCTTGGCCGTGACGGCCTTGGCGGTCGGGATGTCCTTGACCTCGACGAGGGACTTCAGCATGCTGAACGCCTCTTCGAAGCGGAGCGGGGTCGGGTTGTGTGCGTTGCCCACGAAGCCGGTGACGCCGGGCGTGTGCCGCACGACGGACCAGGTGTCCTCGTTGAGCTCCATGCGCACGAGCACGTAGCCGGGGATCCGGACGCGCGTGACCATCTTGCGCTGACCGTTCTTGATCTCGACGACGTCCTCCATCGGGACCTCGATCTGGTAGATGTCGTCCTCGACCTCGAGCGTCGACTTGCGCTGCTCGATGTTGGCCTTCACCTTGCGCTCGAAGCCGGCGTAGGAGTGGAGGACGTACCACTTGCCGGGGAGCATGCGGAGATCCATGCGGAAGGACTCGTAGGGGTCCTCCTCCACGATCTCCTCGTCGGTCTGGTCCTCGTCGCCGTTCACGTCGGGACCGTCGTAGGGAGCCACCTCGTCGGCGGCCGCGGCCTCACGATCGGCGGCTTCCTCGGCCACGGAGTCGTTGAGAACCTCTGCGGCGGCCTCGGATTCGGCTGCTTCGTCCAGGTTGAGAGCGTCGTTCACGATCGCGTCTGCCTCCGGGTCTTCGTCGATGTCGATGTCTTCTTCGTCCACGTCGTCCTCGTCGCCCTCGATGTGCAGGGCGACCTGCTCGGCGGGCGTGACGGCGCGCTCTTCGGAGGCGAGGATGTCGCCCTCCTGGGCCTCATCGTCCTCGCTGGACTGCTCGGCGGCGGTCGCCCAGTCGACGTCGTCTCCGAGATATCGTTCGCGTTCGGACACTGGTTCTTCTCTCCTTCAGGTTCGGCCCGGGGTCAGATGCCGCCGGGCCGCGGGATCACGCGGTTTTCCCGGGAACCCCGAAGACTTGCGTCGTCAGCCACGAGAAGGCCATGTCGAGCCCGTACACGAGGGCCATCATCACGATGACGAACCCCAGCACGACAAGGGTGTACTTGACGAGCTCCTTGCGCGTGGGGGTGACCACCTTGCGGAGCTCGGCGATCACCTGACGGAAGAACAGCGCGATGCGACCGAAGAAGCCCAGCTTCTTGTCGCGGCCCGCGCCGCCGTTCGCCGTGGGAACCACAGCGCCCGATGCGTCCTGAACCATCCTCGAGTACCTTTCGTGTGCCGGCTGCGCGCCGACGCGCAGGGCGGACAGGAATCGAACCTGCAACCTGCGGTTTTGGAGACCGCTGCTCTGCCAATTGAGCTACCGCCCTAGAGATCCGGAGATCTCTGTCCGCACCCGCTCCCGCGTTCCGGAGGACCCGGGCACGGCGAAAGAATGCAGACAACAACTGCTCGTCCAGTGTACGGCATCCGCACCGGCCCTCCGAACCGGGGCCGCATCTCGGGCGCGGCACGCCCGCTCCGGAGGAGTCCGCGCCCCCGCCGCACCGCGAGCGCCGACGCTTGGTTGTTAGGCTCGCCGTACGGCTGCGCAGCCCTCATGGACGCTGCGGCCGCGGAGGGGGAATCGATGGCGGCGGAGGATCCGGCACGGGCGGAATCGCAGCAGTTCCAAGTGGACCTGCGCGGCGTCGTCGACCTGCTCAGCCGGCACATCTACTCCGGGCCCCGCGTGTACCTGCGCGAGCTGCTGCAGAACGCCCGCGACGCGATCGCGGCACGGCGGGAGGTCGACGGACACGGCGGCACCATCCGGATCAGGCCGCTGCCCGCCGAGGGCGGCGAGTTCGTCCTGACCGACGACGGCGTAGGACTGACCGCGAGCGAGGTCGCCGAGCTGCTCGCGACGGTCGGCCGCAGCTCCAAGCGCGACATCTTCGACCTGCCCCGCAGCGACTACCTCGGACAGTTCGGCATCGGCCTGCTCAGCTGCTTCATGGTGGCGGACGAGATCGTGATCCGTTCCCGCAGCGCCCGCGGCGGACGCGGAGTCGAATGGGTCGGATCCGCCGACGGCACCTTCCGGGTGCGCGAGCTCGACGACGACCTGCCCCTCGGCACGAGCGTGCACCTCGTGCCGCGCTTCGACGCCGGCGACCTGCTCCGCGCAGACGCCGTGCGCGAGCTCGCGACGACCTTCGCCGAGTTCCTGCCCACGACCGTGCTGCTGGAGCTGCCAGGCGGCGACGTGCAGATCACGCACGAGGCGCCCTTCCTGGACCCGCGGCAGGATCCGGCCGCGACCGCGGCCTATGGCCGGGAGCTGATCGGATCCGCTCCTCTCGACGTCATCGAGCTCGCCGAGCCCGCCACCGGCACGCGCGGCGTCGCGTACGTGCTGCCCTTCGCTCCCCCGCCGGGAGCGCGCCAGGCGACGCGGATGTACCTCGGCCGCATGCTGCTCTCCGAACGCGCAGACGACGTGCTGCCGGAGTGGGCGTTCTTCGTGCGCGCGGTGATCGACTCGACCGGGCTGAACCCCACCGCGAGCCGGGAGTCGCTCGTCGACGACGAGGCGCTCGCCCTCGTGCGGCAGCAGCTCGGCGGAGCGCTCAGGCGCTGGGTGCTCGAGCTGGGCCTGAGCGCCCCGCACCGGCTCGCCCAGTTCGTCGCGGTGCACGAGGTGGGGCTCAAGTCGCTCATCCGGCACGACGACGAGCTCGCCCGGTTCATCACGCGCTGGCTGACCGTCGAGACCACGCACGGCACGATGAGCGTGGGGGACCTCGTCGAGCGCTACGAGCGGATCCGCTACGCCGAGACCGTCGACGAGTTCCGCCAGGTCGCCGGCATCAGTCGCGCCGAGCAGATCCTGGTGAACGGCGGCTACCTGTACGACGCGGATCTGATCCGGCGTCTGCCGGAGCTGTATCCGGCGGTGACGGTCGAGCGCGTCGACGTCGTGGGCGAGCTGGACCGGCTGGACCCTCCGCCGCTCGACGACAGGTCTGCGGCGATCGCGCTCGAGGATCGTGCGGCCTCGGTGCTCGCCGAGGTCGGCTGCGCCGTCGTGGTGCGCACGATCGACCAGCCGGAGCTGCCGTCGCTGTACGTCGCGGATCCCACCGTGCTCCGCCGCATCGACCGCACCAGGACCAAGGGCATCACGGGCGCACTCTGGGGCGGCGTGCTGGATCGCATCGACGGCGCCGTGGGCGAGGACCGGGACGACGACCTCGCGGCCCGGCTGTGCCTGAACTGGGGCAACCGCGTGGTGCGCTCGCTGAGCGCGGTCGCCGACGACGCGGTGTTCGCGCGCACCGTGCAGCTGCTCTACATCCAGGCCCTGCTCGCCGGGCACCGCCCGCTCGGCGACGCCGACCGGGCGCTCATGACAGGCGCGCTGTCCGACCTCGTCGCCCTTTCGGCCGGAGTGACAGCCCTCGAGCTGCCCCCGCTGGCCGACGACCCCGACCCTCTCACCCCGTCCTGAGGACGGGGTGAGCTCCCCGCCGACAGCGGGACCGCACTTCCCCCGCCCAGAGGCGGGTCCGCACACCCGGAGGAACTCATGGCAGAACAGAAGACGCAGCTGGACCGGCTCCTCGAAGAGATCGACCGCACGCCCTGGGGCCCCCAGGAGCAGGCGCTCGTCGCCGAAGCCGTCGCGCTCGCGCAGGAGATCGGCGACGAGCAGCTCGAATACCAGGCCAGGATGCGGCAGACCGCCTCGGCGAACATGGGCGGTCTCACCGACCTGATGCTGAGCTCGTTCGCCTGGTGCCTCGCGCACCACGACGCGGATCCGGCCCGGTTCCCCGCCGACATCGACAACGGCGCGGCCGACCTGATGTGGCAGTTCAAGTGGATGGCGTCCTCGCTGCGCAGCTCGCCCGCGTTCTCGCCGGAGCAGATCACCGCGGTGCTCGACGACATGGAGGCGCACTACCGCACGGCCGGACTCGGCATGAGCGGCGTGCTGATGGCCCGCTTCGAGGATGCGCACGCGGCAGGGCGGATGGACGACGCGGAGCGGCTGCGCGTGCAGCTGGAGGCCACGCCGCGCGACTCGCACAGCCACTGCGACGCGTGCGGCCGGAGCCAGGTGGCGGGATTCTTCGCCGACACCGACCGCGATGAGGACGCGATCCGCCTCGTCGAGGAGATGCTCGAGGGCGGTTTCTCCTGCGGAGAGGAGCCCGAGCACGCCCTGTCGGTCTCGCTGCTGCCGTACCTGCGCCTCGGCCGCGGCGAGCAGGCGCGTGCGGCGCACCTGCGCAGCTACCGGCTCGCGAAGGACAACCCGGATCTGCTCACCGCGATCGCGAACAGCATCCGGTTCTGCGCGCTGAGCGGCAACGAGGCCCGCGCGCTCACCCTCATCGAGCGGCACCTCCCCTGGCTCGCCCACGACGCCCTCAACGCGCAGGGCCACTTCCGGATGCTCACCGCGATCGGCACCGCCCTCGACGCGGTCACGGCGGCGGGGCACGGCGACACACCGGTGCGCGGGGCCGACTCCCCCGATCTGGAGCGGTTCTTCGGCGCCCACGGCGGCGCGGACGGCACCGCATGGTCCGCCGCAGAGCTCGCGGCGGCCGCCTGGGCCGCGGCGGAGCGGATCGGCGCGCGGTTCGACGAGCGCGACGGCACCGACAACCACGCGCGACGGCTGCAGTTCGCGCGCAAGACCGCCGGCGACCGCTACGACGTGCCGATCCGCAGCGACGTGTTCGCGGCGCCCACGGTGGACGCGACCCCGACCGACGACGAGGGCTGGTACCGCCGCGTGCTCGACCTCGCCGGCTACGGCGCGGCCGCGGACACGCTGGACGCCCTGGCGCATGTGATCGACAGGGTCGATCCCGAACGCCGCGCGGTGCTCACCGGCCAGCGGCTCGCCGCCCTGGTGAACCTGGAGCGCATCGAGGAGGCGACCGAGCTCCTGCCCGATCGCCTCCGGTCCCTGCGCGCCGCGGGCCGCGACGCTCAGGCCGACGTCGAGGAGCGGTTCGGGCTGGCCCTGTTCGGCACCGCGACGGCGGCCGACAACGCCGCCCTCGCGGAGCTGTTCGCCGCGTCCGCGGATCCGTCCGGGCCTGCCGCGCTGACTCCGGCGGCGCGGGGTGACATCGCCCTCACCCTGGCGTTCGAGTTCGGCGACGAGGACCCGGCCGCGGCGCTCGAGCTCTCCGAGCAGGCGGCGGCGCTGTTCGCCGAGGCGGGAGACGCCCGCCTCGGGCACGGCGCCGAGATCGGCGCGGCGATGGCGCTGCTGCGCGCCGAGCGCGTCGACGAGGCGCTCGCACGGATCGACGCGCTGCTGGCCGACCCCGCGATCACGCGCGGCGTGCGCGCGCGGATGCTCGAGATGCGGGCGCGCGTCCATGGCGGGCGCGGCGCGTTCGCCGAGGGGGCGGTCGACGCCGACGAGGCCGGCCGGATCCTGGCGGAGCTCGGCAGCATGTCGCGCTTCGCAGGGGCGCAGATGCTCGCCGGCGCGCTCTGGGAGGACGCGGAGGAGCCGGAGCAGGCGCTCGCGCGCTACCGTGTCGGCGCCCGCCTGCTGGAGCAGCACGGAGGAGATGTCGCAGGAGCGAAGTACCGGGTGGCGCGCAGCATGCTGAACTCCGGAGCGGTGGAGGAGGCTGCGGAGCTCTTCGGCGAGGTGCTGCAGCTCGAGGAGGCCGATGAGGTCCCCGCAGGCAGCAGGGCGATGACCGCGCTCATGCTCGCGCGCTCTCTCCGCGCAGCCGGCGAGGGCGGGCAGGCGTACGGCGCCTTCGGCTACGCCGCGGAGCTGTTCGGCGAGGCCGAGAACCCCGCCGATCAGGCGCTCGCGCTGATGAACCGCGCCCAGATCCTCGCCCAGTACGACGAGCGGGATCAGGCGATCGAGACCCTCGAGGAGGCCGCGGCGCTCGTCCGCACGGCCGAAGACGCCCCGGCCGCCGTGGTCGAGGTGCTGCACAACCTCGGCCAGTCCTACGGCGCGCAGCAGGATCCTCGCGCCTTCACCCTGTTCGACGAGGTCGAGGCCGTCGCGCGCGCGAACGACGCGGACTGGGTCGTCGCCGACGTCACGGACTCCCGCGCCAGGGCGCTGCTGTCCGCGGAGCGGGTGGACGAGGGCGTGGCCGCAGCACTCACCGCCTCGGATGCGTTCGCCGCCGTCGGCGACGCGCAGTCCGCCGGTGGCTCCGCGCTGCTCGCCGCCCGCGCTCTCAACGGCGGAGGGCGCTCGGCGGATGCCGTCGCCGCCTACCGCGCGGTGCTCGACCAGTCGGCGGACATCCCGCCGCTCCGCCAGATCGCCGCGCTCGAGCTCGGCGATGTCCTGCAGGGTCTCGGCCGTGACGCAGAGGCCGCCGAAGTGCGCCGGCTCGCCGAGGACTGAACCGGATCGGATCCGATCCCGCCGAGAGCCGAGGATCGGATCCGACCCTGCTCAGAACAGCTGGCGCCAGTTGGCCTTCGCCAGGTCGAGCAGCTCGTCGCCGCGCCCGGAGAGCACGGTGCGGATCGCGTACAGCGCGAAGCCCTTGACCTGCTCGGCGTTCACCGCCGGTGGCATGGACAGCTCCTGCCGCTCGGTCACGACATCCAGGAGCGCAGGCCCGTCATGCGCGAGCACCTCGGCGAGCGCGCCGGGAAGATCCTCGCTGCGCTCCACGCGGCGCCCGAAGATGCCCATGGCCTCCGCGACGGCGGCGAAGTCGGGGTTGTGCAGATCGGTGCCGTAGTTCACGAAACCCGCGGCCTTCATCTCCAGCTCCACGAAGTTGAGCGAGGAGTTGTTCACCACGATGGTCTTCACCGGCAGCCGGTTCTGCGTGAGCGAGATGAGCTCGCCGAGCATCATGGTGAGCCCGCCGTCGCCCGCGAGCGCCACCACCTGACGGTCCGGCTCGGTCGCCTGCGCGCCGATGCCGTGCAGCAGGGCGTTCGCCATGGATCCGTGGTTGAAGGATCCGATGAGCCGGCGCCGGCCGTTCATGTGCAGATAGCGGGCCGCCCAGACCGTGGGCGAGCCCACGTCGGCGGTGAAGACGGCGTCCTCCGCTGCGGCCTCGTCGAGCAGTCGCGCCAGGTACTGCGGGTGGATCGGCGCCTTCCCGCGAGACGGCACCGCGAGCTCGTCGAGCTTGGCCCTGGTCCTGCGGTAGTGCGCGGTGGCATCGTCGAGATGCGCCCGCCGGCGGTCGGCCTTGAGCCGCGGCAGCAGCGCCGCCGCGGTCGCGCCGACATCGCCGACGAGGCCCAGATCCAGGGGGTGACGCCGCCCCAGGTTCTCCCCGCGGATGTCGACCTGGATCGTCGTCGCGGTCGCCGGGTAGAACTGCGGATAGGGGAAATCGGATCCCAGGATCAGCAGGGCGTCGGCGCCGTCCATCGCCCGGTAGCCGGAGGCGAAGCCGAGAAGGCCCGTCATCCCCACGTCGAAGGGGTTGTCGTACTCCACGAACTCCTTGCCGCGGAGGGCGTGCACGACGGGCGCGGCGAGGCGGTCCGCGAGAGCCACGATCTCGTCGTGCGCCCCCTCCGCACCCGCGCCGGCGAGGATCGTCACCTTCGATGCGGCGTTCAGCAGCGTCGCCGCGCGCTCCAGCTCCGCACCGCTCGGCACCACCACGGGCCTGCTGCGCTCGATCACGGTCACGCGGTCGTCCTCGGCCTGCGCGAGCGCGATGTCGCCGGGGATGACGAGCACGGCCACGCCGCGCTTCTCGATCGCCTGGCGCATCGCGATCTCCAGCAGCCGCGGCATCTGCGCCGGGTCGGACACGTACTCGACGTAGACGCTGCACTCGCGGAACAGCTCCTGCGGATGGGTCTCCTGGAAGTACTGCGTGCCGATCTCGCTGGTCGGGATGTGCGCGGCGATCGCGAGCACGGGCACCCGCGAGCGGTTGGCGTCGTAGAGGCCGTTGATGAGGTGCAGATTGCCCGGCCCGCACGATCCGGCGACGACGGCGAGCTCCCCTGTCAGCGCGGCCTCCGCGGCCGCGGCGAAAGCGGCCGTCTCCTCATGGCGCACATGCACCCAGCGGAGTGCGCCGTCCTTGCGCAAGGCGTCGGTGAAGCCGTTCAGGGAGTCCCCGGGGATCCCGTACACGCGCTTCACCCCGTTCGCGCGGAGGGTGCTGACGATGTTCTCGGCGACGGTGGTCATGGCGGCCTCTCGTGAAAGCAAACAGGACATCTCGAGGCTACGCCCGCAGGCGGCAGGCGGGGCCGTCGCTACTCCGTGATGTAGACGGCGTGCCGGATCCACTCCGGACGCGACAGCGCCTGCACCGCCGCGCGCCCCACCGTGTCGAAGCGGGTGCTGTAGTGCCAGCGCACGGTGCGGTCGACGCTCACCCGGTAGTCGGCGCCCCCCGTGCCGGGGATGAGGCGGGACGGGCGCAGGCTCGTCCACTCCGCAGCGCTGGCGGCGAGGGCCGCGTCCATGGCCCGGGTGTCGGTGTTGTTCGCCTTCAGCACGCGCTCGAGGATGGGCTTCGCGACGAACCGGGACAGCGGGTCGTCCTGCGCCACATACGCCCCGGACGCGGACACGGCGATCACGCGGGCTACGCCGGCGGCGTCCATCGCGGCGAGAAGCGCCGTCATGCCCTCCTGGAGCAGCACGACATCGCCGTCCGCGCGGACGTGCCCGATCGTGGAGATCACCGCATCGGCGCCGCGCAGGGCGGCGGTGAGCCCGGCGACGTCCCGCGCGTCCGCAGTGGCGACGATCGTCCCCTCCGGCGCGGACTCGGGCCTGCGCACGACCGAGACGACCTCGTGACCGGCGGCGAGGGCGTGCGCGACCGCGGCCCCGCCCGATCGACCCGATGCTCCGACGATGACGACACGCATCCGCTTCTCCTTCTCGTGAGGGGTGAGTGATTACTCACTCACTATACTCGGATCATGGCCGCGTCCACCCCTGCCCCCTCATCGCGTGAGCGGATCCTCGATGCCGCGCTGCGCGTGATGCGCGAACGGGGACTCGCGAACACCACGACGAAGCTCATCGCGGCGCAGGCCGGCCTGTCCGAGGCGATGCTCTACAAGCACTTCGCCGACAAGCAGCAGCTGTTCCTCAGCGTGCTGCGGGAGCGCACGCCCCGCGCCCGCTTCGAGGCGGATGCCGGGGGCGAGAGCCTCGCCGCCGGACTCGCCGCGCTCGTCGCCGACCTCATGGCGTTCTTCACCCGCACGTTCCCGATCGCCGCCTCGATCTTCGGGTCGCCGGCGCTGCTCGCCGAGCACCGCGAGGGCGTCGCCTCGCACGGCGGCGGCCCCGCGACCGTGATCGACGGCGTCCGCGCCCGCCTCGTCGCGGAGCAGGACGCGGGCCGGATCCGCGCGGAGGCCGACACCGCCTCCGCCGCGCGCATGCTCGTCGGGGCGGCGTTCCATCAGGGCTTCCTCGCGGCGTTCGAGGGCCTCGACGCGGTGCCCGATGCCGACCGCATCGCCGCCGGCATCGTGGACGCAGTGCTTCCAGGCCTGGTCCCCGCGGCCGACTGAGCGCGGATCCCGCGATCAGGGCGGATCCTGCCGCTCCCGTCGCAACGCATGCCGCTTTCGCGCGCCCGTAACGGCACCTTCTGCGACGGGAGCAGACGGAAGGACACTCCCGTCGCAACGCATGCCGCTTTCGCGCGCCCGTAACGGCACCTTCTGCGACCGGAGCAGACGGAAGTACACTCCCGTCGCAACGGATGCCGCTTTCGCGCGCCCGTAACGGCACCTTCTGCGACCGGAGCAGACGGAAGGACGCTCCCGTCGCAGAGCGGGGACGGCGAAGGGGCGGCCGTCGCAGGATATGCGACGCCCGCCCCTTCCCTCCGGCGCGCCCCTCGATCGAGCAGGGACGGGCCGGAGGAGATCCGAGCTGCCGGAATCAGGCCACGCGGATGAGCTTCTTGTTCACGAACTCGTCGGCGGCGAGCAGGCCCAGCTCGCGCGAGGTGCCGCTGCGCTTCACGCCGCCGAAGGGCAGCTCCGGGCTGTCGGCGAGCACGACGTTGACGTAGACCATGCCCGCGTCGATGCTGTTCGCCACGCGCTCGGCCTGGGCCTCGTCGGTGGTGAACACGTAGGAGCCGAGACCGAACGAGGTGTCGTTCGCGAGCGCGACCGCCGCGTCCTCGTCGGCGACGCGGTACACCACGGCCGCCGGACCGAACAGCTCCTCGCGGTACACGTCCATCGCGGGCGTGACGTCGGCGAGCAGCGTCGGCGCGTAGAACGCCCCGTCACGGGTGCCTCCGGTGAGCAGGGTCGCACCCTGCGCCACGGCGTCGTCGACCTGCTTCTGCAGGTTGATCGCTGCGGCCTCGGAGACGAGCGGGCCGAGCACCGTGTCCTCCCGCGTGGGGTCGGCCGGCGTGACCGCGGACAGGGCCGCGACGGCCTTCTCCACGAACGCGTCGTAAAGACCGTCCACGACGATGAAGCGCTTGGCGCCGTTGCAGGCCTGTCCGTTGTTGTCCAGGCGCGCGTCGACGGCGGCCTGCACCGTGGCATCCAGGTCGTCGGTGGACAGCAGGATGAACGGGTCGGATCCGCCGAGCTCGAGCGCGACCTTCTTCAGGTTGCGTCCCGCCACCTCGGCGACGGCCGCTCCGGCGCGCTCGGATCCGGTCACCGAGACGCCCTGCACGCGCCAGTCGGCGACGATCGTCGCCGACTGCTCGTTCGTGGCGTACACGTTGACGTATCCGCCGTCGGGCAGGCCGGCGTCGCGGTAGATCTCCTCGAGGAGCGCCGCCGACTCGGGGCACTGCGGTGCGTGCTTGAGGATGATCGTGTTGCCGATCGCCAGGTTCGGGCCGGCGAACCGGGCGACCTGGTAGGCCGGGAAGTTCCACGGCATGATGCCGAAGAGCGCACCGAGGGGCGCCTTGCGGATGACCGCGGTGCCCTCGCCGAGGATGTCGAGCGGCTGGTCGGCGTTGATCTTCTCCGCGTTGTCGGCGTAGAACTCGATGATGTCGGCGGCGAAGTCGACCTCGCCGACCGCGGCGGCGAGCGGCTTGCCCATCTCGCGGACGATGATCGCGGCGAACTCGTCGCGACGGGCGCGGTGGCCCTCGGCGATCTTCCGCACGACCGCGGCGCGCTCGGCGACGGGCGTGGCCGCCCACACCGAGGCCGCGGCGTGGGCGCGCGCGATGGCGTCCTCGATCTGCGCGTCGGTGAAGGTCTCGTAGGTGGCCAGGGTCTCGCCCGTGGCCGGGTTGACGACGGCGTAGTCGGTCATTCCGGTTCCTTTCGGTTGGTCAGATCGTGGTGGCGGGAGGGGACGGAACGCGGCGCCCGGAGGACGACCGCGTTCCGTCCTGGTGTCTCAGTCGACCGGGATCAGCGTGTACTTGGTGGACAGGTACTCGTGGATGCCCTCGAAGCCGCCCTCGCGGCCGACGCCGGACTGCTTGACGCCGCCGAAGGGGGCGGCCGCGTTGGAGACGACGCCCACGTTCAGACCCATCATGCCCGTCTCGAGCGCGTCGATCATCCGGTGCCCGCGGGCGAGGTCCTGCGTGAACACGTAGGACACCAGGCCGTACTCGGTGTCGTTCGCGAGGCGCACGGCCTCCGCCTCGTCGGCGAAGGTCGCGATCGCGAGCACCGGGCCGAAGATCTCCTCGCGGAGGATCTCGCTGCCGGCCTGCACGTTCGCGAGCACGGTCGGCTCGTAGAAGGATCCGACGCCCTCGAGCGCCTTGCCGCCGGACAGCAGCGTCGCACCCCGCTCGACGGCGTCGCCGACGAGCTCCTGCGCCTTGGCGACCGCATCGTGGTCGATCAGCGGGCCGATCGAGACGCCGTCCTCGGTGCCGCGGCCGATCTTCATCGCGTCCACGCGCTCGGTGATGCGCCGCGCGAACTCGTCCGCGACGTCCTGGTGCACGATGAACCGGTTGGCCGCGGTGCACGCCTGGCCGATGTTGCGGAACTTGGCTGCGAGGGCGCCCTCGACGGCCTTGTCCAGATCCGCGTCCTCGAAGACGACGAACGGGGCGTTGCCGCCGAGTTCCATCGACACGCGCAGCACGCCCTCCGCCGCCTGGGCGATGAGCTTGCGGCCGACCTCGGTGGACCCGGTGAAGGACAGCTTGCGCAGCCGCGGGTCGGCGATGATCGGCGCCGACAGCGCGGAGGAGCGCGAGGTCTGCACGACGTTCACGACACCGGCGGGGAGCCCTGCCTCCTCGAGCAGCTTCACGAAGTACATCGTGGTGAGCGGGGTCAGTGCCGGGGGCTTGATGACCACGGTGCAGCCGGCGGCGAGCGCGGGCGCGATCTTGCGGGTCGCCATCGCGAACGGGAAGTTCCACGGGGTCACGAAGAACGACGGACCCACGGGACGCTGCGAGACGACCATGCGGCCGGTGCCCTCGGGGTTCAGGCCGTAACGGCCGGAGATCCGCACCGCCTCCTCGCTGAACCAGCGCAGGAACTCGCCGCCGTAGCCGACCTCGCCACGGGCCTCCGCGAGCGGCTTGCCCATCTCGATCGTCATCAGCAGCGCGAGGTCCTCCTTGTGCGCCTGCACGAGGTCGAACGCGCGGCGAAGGATGTCGCTGCGGGTGCGCGGCGGGGTCGCGGCCCAGGAGTCCTGCGCGGCGACGGCCGCGTCGAGCGCCCGCATGCCGTCGGCCGGCGAGGCATCGGCGATCGTGCGCACGACGTCGTTGGTGGCGGGGTCGTGCACGTCGAAGGTCTTATCGCCCTCGGCGGCGACCCACTCGCCCGCGATGTAGAGCCCGGTGGGGACGCTGTCCAGCAGCGTCTTCTCCTGATCGGTCATGAGTGCTCCTTCTTTCTCGATATCTGTTTGCGGGATCCGCGCAGCGCCTCAGCGGCGGCGCAGGCTCTCCGGTGCGGCCATGGTGAGCGTCTCCCCGCGGAAGAAGCCCGGGGATCGGAAGTACTGGACGATCATCACCACGACGCCCAGCAGGATGACCGAGACGCCCAGGATGAACACCAGCCCGACGCCTCCGATCTGCGAACCGCTTCCGGTCGCCCCCGGCGTCCAGCTCTCCACGAGGGAGAGCACGAAGATGCCGAGGAGGATGATCCCCCCGATGAGGGGGAACAGGAACGTGAAGAACACGTTCCGCGCCGAGTCGAACCACTGCTTGCGGAAGTACCACACGCAGGCGAACGCCGTGATCCCGTAGTAGAAGCAGATCATGATCCCGAGGGCGGCGATTGTGTCCCAGAGCACGGTGTCGCTCACCAGGCGCATGATCGCGTAGAACGCGCTCGCCACGATCGCGGCGACCACGGTCGCGTAACCAGGGGTGAAGAACCGCGGGCTCACCGTGGCGAACTTCGGCGGCAGCGCCCCGTAGTGCCCCATCGCGAGCAGCGTGCGGGCCGGGCTCACGAACGTGGACTGCAGCGACGACGCGGAGGAGGTCAGCACGGCGAGGGACACGAGGAACGCGAGCGGCCCCATGATCGGACCCGACAGCGCGAAGAACACGTTCTCCTGGATGCCCTCGTTCCCGAGGCCCAGCTCACCGGTCCCGACACCCGCGAACATGATCATGCCGATCGTCAGCAGCAGGTAGACCGAGATGATGGTGATCACGGTCGTAGTCGCCGCGCGCCCGGGGGTGCGCTCCGGATCCTTCGTCTCCTCGTTCATGGTGAGCGTGACGTCCCAGCCCCAGAACATGAAGATCGACAGTGAGAGGCCGGTCACGAGGGCGCCGACCGAGGAGATCGCGAACGGATCGAACCACTGGATGTCGAAGCGGGTGGGATCGAAGGCGTCGCCGCTCGCGCCGCGCACGATCGCGACCACCGCGAACACCAGCAGCACGGCGAGCTGGAAGCCGACCAGCACGTACTGCAGCTTCTGCGAGGTCTGCATGTCGCGATACGAGATCCAGGTCGCGCCGAGCATGAACAGCAGGCACACGCCCACGTTGATGAACGGGTTGGAGGCGAGATCCGAGATCGAAGGATTCTGCGCGATCTGCGAGATCAGCAGGAACAGGAAGTCGACCGCGATGCCGGCGAGGTTCGACAGCACCAGGATGGTCGCTGCGATGAGTCCCCAGCCGGCCATCCAGCCGATCCAGGGTCCGAACGCGCGCGTCGCCCAGGTGAAGGACGTGCCGGAGTCGGGCATCTCGCGGTTCAGCTCGCGGTAGCCGAACGCCACGAGCAGCATCGGGATGAAGCCGACCAGCAGCACGGCCGGCACCTGGGTGCCCACGGCGGAGGCGGTCGGGCCGACGCCGGCGGTGAAGGTGTAGGCGGGGGCGATGCAGGAGATGCCCATCACGATCGCGCCGAGAAGGCCGACCGTGCCGACGCTCAAGCCCTTGCGGGAGATGCCGCCGGTCACCGAGTCTGAGGGCGCGTCGGTCGGCGCGGCGATGCGCTCGTCGGTGGCGGTCATGCGTCGGCTCCCTTCGCGGTCTCGGTGGTGGTGGTGTCCGGTGCGGTCTTGTCCGGTGTGTCGGCGAGCGGGTCATGACTCGTGCGCGGCACGACGATCATGGGGACCGGCAGCACGTGCAGCATCTTGGCCGCGGTCGAGCCGAGGAAGAGCCGGCGCGGCTGCGCGAGCCTGCTGGATCCCACGATGAGCATCTCGCCAGGTTTCCAGGCCAGGCGCGCCACGGCCTCCTCGACGGTCTCGCCCGGCGCGTGCTCGAGCTCGGCGTCGACGCCCTCTGGGAGTGCGTCGGACGCCCGGGCGAGCACGTCCTCGCCGAGCGCGTCGTCGACCAGGCGCATGGCGCCCGTGCCGAGGCCCGCCGGTACATCGAACGGCACGAGCGAGATGAGCCGGAGGCCGCTATCCGTCATGGCGGCGAGCCGGACGGCCGCGTCCAGCAGCACATCGGCGCCGGGCCGGGTGCCGATCGCCGCCGTCACCCTGGACACGTCCGTGTCTGCGTCGATCCCGCGCGCGAGCCCCGCGGGGGCGAGCGCCACGGGCACCGGAGAGGAGTGCAGCAGCTCGCTGGCGACGCTCCCGATCCGGTGGTAGCCGAACAGTCCGCCGTTGGCGGCGCCGACCACGATCAGCCCCGCCCCGAACTCCTCCGCGGCCTCGACGAGACCCTCGGCGAACGACTCCCCCGGGCGCACGTGGCCGGAGTGCGAGACGCCGGCCGGAATGCGTCCGGCGGCGTCGCGCAGCCACGTGCGCGCCTGCTTCTGGATGTGCGTCTCGTAGGAGCGCTCCGGCGGCACCGCGGCCGACAGCGCACCCTCACGGGGCAGCACCGTCACGACGTGCAGGTGCGCTCCGGCGCTGCGCGCGAGCCGTACGCCCAGCGCGAGGGCGTCGGATCCGGAGTTCGTCGGGCGGAAGCCGACGACGATGGCTCGGGTCATGCGCCATCCAGGGCGGGCTCGCGCAGCTCGTCGGCGACGGCGGAGCGGTCCGCTTCGAGGATCTGCGCGGCGGCGAGGCGACCCATACGGATCGCGCCGTCGACGTGCTGGTAGCCGGCACCCGCAAGGTCGGAGCAGGCGAAGTGGATCGGGCCCACGGAGGCGCGGAGGTCCTTGCCGTAGCGGTGCAGGCCGCCCATGTCGAAGCTCGCGGCGTACGCGCCACGGGTCCACTCCTCGGTGCCCCAGTCGCTCTCGTAATACACGACCGGGTTCTTCGCCTCGGGGCCGTAGTAGTGGGAGAGGGACTCGAGGATCCGCTCCTTGCGCTCCTCGGCGCTCAGCTCGAAGACGTCGTCGGCGTTCTGGTCGCTCACGAAGCCGACCAGAGTGCCGCGCTCGTCGGCGTGGTTGGTGTTGTCATACGCCTCGTGCACGAGCTCGTACGGGCTGAACGCGGTGCCGGACAGGCCCTGCTCGCGCCAGAACGGACGGTCGTAGACGGCGTGCACCTTGATCACGAAGCCCATCGACAGGTGCTGGTGCATCTGGTGCTGGCGGCGCGGCAGCGACGGCACGAAGGAGATCCGGTCGTAGAGCACCGGTGCGTGCGCGAGGATCGCGTAGCGGGCGCGGACCGTGAGCGCGTCGGTGGTCGCGGTGACGCCGCCGGTCCCTGAGCCCGTCGAAGGGCCCCACTCGAGGGTGCGGACGGGCTGGTTCAGCAGCACGTCGTCGCCGAGGCGCTCCGCGAGCAGCTGCGGGACCTGCTGCAGACCGCCCACGACGCGCTTGTCGAGGATGAAGTCGGCGTCGACGAGGTTCGAGTACGAGCCCGCGGATGCCGCCATCAGCAACGACTGGAGCAGCGAGAACGCGTGGGTCGGCTTGGTGAGCATCGCGGATCCGGTCGCGAACGCGAGGTTGCGCACGGCCTCGTCGTCGTCGCTCTGCTCGCGCAGCCACGCGTCCCAGGTGACGGAGTCCCACTCGGCGGCCTTCGGGTGCGCGTACGGGCGGTCCGGGTCGATCTCGGCGACCATGGCGTCGAGGCGCTCGGTGATCTCGGCGATGACCTTCTCGGTCTCGGCGGAGACCGGGAACATCTCACCCGTGAAGCGGTGCAGCGCGCCGTCGGGGCCGACGTAGACGCTGTCGCCCTCGCGGTAGCGGCTGAAGGTCTCCAGCCCCAGCTCGTCGATCGTCTCGATCAGCGCGTCCTGGTCGGGCGAGACCCACTGGCCGCCGATCTCGAGCATGGCGCCGTCGATGACGTCGGTCCACAGCCGCCCGCCGACACGGTCGCGGGCCTCCAGGACCACGACCGACAAACCCGCCTTGCGCAGTTCGTTCGCGGCGGTGGTGCCTGCGGCGCCCGCTCCCACGATGAGCACGTCACGGGTGATATCGGCCAATTTCGACTCCTTCATCGGTTTGCGCGGTGGTGCGCGGTGCAGGCGGTGCTGCGTCTTGTCCTGCTCTGTCTTGCGTGTTCAGAAAAGTTGCCGGGCGCGATCCAGCATCCCCCGATCCCGATCGCGCCCGGACGTCTCAGTGGGCCGCGAGGGCTTCGGCGATGACGTCGAGACCCTCGTTGAGGAGGTCGTCGCCGATCGTCAGCGGCGGGAGGAAGCGGATCACGTTGCCGAACGTGCCGCAGGTGAGGACGATGACGCCCTGGGCGATCGCGGCCTTCGCGACCGCGCCGGTGAGCGCGGCGTCCGGGGCTCCGGTGGCGGGGTCCACGAACTCGGCGGCGATCATGGCGCCGTGGCCGCGGATGTCGCCCACGCGCGGGTCGGCGGCCTGGATCGCGGCGAGGCGGTCCTTGAGCAGCGCGCCGATCTCGACGGCGCGCTCCAGCAGGCCCTCGGTCTCGTAGGCGTCGATCGCGGCGAGCGCGGCGGCGCAGGCCACCGGGTTGCCGCCGTAGGTGCCGCCGAGGCCCCCGGAGTGCGACGCGTCCATGATCTCGGCGCGGCCGGTGACGGCGGCCAGCGGCATGCCGCCGGCGATGCCCTTGGCCGTGGTGATGAGGTCGGGCTCGATGCCGAAGATCTCGCTCGCGAACATCGCGCCGGTGCGGCCGAAGCCGGTCTGCACCTCGTCGGCGATGAAGACGACGCCGTTCGCGCGGCACCACTCGACGATCGCGGGCAGGTAGCCGTCGGCGGGGACGATGAAGCCGCCCTCGCCCTGGATCGGCTCGATGATGACGGCGGCCAGGTTGTCGGCGCCGATCTGCTTCTCCAGCTGGAGGATCGTGCGGGCCGCCGCCTCGGCGCCGGACAGGCCGTCGCGGAACGGGTACGAGGCCTGCGCGCGGTACACCTCGGGGGCGAACGGACCGAAGCCGCTCTTGTAGGGCATGGCCTTGGCGGTGAGCGCCATGGTCAGGTTGGTGCGGCCGTGGTAGCCGTGGTCGAAGGCGACGACGGCCTGGCGGCCGGTGTGCTTGCGGGCGATCTTGATCGCGTTCTCGACCGCCTCCGCACCCGAGTTGAACAGGGCGGTCTTCTTGGCGAAGTCGCCGGGGGTGAGGCGGTTGAGGGCCTCGGCGACCTCCACGTACGACTCGTACGGGGAGATCATGAAGCAGGTGTGGGTGAACTGCGCGGCCTGCGCGGCGATGGCCGCGGCGACCTTCGGGTGCGCGCTGCCGACCGTGGTCACGGCGATGCCGGATCCCAGGTCGATGATCGAGTTGCCGTCGGCGTCGACGACGACGCCGCCGCCCGCGGCGACCGCGGCGACGGGCACGGTGTGCCCCACTCCGGCGGGAACGGCCGAGGCCTTGCGGGCGAGGATCTCGGCCGAGCGCGGGCCGGGGAGCTCGGTGACGAGACGGCGCTCCTGGGGAAGGGAGGGGCCGCCGAGGGGAAGCGTGTCTGCCTGCGCGTCGATGGTGCTCATGGCGTCGAGACTACGGAGGTCCCCGCCCGGCAGCATTCGCCGTGGCGTACAATCTGGATCACGATTTCGCCGACCCGGCCACGTCGCGATCGGCTGCGAAGGAGCCCCGCCCATGGACCAGCAACCCACGCTGCGCACCCTGCTCGGTCGCGTCGACCTGCATCTGCGACTGGTCGGATCCGAGGCTGCGCTGCCCACCGGATCCCTCGACCTCCCGCTGCGCTGGGTGCACAACTCCGACCTCACGGATCCCACGCCCTTCCTCGCCGAGGATCTCGCCCTGCTCACGACGGGTACGCAGTTCGCCGACGACGACCCCGCAGGCACCCGCGCGTACGTGCAGCGCCTCGTCGACAGGGGGGTGGTGGGGCTGGGCTTCGGCACCGAGGTGCACCGGAGCGGAATCCCGGCGGACCTCGCCACCGCCTGCGCGCAGTCCGGACTGCCGCTGTTCGAGGTGCCGTACGGCACGCCGTTCATCGCCGTCGCGCGGGCGCACTCGGAGGCGATCGCGGCGCAGGCGTATGCCAGGCGCACCTGGGCGCTGGAGACCCAGCGCGCCCTGTCGGTCGCGGCGCTCCGCCCGCACGGGCTGGAGTCGACGCTCACCGAGCTGTCCCGGCGGCTCGGCTGCCGGGTGGGCATGTACGACGCCTCGGGGCAGCTCGTGCACGAGCACCCCTCCGGCGGGGCATCCCCGGTCGTCGCCGCCGCGGCGGCGGACCTCCTCGCCCGCGGCGGCTCCGCGAACCGCGTGGTGCAGGACGGCGACGCGGCGCACACCCTGCTCACCGTGGGGCGCGCGGGGCACCTCCGCGGGGTCGTCGCGATCGCGAGCGGCACTCTGGATCCGGAGACCCGCGCCGTGGTGACCTCGGTCATCGCGATGGCCGGGCTCTCGCTCGAGCAGAGCGAGCAGCTGGCCCGCAGCCGGCGACGACTGCACAGCCAACTGCTCGCCTCGCTGCTCGCCGACGACCCGACCCTGGCGCGGCGAGTGCTCGGCGCTCTGCCGCCGGCACCCGTGGTGGTCGCGGTCGCCGCAGGGCCGCGTCAGGGCGCCGTCGTCGAATGGTGGGAACGGCAGCACGGCGACGCCGCACCGGCCGTGTTCCTCGCCGAGTCGGAGGACGGGCTCGTGATGTGCCTGAGCGTCGCGGACGCCGGGGTGCTGGACGAGGTCGCTGCACGCACAGGGGTGCGCATCGGGGTCTCGGCACCCGAGGAGTACGGCGGATTCTCCCGCGCTCACGCACAGGCGCTCACCGCACTGCGCCGCGCGGGCGAGGCCGTCACGCGCTATGCCGACAGTGCGGAATCGAGCGTGCTCGCGGCCTTCGCGACCGATGAGGCGCGCCTGATCGCCGAGTCCCTGCTGGCGCCCCTCCGCCAGCACGATGCGCAGGAGGGGGCGGAGCTGGAGCGATCGCTGCGGGTCTGGCTCGAGCACGACACCCGCCTGGAGCCCGCCGCGGCCGCGCTCGGGGTGCACCGGCACACGCTGCGCACCCGGATCGCCCAGGCGGCGTCGATCCTCGGCGCGGATCTCGGATCCTTCCCGGCGCGCGCGGAGCTCTGGGCCGCGCTGCGGACCGCGGGCGACTGACCGGACCGCTGTCAGCTCTGGCCCCGTCCAGGGCGCCCACACCCCTTCGGGTCGCAGAAACTGCTCGAAGGCTGAGGTCGCAGCAGCAGAAATCGCGACCCGAACGGGAGAACCGCGACCCGAACGCTCGCGGTCAGCGCTTCCGCGCCGCGATCATCTCGGCAGCGGTGCCGTGGAAGATCGGGCCGTGCCCGACCACGATCGTGCCCTCCGGCAGGTCGCGCAGGCGCTCGAGGCTCTCCGGCGTCTGCTCCGGGGCATCGCTGAACGGGCCGAGCTGCACGTCCGTGGATCCGTTCAGCACGTGGCGTGTGGTGAGGGCGTCGCCGACGAAGATCGCGTCGGCCGCAGGGACGCGGATGGCGACGGATCCGGGAGAGTGGCCGGGGAGGCCGATGATCTCCGGCGATCCGGGCAGGTCCAGCACGTCCCCGTCCCGCATCGTGCGCACTGCGCCGAGGTGCTTCGTGCGCATCCCGCCTCGGCGCAGCGCCGCGGCGAAGAACTGCAGCGCCGGCCCGAGCCGCATGGCGCCGCCCGATGCCCCCGGCGTCTTCTCCCCCTGTGCGCGACCCGCGTCCGCCTCGTGCACGAACGTCGGCACGTCGTACTCGGTGCGCAGCCACTCGGCGATGCCGATGTGATCGCTGTCGCCGTGGGTGAGAACGACGCCGCGGATGTCCTCGGGGCGGCGACCCGCTGCGGCGAGCGCCTGCTGCAGGATCCGCCGGTCGCCCGGCAGGCCCGCGTCGATGAGCGTGATGCCCTCGTCGGTGACGACGGCATGCATGGCGACGATGTCGTCGCCGATCCGGATGAGCTCTGCGTTCATGATGGCTACGCTATATAGCTATGATGGCTACTGTCAATAGCCATATGATCGAAGAACGGCAGCCGGCTCGCACGGCCGCCACGGAGGAGGATCCGATGCCCGCACCGCAGCGCGTGACCCGCGCCGCACTCACCGCCGCCGCGCGCGCCATCGCCGAGGACGAGGGCATCGACGCCGTCACGATCAGCGCGGTCGCGACAGCCGTCGGCGTGCGCCCGCCCAGCCTGTACAAGCACGTCGACCACCGGCACGACCTGCTGCGACTGATCGCCGACGACGCCGCCCGCGAACTCGACGAGGACGTGGCCGCCCTGGCCGGATCCGCGACCGATCCCGCCGCAAAGCTCACGGCGATCGCGCGGGCGTTCCGGGCGTTCAGCGCCCGCTCCCCGCGCGCGTCCTCGCTGCTGTTCTCCGGCGCCGCGCTGGGCGCGGGGCCGCAGTCCGAGGGGATGATCGCGCTCACGCGCACCCTGCTGAGCGCCGTGCAGGCCACGACGCCGGCCGATCCGCTCCCCGCCGCTCGCACGCTGACGGCATGGGCGCACGGCTTCTGCACCATGGAGCAGGCGGGCGCGTTCCAGCTCGGCGGCGACGTGGACGAGGCGTTCGAGTTCGGCCTGACCACGCTCGTGGGGGCGCTCACCGCGCGCGGCTGAGCACTTCTCCGCGCACTCCCCGCGCGGCGGCGGTGACCCTGCCCGCGGTGGGCGCACCGGCGTAGTGTGGGCTCATGGGAGGCATCGAGGATCTGAACCGCGCGGTCGCCGCTGCGGCCTCCGCCCCCAGCGCCGCCACTGAGGCTCTCGAGGCGATCGATGGACTCGTGACCGCGATCGATGCGGATCGCGCCGCCGGCCTCTTCGGCCGTTGGGGTCTCGCCACCGCGGTCGACGGACGCACCGGCGAAGCGCTCCTCCCGCAGCCGCTCTTCGAGGCGCTGCACGAGCGGGCGGGGCTCGAGGCGACCTGGCCGATCGGCAACGCCGGGCTGCTGCAGACCTACGGCTCGCTCCTCGCGCCCGACGCCACGGGCGACCGCAACCGCGAGCGCTGGCTCGGTGCGGAGCTCGCCACGGGGCTGGGCCTGGACGGCGCGCACTTCGTGCCGTGGGAGGGATCCCGCACGCTGCTCGACCGCGCCACCGAGGCCGCCGCGGTGCTGCTCGCTTCTGGCGGGGAGTTCTCCTGGTACGCGCTCGCCGAGGGCAGGGCCACGCGGGCCGTGCTGAGCCACGAGTACGACGGATCCCGCGCCCTCGCCTACGCAGTGGCGCCGGCGCCCGGGACGTCGCCGCTCCTGGTCGCGCTGCTCCCGGTGGCGCAGGCCGAGACGGTCCGCCGCGACCTCGACGAGGCCGCCTCGCGCCTGCGCTGGAACGCCGCCTGACCCCACCACTTCCGAGTCGTCCCCGTCAGCGCACGCCATGGGCTCCGCTGATGGGGACGACGCGGAGATGGAGAGCACCCATATTTCGAGTCGTCCCCATGAGCGCACGCCATGGGCTC
This sequence comes from Microbacterium sp. MYb64, assembly GCF_002979495.1. Lineage (NCBI taxonomy): Bacteria > Bacillati > Actinomycetota > Actinomycetes > Micrococcales > Microbacteriaceae > Microbacterium > Microbacterium sp. MYb64. The sequence goes on along the minus strand of NZ_PCOW01000004.1, from coordinate 115,359 downwards.
CGCTGACCGGGACGATACGGAGGGGTCCGATCCGAATCCCAGGCCGGATCCGGCCCGGATCCAGCCTCCTCATAGTTCGCATTCAGCGGATTCATCGATTCGTCACCCGGGCGTCACCCGCCGTACCCCTGCCGCTGGTGGGCTGGACGGGCTCGGGCTCGGCGTGCACGCACGTGAGCCGACGGGCCTCCCCGCTCCCCCAGAGGAAGACAGCCATGAACGCCAGAACCACGTTCGCGCGCTCCGCGATCGCGCTCACCCTCGTCGCCGGCGCCGCGCTGGCCGCACCCGCCGCCTTTGCGGCGGGCCCCTCCGACCCGTCCGTCCCCGGCGGTGCGACCCGCAACGACGGCGACCAGACCGCGGCGCTGCGCGACGCGATCGTCGCGGGTCCCGCGAAGAACGTGATCCTGCTCATCGGCGACGGCATGGGCGACTCCGAGATCACGGTCGCCCGCGACTACCAGTACGGCGCCGGCGGGCGCCTCCCCGGCATCGACGCGCTTCCGCTGACCGGCTCCTACACGACGTACTCGCTGAACAAGGACGGCTCGGCCGACTACGTCCCGGATTCGGCCGCGACCGGCTCGGCGTGGGCGACCGGCACCAAGACCTACGACGGCGCGATCTCCGTCGACATCGCAGGCAAGGGGCACGACACGCTGCTCGAGCTCGCCAAGGCGAACGGGCGCAAGACCGGCAACGTCTCCACGGCGGAGCTGCAGGACGCGACCCCCGCGGTGCAGGCCGCGCATGTCGCAGGACGCAAGTGCTACGGCCCCGACTCGGCCAAGCAGTGCGGCGCCGACCTCCTCGAGAACGGCGGCAAGGGCTCGATCAGCGAGCAGATCCTGGACACCCGCGCCGACGTCACGCTCGGCGGCGGATCCGAGTCGTTCGAGCAGACCGCGAAGGCCGGCGCGTGGCCGGGCGCGACCCTGTTCCAGCAGGCCGCGACCCGCGGCTACCAGGTCGCCCGCACGGCCGCCGACCTGGCCGCGATCAGCACCGCGGACCAGGCCGGCCCGGTCCTGGGCACGTTCAGCGCCGGGAACTTCCCCACCCGCTTCGCGGAGACCACGGCCACCGTCGGCGGCGCCGACGCACCCCCGGTCACGTGCACCGAGAGCGCCGACCGCCTCGACTCCTCGCTCTCGCTCGCATCGCTCACCCAGAAGTCGATCGACCTGCTCAAGGGCGACAAGGGCTTCTTCCTGCAGGTCGAGGGCGCCTCGATCGACAAGCAGGACCACGCCGCCAACGCGTGCGGTCAGATCGGCGAGACCATCGACCTCGACGAGGCCGTGCAGGTCGCGCTCGACTTCGCCAAGGCCGACGGGAACACCCTCGTGATCGTCACCGCCGACCACGCGCACACCTCGCAGATCGTGGACAGCACCCCGCCGACCTCGCTCTCGATCGCCCTGAAGACCACCGAGGGATCCACGATGAAGGTGTCCTACGGCACCGCCGGTGCGGGCGGCTCGCAGCAGCACACCGGAAGCCAGGTGCGCATCGCCGGCTACGGCCCCGGGGCCGCGAACGTCGTCGGCCTCACGGACCAGACCGACAACTTCTTCACCATCGCGGGAGCCCTGCAGCTGAACCGCGACCTGCCCGCGCTCTCGGCCGGCGCCACCCTCACGGTGCCGGAGAAGGTCGCGCCCGGCGGCACGATCGCCCTCGCAGCCGCGGGGCTGAACGGCGACCGCCAAGTGAACGGATCCGTCTCCGCCGCGGGCGCAGCGGCACGGGCCGCAGCCGAGACGGTCGGGCGGACCGACGTCATCGACGGCGGTGTCGGGCTGTCGCTGACCGCCCCGACCGAGCCGGGCGAGTACACGGTCGCCCTGACCGGCGAGCAGACCGGCAAGGCGCTGACCGCCACGTTCACGGTCGCCGAAGGTGCCCCGACCACGCCGACGGCATCGCCGAGCCCCACCGCTCCGGCCGTGGCCCTGCCCCCGACCGACGGCAACGGCGGCAGCCTCGCGCTCACCGGCGGTACCGTCGGCGCCGCGGCCCTCGTCGCGCTCGCCCTGATCGCCGCAGGCCTGCTGCTGGCCCGCGCCCGCGCTCGCGCCCGCCGCGCCTGACTCCGGCTTCCACCACCGAGTCGTCCCCGCCAGCGCACCCTATGGGCTCCGCTGGTGGGGACGACCCAGAGGTAGCGAGCACCCGCCGCACCCACATTCCGAGTCGTCCCCGCCGGCGCACCCTATGGGCTCCGCTGGCGGGGACGACTCGGAAGTGGGGCGGGCTCAGGCGGGGGCGTGGGCCTCGAGGAACTCGTACACGTCCGTCGTGTCGACGCCGGGGAACGCTCCCGTCGGCAGCGTCGCCAGCAGGGTGCGCGGGGTGCGCACGTTCGGCCAGGACTGCTCGCGCCAGCGCTTCTCGAGATCGGCCGGAGCGCGCCGGCAGCACACCTCGACCGAGTGCTTCGAGACGCCGCGGTTGGGGGTGTCCCGCCCGATGAACCACTTCGTGTCGTCGAAGCGCACCCCCACGCTCACCGAGTGCAGGCCCTCGCTCGATGGTTCCACGCGGGCGGTGCACCAGTAGGTCCCATTGCCCGTGTCGGTGTACTGGTAGTACGGGTTGAACCGGTCCTCCTCCTCGAACACGACCCGGCTGGTCCACTTGCGGCAGCACATCTGCCCCTCGATGGATCCGAGCCGGTCGGTCGGGAAGTTCACGTCGTCGTTCTCGTACGCCTTCGTGATCGTGCCCGATTCGTGCACCTTGAGGAAGTGCACCGGGATGTCCAGATGCCGGGTGGCGAGGTTCGTGAACCGGTGCGCGGCCGTCTCGTAGGACACGGAATAGGCGTCGCGGAGGTCCTCGATCGAGATCGCGCGGCGCTCCTTCGCGTCCTTCAGCACGGGCACGAGGTGCTCCTCTGGCATGAGCAGCGCACCCGTGAGGTAGTTGGTCTCCACGCGCTGCCGCAGGAACTCGGCGTAGCTGCGCGGCTCGGAGTGCCCGAGGATGCGGCTGGAGAGCGCCTGCAGCACGGCGGTGCGCGCGTCGCCCTTGCCCGGCACGCGGCTGGAGAGGTACAGCCGCCCATGAGCGAGGTCGGCGACGCTGCGCGTGGACTGCGGTAGATCGGGCGCGTAGTGCAGGGTGAAGCCGAGGTGCGCGGCGATGTCGCTCGCGCTGCGCTGCGTGAGCGGCCCGCCAGGGTGATGCACGGCGGCGAGGATCTCCGCCGCCTTCTTCTCGAGGTCGGCGAAGTGGTTGTCCTGACGGCGCATGAGGTGGCGCAGCTCGACGTTCGCACGGCGGGCCTCCTCGGGAGTCGCCGCACGCTCGTCGCGGAGCTTGTCGATCTCGCCGTGCAGGGCGAGCAGCGCCCGCAGCGCCTCGTCGGGAACGGTCTTCGAGATCCGGAACGGGGCGATGCCGAGAGCCTGAAAGGTCTGCCCCTTCATCGCGCGCTCGACCGCGATCTCCATCGCGGCGCGCTCGTCGAGAGGCTGCTCGGCGAGGATCTGGTCGATCGTCGTGTCCAGCACGCGGGCGATCTGCTGGAGCTGGGTGAGCTTCGGCTCGCGCTTGCCGGTCTCGATCATGGACACCTGGCTCGGCGCCCGTTCGATCGCCGTCGCGAGCTGCTCGAGGGTTATCCCCGCCGCCGTGCGGAGCTGTCGGATGCGTCGTCCGATCGTGAGAGCGTCGACCTCTTCTGCCGTGTCTGCGGTGACCATGGCGCCGATTCTGTCACGAAAACAGAAATCTGAGCAAACTTCTCCTTCGATTTGGTCTGACCGACTTCAGATCTTCACTCAGAGTGGTCACAAGCCACCCCGGCTACTTCGACAGGCTCAGCAGCCGATGCCGGACCGGATCCACTCACGGAGGAGACAGATCATGACCATTCCCACCGCGTCGCCGACCGCCCCGATCCGGACCGTCGGCACTGCCGTCTCCGGCACCGAGGGCCCCGCGATCCGCATTACCGGTCCCCTGCACGACCGCTTCGGCGAGATCCTCACGCCCGCGGCCGTGGCCTTCCTCACGGAGCTGCACCACCGCTTCGGCGGGCGCCGGCACGACCGCCTCGCCGACCGCATGCGCCGCCGCTTCGAGATCGGCAACGGGCACGACCCGCGCTTCCGCGACGACACCCGGCACATCCGCGAGGACGCCGACTGGCGCGTCGCCGGGGCGGGCCCCGGCCTCGAGGACCGCCGCGTGGAGATCACCGGCCCGACGGATCCGAAGATGACCATCAACGCGCTGAACTCCGGCGCCAAGGTGTGGCTCGCCGATCAGGAGGACGCGACGAGCCCGACCTGGAGCAATGTGATCGGCGGTCAGCTGTCGCTGCGCGACGCGATCCGCGGACGCCTGACCCACACGAGCGAGGACGGCAAGGAGTACCGCGTCACCGCAGAGCAGACCCCCACGATCGTGATGCGGCCCCGTGGCTGGCACCTCGTGGAGAAGCACCTCGAGTTCACCGATCGCACCGGACGCCGCATGGACGCCTCGGGCTCCCTGGTGGACTTCGGCCTCTACTTCTTCCACAACGCGCAGGCCCTCATCGAGGCCGGCCGCGGGCCGTACTTCTACATCGCCAAGCTCGAGTCGAGCGAGGAGGCGAAGCTCTGGAACGACGTGTTCACGTTCAGCGAGGAGTACTTCGGGATCTCCCGTGGCACGATCCGCGCGACCGTGCTGATCGAGACGCTCCCCGCCGCGTTCGAGATGGAGGAGATCCTGTTCGAGCTGCGCGAGCACTGCGCGGGTCTGAACGCCGGACGCTGGGACTACATCTTCTCGATCATCAAGAACTACCGCGGTCGCGGCGCGCGCTTCGTGCTCCCCGACCGCAGCGAGGTCACGATGACGGTGCCGTTCATGCGGGCGTACACCGAGCTGCTCGTGCAGACCTGCCACAAGCGCGGCGCCTTCGCGATCGGCGGCATGAGCGCCTTCATCCCCAACCGGCGCGACCCCGAGGTGACCGCCCGTGCGATCGAGAAGGTGGCGGCCGACAAGAAGCGCGAGGCCGGCGACGGCTTCGACGGCACCTGGGTGGCGCACCCCGACCTCATCCCGACCGCCCTGGCCGAGTTCGACGCCGTGCTCGGCGAGCGCCCCAACCAGCTCGACCGTCAGCGTCCCGACGTGCCGGTGCGCGCGGAGGATCTGCTGGACGTGCACATCGGGCGCCCGATCACGGCCGAGGGTGTGCGCGACAACGTCTCCGTGGCGATCCGCTACCTCGAGGCCTGGCTGCGCGGGATCGGCGCCGTCGCGATCGACAACCTCATGGAGGACGCGGCGACCGCCGAGATCAGCCGCTCTCAGGTGTGGCAGTGGATCCACCAGGGGCAGTCCACGCAGGACGGCACCCTGATCACGGCCGAGTACGTCGAGGGCCTGATCGCCGCGGTGCTCGCCGAGACGCCGCGCCCTTCGGCAGGCTCAGGGACCGACGACCGCTTCGAGGACGCCGCCGCGGTGTTCCGCGAGGTGGCGCTGCAGCCCGAGTTCCCGGCGTTCCTGACGCTGCCCGCCTACTCCCGCTTCCTCGTCGAGACCGCCTGACCCGCTCGGCACCCGACCATTCGCCCACGAACGAAGGACATGACCATGACTCGCTACCAGGACGACATCGACGCCATCCAGGCGCTGAAGGCGGCGGCCGGATCCCCGTGGAACGCCATCGACCCCGAGTCCGCCGCCCGCATGCGGGCGCAGAACCGCTTCCGCACCGGACTCGAGATCGCGCAGTACACGGCCGACATCATGCGCCGCGACATGGAGGAGTACGACGCCGACTCTTCGCTGTATACCCAGTCGCTCGGCGTCTGGCACGGCTTCATCGGGCAGCAGAAGCTCATCTCGATCAAGAAGCACCTGAAGTCGACGAACAAGCGCTACCTCTACCTCTCCGGCTGGATGGTCGCGGCCCTCCGCTCCGAGTTCGGGCCGCTCCCCGACCAGTCGATGCACGAGAAGACGGCGGTGCCCGCCCTCATCGAGGAGCTCTACACGTTCCTGCGTCAGGCCGATGCCCGCGAACTCGACCTGCTCTTCACCCAGCTCGACGCGGCGCGCGCGGCCGGCGATGACACCTCGGCCGAGTTCATCCAATCCCAGATCGACGACTACGAGACCCACGTCGTCCCGATCATCGCCGACATCGACGCGGGCTTCGGAAACCCGGAGGCGACCTACCTCCTCGCCAAGAAGATGATCGAGGCGGGCGCGTGCGCGATCCAGATCGAAAACCAGGTCTCGGATGAGAAGCAGTGCGGCCACCAGGACGGCAAGGTCACCGTGCCGCACGAGGACTTCATCGCCAAGCTCAACGCGGTCCGCTACGCGTTCCTCGAGCTCGGGATCGACAACGGCGTCATCGTCGCCCGCACCGACTCGCTGGGCGCCGGCCTCACCCAGAAGCTCGCCGTCACGCAGGAGCCGGGCGATCTGGGCGACCAGTACAACGCGTTCCTCGACGTCGAGGAGGTCTCCGAGGCCGAGCTCGGCAACGGCGACGTGATCATCAAGCGCGACGGCCGTCTGCTGCGGCCCCGCCGACTCGCGAGCAACCTCTACCAGTTCCGTCCGGGGACCGGCGAGGAGCGCGTCGTGCTGGACTGCATCACCTCCCTGCGCAACGGCGCCGACCTGCTGTGGATCGAGACCGAGAAGCCGCACGTCGAGCAGATCGCCGGCATGGTCGACGCGATCCGCGCCGAGATCCCGAACGCGAAGCTCGTCTACAACAACAGCCCGTCGTTCAACTGGACGCTGAACTTCCGTCAGCAGGTCTACGACCTCCTCGCGGAGCAGGGCGAGGACGTCTCCGGCTACGACCGCGGCGCGCTCATGAGCGTCGAGTACGACGACACCGAGCTGGCGCGTCTCGCCGACGAGAAGATCCGCACCTTCCAGCGCGACGGATCCGCGCGCGCCGGGATCTTCCACCACCTCATCACGCTGCCGACCTACCACACGGCCGCGCTGTCGACGGATGACCTCGCGAAGGGCTACTTCGGCGACGAGGGCATGCTCGCGTACGTCAAGGGCGTGCAGCGCCGCGAGATCCGCGGCGGGATCGCCACCGTCAAGCACCAGAACATGGCGGGATCCGACCTCGGCGACAACCACAAGGAGTACTTCGCCGGCGACGCCGCCCTCAAGGCCGGCGGCCAGCACAACACGATGAACCAGTTCAGCTGACCTTCCCTTGCCATCCTGTGCCGAACTCAGTCATCACTCCCCGTTTTTGGGCCATCACCCGACGGAACAGGCGTGATCGACTGAGTTCGGCACACTCGCGACCGGAAGGATCCACCGCATGACCTCCACCGCAGACCTCTACGACGAGCACGGCGACGACCTGCAGTCCCTCGCCCTGCAGCTGCGCGACTTCGGCGGGCACCGCGCCTTCGAGGGCCCGATCCGCACGGTGCGCTGCTTCCAGGACAATCAGCTCGTGAAGGACCTCCTCGCCACCCCCGGTGACGGCGCCGTGCTCGTGATCGACGGATCCGGATCCCTCGGCACCGCGCTCATGGGCGACATGATCGCGGCGAGCGCCGTCGCGAACGGCTGGGCCGGCGTGGTCATCCACGGCGCGATCCGCGACAGCGCGGCGATCGGCCGGCTGCCGCTGGGCGTCAAGGCCCTCGGCACGAATCCGCGCAAGAGCACCAAGACCGGGACCGGCCAGGTCGACGTGATGCTGCGCTTCGGCGATGTGGAGTTCTGCCCCGGCGCCGTGCTCTACGCGGACGAGGACGGCGTGCTCGTCGAACGCTGACAACGGCTGCGGAGAGACGGCCTCGCGGGCCGGCGCAGAACTCGGGGCCGATGCCTCATGCGCCGACCCGGCGGCGGCGCGAAGGTGGATCCATGTCCACCGCATCGACACCCCAGGCGGCCGCCGCCGACGTGACAGACCGCCCCCGTCTTCCCGATGGCGACGACGAGAGGTTCACCGGGTTCGGCGTGCTCGGCCTCACGTTCCGCAGCGGCGACTGCCTCGCCCTGCGCGTGATGACCGGGACCAGCATCGGCCCCGCCTACCGCGCCGTCTGGCACCGCGCACCCGCAGGCGACTGGCACATGTTCGTCACCACGGATCCGGAGCACAGCTGCCCGCGGTACTTCAGCGCCGCGGCGACCTACGAACGCGTGCCGGAGATCGACCTGAGCTGGACGGATCCAGCCCGACTGCAGGTTCGGATCGTCGGCGTGCTGGATTGGAACCTCCTGCTGCGGGCCACACCGGCGACACGGGCCATGTCGGCGCTCGGCGGCGCCCTGCCCGACGCCGCCCGGCGCAGCGATCCGTTCCTCGGCGCGATGGGTCCCATGGCCCGGCCGATGCTCCGCACGGGGCGAATGCGAATGGTCGGCGCGGCGCCCAATCGGCAGCGCTTCCAGGTGGTTCCGACGCGGATCTGGCGGGTCTCGGCCAGCACCGCCCGCATCGGCGGCCGGGACCTCGGTCCGATCGGCCCCCTCGATCGGCAGATCGGGCTCGGCGACTTCTGGATGCCGCAGCGCGGGCTCTTCTACGTCGGCGACGCGCGCTTCAGCGCGTTCGACCCCGCCGTTCACGCGGCCGTCGCGGCGCCCGCGGACGGACTCGCCGGGGATGCGCGGCAGCGCTGATGTCCCTGGCCCTGCAGGAGCGCATCGCCGACAATGGACCTGTGGGCGCGACAGCCGGTGCTCCGACCAGGGGCGAGATGCTCGCGGCGGTCTCCGTCGCGATCGACCTGGGTCTCGGCCAGCCCGCGGAGCACATGATGCGCGCGGCCGTCCTCGCCGACCGGCTCGCCGCGCGGCTGGGACTGGACGAGGCGCAGCGCGGCGCCGCCTACCAGTCGACGCTGCTCATGTGGATCGGCTGCACGGCCGACTCGCAGGAGTACGCGCGCTGGTTCGGCGACGACATCGCCGTGCGCAGCGCCTCGTACCTGGTGGACTGGTCGGGACTGCCCTTCCTGCGGTTCCTGGTCGAGCACGTCGCGCAGGGCCGCCCGCTCGTGCAGCGCGCGACGACGCTCACCGCGCTCATGATCGACTCGCGTGGCAGCCTCGGCACGCTGCTGCACTCGCACTGCCTCTCCGCCGCCCTGCTGGCCGAGCGCCTGGGCCTCCCGCACGCGGTGCAGGAGGCCGTGTCCGCGGCCTTCGAGCGGTACGACGGCCACGGGCTCCCCCGGAGCCTCTCCGGCGACGCGATCCCGCTCGCGATGCGGATCGCCCAGCTCGCCGACACCGCAGAGGTGCACGACCGCCTCGGCGGAACAGAGGCGGCGATCCGCATGGCCCGAGAGCGCCGCGGCGGGCAGTTCGATCCCGAGATCGTCGATGCGTTCACCGCCGATGCGGAAGCGCTGCTCGACATCCCGCACGGATCCGCCGCGTGGACCGCCGCCCTGGAGTGCGCGCCCGATCGCGACGACGTGCTGCACGGCGAGGCCCTCGATGCGGCCGTCGCGGCGATCGGCGACTTCGCCGACCTGAAGTGCCCGTTCCTGCTGGGGCACTCGCGCGGCGTGGCCGAGATCGCGGCGACGGCGGCCAGGGCGGTCGGGGTCCCCTCCGACGAGGTGACGGCCCTCCGACGCGCGGCGCATCTGCACGACGTGGGACGGCTGGGCGTCTCGAACCTGGTCTGGTCGAAGCCCGGCGCTCTCGACGACGGCGACTGGGAGCACGTGCGAATGCACCCCTACCTCGGCGGCCGCGTGCTCGCGCGGATCCCCGGGCTCGCCGCCGAGGCGGCACTGGTGCGCGCGCATCACGAGCACCTGGACGGCAGCGGCTACCCGGCCGGCACGGCGGGCACGAGCCTCACGCGGTCCGACCGCCTTCTCGCCGCCGCCGTCGCCTACCGGGCGGCGACCGAGCCGCGTCCCTACCGTGCGGCGCTCGAGCCCGCCGAGGCGATCGCCCGCCTGCACCGGCGCGTGGCCGCGGGGCACCTGGACGGGGAGGCGGTCGCCGCGGTCGCATCCGCGGCGACCGGCCCCCTCGGCGCGCGGACCCCGCGCACCGCCCTTCCTGCCGGGCTCACCCCGCGCGAGGCCGAGATCCTGACGCTCGTCGCGCAGGGCCGCAGCAACCGCGAGATCGCGACGGCGCTGACGCTCAGCGAGAAGACCGTGCGCAATCACGTCGAGCACACCTACGCGAAGATCGGCGTCGCCAACAGGGTCGGCGCGAGCCTGTTCGCGATCGACCACGGCTTCATCGGCCGCTCGGCGTGAACGACCGCGGATCGGGGATGTCATGACGCGAGTGCTCGCCACGGCCTACGCGGTCGTCGCCTATCTGGCCTTCCTCGCCGTGATCGTCTGGGCGGTCGCGTTCCTCGCGGATCTGGGCACCTGGACCACCGTGGACCGCGGTCCGGTCGCCGCGCCGCCGATCGCGGTCGCGGTCGACCTCCTGCTCCTCCTCGTGTTCGCGCTGCATCACTCATTCTTCGCGCGGACCTCCGTCAAGCAGCGACTGTCGCGGGTGCTCGCACCCCGGATCGAACGCTCGACGTACGTGCTCACGGCCGGCCTGCTGCTGGCTCTGGTGCTGTGGCAGTGGCGTCCGATCCCTGCGGTGATCTGGCACGCGCACGCCGAACCATGGCGCGCGGCGCTCTGGGCCGTCTTCGCCCTCGGGTGGCTGATCGCGATCGGCTCGACGTTCATGATCGACCACCTGGAGTTCGTCGGGATCCGACAGGCCGTGTCCGGCGGATCCCGGGCCGCCGCCTTCCAGGCACGCTGGCTCTACGCGTTCGTGCGGCATCCGCTCATGCTCGGCCTGCTCCTGGCGTTCTGGGCCGCGCCGACCATGACGTGGGGGCATGCGCTGTTCGCGGCGGCGTTCAGCGCCTACATCGCGATCGGGATCCGCTTCGAGGAGCGCGACCTTCGCGCGAATCTCGGCGAGCCCTACCGCCGGTATGCCCGGCGCACCCCTGCGCTCGTGCCTGGACTGCGCCCGCGGGGCGGGCGGCGTGCTCGCGCCAGGATCTAGGCGGACCGGATCCGGTTGCGGAGCTCGCCGATCCCCTCGATCGCGGTCGTGACGATGTCCCCGTCCTGCAGCCAGCGCGGATCCGCCATTCCGAGCGCGACACCGCCCGGGGTTCCGGTGAGGATGAGGTCGCCGGGTCGGAGCCGGGTGATCTGCGAGACGTAGGAGACGAGGTCGGCGGCGTCGAAGACCAGCTCGCGGGTGTTCCCGTCCTGCACCTGCTCGCCGTTCACGGCGCAGACGATGCGGAGTCCGGCACTCGGATCGACCTCGTCCGCGGTGACGACGAACGGACCGATCGGCGTGGTGGCGTCGAACGCCTTGCCCTGCAGCCACTGCAGGGTGCGCCGCTGCCAGTCCCGCATCGAGATGTCGTTCGCGACCGTGTAGCCGAGGATCGCGGCCGCCGCCTCGTCCCGGCCCGCGCGGTGCACCTCGGATCCGACGACCACGGCCAGCTCCGCCTCCCAGTCCAGCTGCGCGGTGTCGTGGACCCGGATCTCGTCCGCCGGTCCCGTGAGGGTGTCGGCGAACTTGGCGAAGAGCGTCGGGTGCTCCGGCACGGCGCGCCCGGTCTCGAGGATGTGGTCGCGGTAGTTGAGACCGCAGCAGAACACCTTCGCGGGCCGCGGCAGGGGCACCCCGAAGGCCCCGAGATCCAGATCCTGCCGGGTCCGCCCCCGGAGCGCGGTCTCGGCCCGCTCCCGCCAGCCCTCTCCGGCGACGAGCTCCTGCGCATCCGCCTCGTCGAGCAGCACCCAGCCTTCGGCGTCGCCGACCGCGGCCCGGGTGCCGCCGGCGACGCGGACGGTCGCGACCCGCATCAGTCCCGATCCCCGTCGGCGGTCACGGCCTCACCGAGGTGCGCGACGCCCTGGATCTCGATCATCGCCTCCTTCTGCCACAGCCGGGTGACGCCGATCCCCGCCATCGCCGGATACTCGGTGCCGGCCATCTCGCGCCAGCGCCGCCCGATCTCGCGACCGTTGGCCTGGTAGTCGTCGACGTCGGTGAGGTAGATCGTGACGTCCACGAGGTCCTCTGGCTTGCCGCCGGCCGCTTCGAGCGTGACGAGCACATTCGAGAACGCCTGCGCGAACTGCTCGACGATCCCCCCTGGCACGATCGCGCCGGTGCGGTCCATCGCGGTCTGCCCGCCGAGGTAGACGAACTCGCCGGCGCGCACTCCGTGCGCGAAACCGCTCGGGGCGATGAGGGTTTCGGGGTTGATGATCTGGCGGGTCATGGTTCTTGTCCTCCTGCGTGGATGCGTATGGGGAGCGGGCTCAGGGACCGGATGCGGTTCGGGCTCAGGGACCGACCGGCGCGAGGGCTTCGACGGCCTCGCGCTGCGGGATCCACCGGCGGTGCTCCGGCGCGCTCTCGCCTGCGCGCTCGTCCCGGACGAGCGAGAGCCGCGGTCGCACGGCGTCGGTGCGGGCGGTCGGCGGCTTGCGCGACCCGGCGCGGAACGGCGCCACCCAGTCCGCGCCCTCCCCGCGGTAGCCCTGGTCCGCGGCCGCGTGCAGCGTCCACTGCGGATCCCAGAGGTGCGTGCGGCCGAGCGCGACGAGGTCGGCGCGACCGGCGAGCAGGATCGAGTTGACGTCGTCGTGGCTGGACACCGCGCCCACCGCGATCACGCTGACGCCGGCCTCGGCTGCGACCCGATTGCGGATCGCGTCGGCGAACGGCGTCTGGTAGCTGCGGCCGAACTGCGGCTTCTCCTCCTTGGCGATCTGTCCGGAGGACACGTCGATCGCGTCAGCTCCGTGCGCGATGAACGCGCGGGCGATCTCGATCGCGTCCTCGAGCTCGTTGCCACCTTCGCACCAGTCCACGGCCGAGAGGCGCACGGTGAGCGGACGTTCGGCCGGCCACGCGGCGCGCATGGCGTCGAACACCTCGAGCGGGTAGCGCAGGCGGTTGTCCAGATCGCCGCCGTACTCGTCGGTGCGCCGGTTCGAGACCGGCGAAAGGAACGACGAGATGAGGTAGCCGTGGGCGGCGTGCAGCTCGGCGAGGTCGAACCCGGCCTCGGCCGCGCGACGCGTGGCCGCGACGAACTCCTCGCGCACCCGGTCCATGCCGGCGCGATCGATCTCCTGCGGCGCGTGATTGGCCGGGCCGTAGGGCAGCGGGGACGGCGCGAGGGTCTCCCAGTTGCCCTCGGGCAGCGGATCGTCGATCCCCTCCCACATGAGCTTGGTGGATCCCTTGCGGCCGGAGTGGCCGAGCTGCACGCCGATCTTCGCGGTCGACCGGCTGTGCACGTAGTCCGCGATCCGCCCCCATGCGTCGCGCTGCTCGTCGGTGTAGAGGCCGCCGCAGCCCGGCGTGATCCGCCCCTCGGCCGAGACGCAGACCATCTCCGTCATGACGAGACCCGCGCCGCCCGTGGCCTTGGATCCGAGATGCACGAGGTGGAAGTCGCCGGGCACCCCCTCGACCGAGGAGTACATGTCCATGGGCGACACGACGACGCGGTTCTTCAGCGCGAGCGCACCGATCCGATGCGGACGGAACATCGCCGGCTCGTCCTCGGTCCGGCCCGCGAAGCCCGCCCCGCGCACGACGTCGGCGGCGAAGACCGGATCCCGCAGGGCGAGGTTGTCCAGCGTGATGCGCCGGCTGCGGGTGAGCAGGTTGAAGGAGAACTGCAGCGGCTCCTGGTCCGCGTACTGGCCGATCCGCTCGAACCACTCGAGCGACGCCTGCGCGGCGCGCTGGGTGGACGCGACGACGGGGCGGCGTTCGAGCTCGTAGGCGTCCAGCGCATCGTCGAGCCGGTCGTGCTCGTGCAGGCAGGCGGCGAGCGCGAGCGCGTCCTCCATGGCGAGCTTCGTGCCGGAGCCGATCGAGAAGTGCGCGGTGTGCGCGGCGTCGCCGAGGATCACGAGGTTCTCGTGGTGCCAGTGCTCGTTGCGCACCGTGGTGAAGTTCAGCCACTTGGAGTTGTTCGTGAGCACCTCGTGGCCATCGAGCACGTCGGCGAAGAACCCGCGGATCCGCTCGACCGAGAAGTCGTCGCTCACCCCGGGCGGGAAGACCTCCTGCTCGGTCGCGTCGAAGCCTGCCGCGCGCCACACGTCCTCGTGCATCTCGATGAGGAACGTCGAGCCCTGGTCGGAGTACGGGTACCCGTGCAGCTGCATGATGCCGTGCGGGGTGTGCAGCACCGCGAACGTGAACGCCTCGAACACGCGATCCGTGCCGAGCCACATGTACTTCGACACGCGGCGGTCAAGGTCAGGTCCGAAGGCCTCGGCGAACTGTCCGCGCACACGGGAGTTCACGCCGTCCGCGGCCAGCACGAGGTCGTACTCCGCCATGAGCGCGGCGGCGTCCGGCGCCTCGGCGCGGAAGCGGATCTCGGCGCCGAGCTCGATCGCCCGCTGCTGCAGCAGTTGCAGCAGCTCCTTCCGTCCCATCGCGGCGAAACCCTGGCCGCCGACGGTGTGGGTGGTCCCGCCGAAGAGCACGTCGATGTCGGTCCAGCGGGCGAACTGCTCGCACATCCGGGCGGCGATGACCGGATCCGCGTTCTCGATCCCGCCGAGGGTCTCGTCGCTGAACACGACGCCGAAGCCGAACGTATCGTCGGGGGCGTTGCGCTCCCAGATCGTGACCTCGTGCGAGGGGTCGAGCTGCTTCATGAGGGCGGAGAAGTAGAGCCCTCCCGGGCCCCCTCCGATCACGGCGATGCGCATGTCAGGCCCCCTGGGAGACGGGCGCGGAGAGGGCGGCCTCGGCCGCGGCCCTGTCGCGCAGGATGAAGTGCTGCACCTTGCCGCTGGGATTGCGGGGCAGCTCGGCGAGATAGTCGATGCGGCGAGGGCACTTGTAGAGCGCGAGCCGCGACTTCACGAGCGCGAGGATCGAGGCGGTGAGCTCCTCCGAGACCTCGACGTCGGCACGGGGGACGACGTAGGCGTTGACGATCGTGCCCCGATCGGCGTCGGGGCGTCCCACGACCGCGACCTCAAGCACGTCCGGATGCGCGGCGATCGCCTCCTCGACCTCGGGGGCGCCGACGTTGTACCCCGCCGTGACGATCATCGAGTCGCTGCGGGCGTAGAAGGTGAAGTAGCCCTCCTCGTCCTGCACGAAGGTGTCGCCGGTGATGTTCCACCCGTCGTGCACGTACGCCGTCTGCCGCGGGTCGTTCAGGTAGCGGCACCCGGTGGGGCCGATGACCCCGAGCCGCCCCGGCTCCCCCGGTCCGAGGATCCGGCCGTCGTCGTCGAGGATCGCCGCGCGGTAGCCGGGCACGGCACGCCCGGTGGATCCGGGGCGGATGTCGTCGCCCGACGCCGAGATGAAGACGTGCAGCATCTCCGTGGATCCGATGCCGTTCACGAGCCGCACACCGGTCGCCTCGGCCACCGCCTCGAACGTCTCCCGGGAGAGGTGCTCCCCCGCCGAGACGCCGACCCGCAGCCGGCGGAGAGCCCCGGCGAGGCCCTCCTTGAGAATCGCGCGGTAGCCGGTCGGGGCCGTGTACAGCACTGTGATCCCGAGCTGTTCGATGAGTCGCGCGAGCTCGAGCGGGGTGGCCCGCTCAAGGATCACCGCCGCTCCTCCCGTGCGCAGAGGGAACACCACCGCGCCGCCGAGGCCGAACGTGAACGCGAGCGGGGCCGTCGTCGCGCTGACGTCGTCCGGAGTGAGGTGCAGCACGTGCTTCGCGAAGGTGTCGGCGTTGGCGAGGATGTCGCGGTGGAAGTGCATCGTGATCTTCGGCGCGCCCGTCGTGCCGCTGGTCGCGCCGAGCAGCGCCACGTCATCGGCGGCCGTGTCGACCGCCGCGAACGCACCGTCCTTCTCATCGCAGGCGCGCATCAGGCGGTCCTCCTCGCCGCCGAACACCAGGAGGCCGCCCTCCGGCAGCAGGTCGCGAAGGGCGCCCTCGACGACGTCGAGATCGCGGTGGTCGACGATCGCCGCCGACGGGCGCACCCGCTCGAACACGTTGCGCACCTCGCTCTCCTTCCAGGCGACCATCGTCGTGACGACGACCGCGCCGGCCTTGAGCGCGCCGAGCCAGCAGGCCACGGCCCAGGGCCCGTTCAGCATCCGCAGGGCGACGCGATTGCCCGGGACGATGCCGAGATCCTCCGTGAGCACCTGTGCGACCTGATTCGCGCGGCGCTGCAGCTCCCCGTAACTCCACCGTGTGCCGTCGCCGAGGATCACGGCGTCGCGATCGGGTCCGAACGCCTCGACCGCGCGGTCGATGAGCTCGGCGGCCGCGTTCAGCCGAGCCGGGTACTGCACGTCGGGGATGGTGAACTCCAGCGTCGGCCAGAGCTCTACCGGCGGCAGGGCGTCCCGGGCGAAGGTGTCGACGTGGGCTGAGCGGGAAAGCTCCATTGCTGGTCCCTTCGAGATTCGAGGTGTGGTCAGAGGGCGCGACCGGGGCGGATCATGCCCTCCTGGGCGACGGTCGCGATGAGGCGGCCGGTGCGGTCGAAGAAGCGGCCGAGGCCCAGCCCGCGGCCGTCGGAGATGCCGGCGGACTCGTGCGCGTACAGGAGCCATTCGTCGGCGCGGGCGGGCGCATGGAACCACATCGCGTGGTCGAGGCTCGCGGTCACGAGGCCCTCGTCCCGCCACGGCAGGCCGAGCACCCGCAGCACGGGCTCGAGGATCGTGTAGTCGCACACGTACGCGATCGCGAGCTGGTGCGTCACGGGGTCGTCGTCGAGAGCCTGGAACGCGCGCACCCAGACCGCCTGATGCGGCACGCGCTCGCCCTCGACCCGCACGTACACGGGTCCGGGGACGTGCCGCATGTCGAAGCTGCGGTCGTGCGACCAGTAGTCGACATCGGCGCCCGCGTAGCCGGCGAGCGCCTCGGCGCTGGAGGGCAGAGTCTCGGGATCCGGGACCTCCGGCATCTCCGGCCCGTGCGCGGGGAACTCCTCCGGCACATGGAAGGACGCGGTCGCGAGGAACGCGAGCCTGCCGTGCTGGTGCCCTCGAACGTGCCTCGTGGAGAAGCCGCGGCCATCCCGGAGAAGCTCGACCTCGTATCGCACGGGCTCCGCGATATCGACGCCCCGCAGGAACGTCGAGTGCACCGAGTGCAGCAGGCGATCGCCGTCGACCGTGCGGATCGCCGCCGCGGCGCTCTGCGCGACGGTGTCGCCGCCGTAGGCCTTCGGCCACGGGACCGGCTGAGGCTGCGCCGAGAACGCGCGATCGGCGTGCTCCGGCGCGCACTCGGTCAGGGCGATCGCCCGGAGGAACGCGGCGGAGGTGCTCATGCGCGGTGGAAGCCCTCGAGCACGGCGTCGTCGACCTCGTCGAGGTTGATCACGATGTTGTCCGGCGTCCGCGTGGTCAGCCACACGAGCTCCTCGGTGGTGGACATGTTCGCCTCGACGTGCGGCATGAACGGCGGCACGAACACCCAGTCCCCCTCGGTCATGTCGAGGAACTCGGAGTAGTCCTCGCCGAAGTAGATGCGGCCCTTCCCGCGCAGCACGTAGCCGCCGGTCTCCGCCTCGCCGTGGTGGTGCGGCAGCGAGCGGTACCCGGGCTCGTTGGACACCTTGCCGAACCAGATCCTCGTCGCCTCGGTGTGCTGCGGCCCGACGCCCGAGACGCGGATGCAGCCGCCGGAGGACATCGTCTGGGTGTCCTCCTCGCCGCTGCGGGTGACCTGCGGGACGCGGTCCCAGCGCAGTTCGTTCTCGGTCATCGGAGCTCCTCTGCTCTGTCCGGTGCACGCGGCCGCCCGCGGCGCTGCGAGGTCTGCCGCCTCGTCCCCAGAAGTGTCACATGCGTGATGATCGTCACACAAGTGCAATATCCAAAACTGTCGAAGACGACGAAGATCCCTGACAGCACCATGCGGTGCGACCAGGGATCTCCCGGGGCGATCAGCTCAGGACGGTGGAGACGAAGCGCTCGGCAGCGGGTTCGAGCCGGCGATGCAGCGCGGAGAACAGCCGCTCCGCTTCGACCCCGACCCACCGGTCCGGCAGATACTGCAGCGGGATCCCGGGATCCAGATAGGTCAGGCGCCGCCACTGCGTGATCGCACCGACATGCGCGGCGAAGGCCTCGCGATCACTCAGTTCACGGCTCATCATCGGGGCGAAGCCGTCGACGAACCCGCGGTACAGAGGCTCGAGGGCCGGCAGATCCCACCAGCGTCCGACCGCCTCGGCCGGGTCGTCCTGCGACACCCGCTCGCCGAGGAAGAGCTCGACGTAGCGGTCGAGATCCGCACGGCGCAGCGCGGTGCGCGTCTCGTCCGCGATCAGCCCGGGGGCGATCCACAGTCCGCCGCTGATCTGACCGAAGCCGAGCCGCTGCAGGAGCTTGCGCAGCTGGTGCCGCAGCGGGCGCTCCCGTTCGGGAACGCTGAAGGAGGCGAGCAGCCACGGATCCGAGGGCTCGGCGCGCCGCTCCTCGAAGATACGGTGGTCGCCGGCGGAGAACACGCCTTCGAGGGAGTCCGCGAGTCGGTACGCCGCGGCGCCGCCGGAGCGGACGCTGACCAGCACCCCCCGACGCTTGAGCCGGGAGACGGCCGAGCGCACTCCCGGCGCGTCGGCGCCGAGCGCCGCCAGCATCCGGATCAGGTCGGAGACCTGGATCACTCCCCCGTGCGCGCGCACGTAGCGGCCGAAGACGGTGATGATCAGGTGCTGCAGCCGCGCGGTGGATTCGGCCGTCGCAGCGCTCTCACTCATGCGAGGAGCCTACTGACTCACGACGGGATGACGGCGACCCCTGGGTGCTGCTCGAAGATGATCTGGGTCTGGGTCTGCCCGAGTGCGGGGACGGATCCGAGGTGCGTGCGCAGGAAATCCCGGAGCCCCGGAACGCTCGCGCAGGCGACATGGATCACGAGGTCGTGCACGCCGCCGATCAGATAGACCCGCTGCACACCGGGGATCGTGCGCAGGCGAGCCGTGATGGCGGGCACCTGGTCGCGGGCGTCCTCCTTGACGGCGACCATGATGAGCGCCTCGACCCCGGCGCCGGCCGCAACGGGGTCGAGCTCGGCGTGATAGCCGCGGATCACGCCGGCCTCCTCGAGCGCGCGCACCCGTCCGTGGCAGGTCGAGCGCGGGAGGCCGACCCGCGCGGCGAGTTCCTTGTTCGACAGGCGCCCATCCCCGGTCAGCTCGTCCAGGATCCGCCGATCCGTCGGCGTGAGCCGGATTCCGTCCGCCATTGTGCCTCCTCCGGCGTCATCGATCCGGTGATCCCACGCACAACGTCGTGATTCTCGGATATCTGTCGGAATCCTAGGCGATTCTCCGTCGATTCGTCATCATGGATCCTGATCTCCGTATCTCCGGCCGACCGCGCCGGATCCATGACCGAGGAGGATTCCACGATGACGGACGCCACCGCGCCGATCACCCGCGAGCAGTGCGAAGAGGCCGATCGGAACGATCCGCTCGCCGGGCTCCGCGCGCGCTTCGCCCTCCCCGAGGGCATCGTGTACCTCGACGGCAACTCGCTCGGCGCACTCCCGCGCGACGCCGTCGCCCGGGCGGCCGACGTGGTGAGCCGGGAGTGGGGCGCCGACCTCATCGGCAGCTGGAACAAGAACCACTGGTTCGCGCTGCCCCTCCGGATCGGCGAGAAGATCGGCCGGCTCATCGGCGGCGGCGCGGGCGAGTGCGTCGCGACCGACACCACGTCGGTGAACGTCTTCAAGGCCGTCTCGGCCGCGATCCGGCTCCAGCAGCAGGACGCCCCCGCGCGCCGGGTGATCGTGTCGGAGCGGGAGAACTTCCCCACCGACCTCTACATCGTCGAGGGCCTGATGGCGCTCCTCGACCGCGGCTATTCGCTGCGGCTGATCGACGCTCCGGAGGATCTGGGCGCCGCCCTCGACGAGGACGTCGCCGTCGTGCTGCTCACCCAGGTGAACTACCGCACCGGCCACCTCTGGGACATGAGGGAGGCGACGGACCGGATCCACGCGGCGGGCGCCCTGGCCGTCTGGGATCTCTGCCACTCCGTGGGCGCGGTGCCCGTGGCCGTCGCGGACGCCGGCGCCGACTTCGCCGTCGGCTGCACGTACAAGTACCTCAACGGCGGCCCGGGCTCCCCTGCCTTCTTCTGGGTCGCAGAGCGCCATCTCGACCGGGTCGAGACGCCGCTGACCGGCTGGTGGGGGCACGACCGCCCGTTCGCGATGACCGACGCGTACGCTCCGGCGCCGGGCGGGCGGCGCTTCCTCGTGGGCACCCAGCCGATCCTGTCGATGGCGACCATGGAGGTCGGGCTCGACATGCACCTCGAGGTCGACCAGGAGGCTCTGCGCCGCAAGTCGCTCGCGCTGACGACGCTGTTCATCCGGCTCGTCGAGACGCGGCTCTCGGGCCATCCGCTCACCCTGATCACGCCGCGCGAGGACACGCAGCGCGGCAGCCACGTGTCGTTCCGGCACCCCGAGGGCTACGCGGTGATGAAGGCGCTCATCGCGAACGGCGTGATCGGCGACTACCGCGAGCCCGAGGTGCTGCGATTCGGGGTCACCCCGATGTACCTCGGTCACGCCGACGTCTGGGACGCCGTGGAGACCCTGCGCCGCGTGCTCGACGAGGAGCTGTGGCGTGCGCCCGAGTTCCAGGAGCGCGACGCGGTCACCTGAGAGCGGGCCCGCCCGGAGCGGCCGCCTCGCCTGCGGGGCGGCCTACTCTGGTGACATGACCGCCCCGACCGCAGCGCGCGCCCTCCTCGAAGACCTCGTCGACGAGTTCCAGCGCGACTATCCGCGCGGAGCACGGCTGCTCGCGGTCGCGAGCCCCTCAGCCACGAGGTCGGCCGCGTTCGCGGACGACCTCGCCGACGCCCTGCGCGCCAGGGGAGTCGCGGTGTCCGTCGCCACGCAGGACGATCGCGACGAGGCGGGCCTGCGCGCGGACATCGTGGCGCCGTTCCGCGCCGCGGGCGGGGACGCGGTCGAGATCGTCTCCGGCACGACCGCGCTGCTCGCCGAGCGCACCCGCGGACTGTGGCACTTCTCCGTCTGGCTCATCGAGGGCGACGAGGTTCCGCACACGGCGGCGACCGCACTGGTCGACGTGACGGATCCGAAGGCACCGACGCGGCGGCTCGCCGACTACTGCGCCGTCCCGCCGTCGTTCCTGACCTGAGCGGGCGCGTTATCCCGCCATTGCCGGCCCGATCGGGCACCGGATCCCGCCGCCCGCGCCTGTTCGCCACGACGGAGAACGCCGCCTGTGCTTTGTACGTCATGGCCATTTCGCACGACAGGCGCGCGAGTACGCTGGTGGCGTGACCGAACGCGCGCCTCTCTCCCGCAAACTCTCCGCCATCGCCGAGTCCGCCACGCTGAAGGTGGATGCCAAGGCCAAAGCCCTCAAGGCCGAGGGCAAGCCCGTCGTCTCGTACGCCGCGGGCGAGCCTGACTTCGCCACCCCGCAGTTCATCGTGGACGCGGCGGCCGAGGCTCTCGCCAACCCGGCGAACTACCGCTACACCCCCGCGGCCGGCCTGCCCGAGCTGCGCGAGGCGATCGCCGCGAAGACGCTGCGCGACTCCGGCCTCGAGGTCTCGCCGAGCCAGGTCATCGTCACGAACGGCGGCAAGCAGTCCGTCTACCAGGCGTTCCAGGCCGTGGTGAACCCGGGCGACGAGGTGCTCCTTCCCGCGCCGTACTGGACCACCTACCCCGAGGCGATCCGCCTCGCCGACGGCGTCCCGGTCGAGGTCTTCGCCGGCGCCGACCAGGAGTACAAGGTCACGGTCGACCAGCTCGAGGCCGCGCGCACCGCGCGCACCACGGTGCTCGTGTTCGTCTCGCCGTCCAACCCGACCGGATCCGTCTACTCCCCCGAGGAGACCGCCGCGATCGCCGCCTGGGCGCTCGAGCACGGGATCTGGATCATCTCGGACGAGATCTACCAGAACCTCACCTACGAGGGCGTGAAGGCGACCTCCGTGGTCGAGGCGCTGCCCGAGGTCGCCGGTCAGACCATCCTCGTCAACGGCGTCGCGAAGACCTATGCGATGACCGGCTGGCGCGTGGGCTGGATGGTCGGCCCCGCCGACGCGATCAAGATCGCCGGCAACCTCCAGTCGCACCTCACGAGCAACGTGAACAATGTCGCGCAGCGTGCAGCGATCGCCGCGCTCAACGGCCCGCAGACCGAGGCCGAGCAGTTCCGCGAGGCGTTCGACCGCCGCCGCACGCTGATCGTCTCCGAGCTGTCCAAGATCGACGGCCTCGTGGTGCCCAACCCGACCGGCGCGTTCTACGTCTACCCCGACGTGCAGGGCCTGCTCGGCCGCACCTGGGGCGGCGTGACCCCCACCACCTCGCTCGAGCTCGCCGACCTCATCCTCGACCAGGCCGAGGTGGCCGTGGTCCCGGGCGAGGCGTTCGGCCCGTCCGGCTACATCCGCATGTCGTACGCGCTCGGCGACGACCAGCTGCTCGAGGGCGTGCAGCGCCTGCAGCGCCTGTTCGCCTCCTGACGCGCACCGCGTTCCACGTCGACGCCCCCTCCGGCTGTCCGCGCCCCTCCTGAATTCCGCAATTCAGAGGGGGCCTCGGTCGCCAGAGGGGGCCTCGACGTATCCGGCCGGTGCACCGCGGGCAAGCGTCGGTCTGCGCGTCAGTCCTCGTAGCCGACGAGCCAGTGCACGCCGAAGCGGTCCACGAGGGTTCCGTCGTGCGCGCCCCACGGCCGCTCCTGCAACGGGTCGATCACGCGGCCGCCGTCGCCGAGCTGGGCGAACCAGCGCGTGAGCGTCTCCGGATCCGCCGTGCCGAGGAGCGAGAAGAACATGCCGTTCATGTGCACGGCGTCCTCGTCCGGCCCCGCATCGGCGGCGGCGAGCTCGACAGGGCCGCGGATGAGCATGCCGTGCGCGATCGCATCCCCCGGGCCGTCCGCCCGCCCGAACTCGGCATAGGTGTGCATCGTCACCTCGCCGCCGAAGATCGCCTGATAGAACGGCAGCGCGTCGACGGCGGTCCCGGGGAACAGGATGTAGGGCACGAGTCCGGTCATGCTGCGAGCGTACGCCCCGGATCCGGCCTCAGCCGAGCAGCAGGACGGCTAGAGCTCGACGTCGACGAGCACCGGCTCCGGCTGCAGCAGCAGGCCGAACTCGGAGTGCACCCGGCTCTGGATGAACCGGGCGAGCTCTGCGATCTCCCCCGCGGTCGCGCCCCCGCGATTCGTCAGGGCGAGAGCGTGCTTCGTGGACACGCCGGCGCGCGAACGCGGCAGCTTGAAGCCCTTGCCGATGCCGGCGTGCTCGATGAGCCAGGCCGCGCTCACCTTCACGTCGCTCGGCGGCGCCTCCGGCTTCGGCGCGAGACCGTAGTACGACTCGAGCGGGATCACGGTGACCGTGTCGAGGTCGGGCGTCACCGGCCAGCGCGGGCACTCGGACGGCAGCGTGCGCGCCACCGCCTCGGAGACGATCGCGTTCTGGAAGAAGGATCCGGCGCCGTGCGTATCGGGATCCGCCGGATCGAAGAGCATGCCCTTCGCAGCGCGGGTGGCCAGGATCCGCTCGCGCACCCAGGCGAGGGGCACCGGGTCGTCGCCGGTGAGCTGCAGGGCGCGGCGCAGCTGCTCGCCGCGCACGACCCGTCCCGCATCGCCGGTCACGGCGAGATCGAGCGTGACGGACAGGATCACGGCACGGCGCTCTGCGACGGAACCGTAGTGGTGCTTGAGCACCGACGTGCGGAAGCCGAGGCCGAGCTCGGACGCCGGCGTGACGACGACCTCGCCGGAGTGCTCGTCGAGCAGCTCCACCTCGACGAGCGTCTCCTGGATCTCCTGCCCGTAGGCGCCGATGTTCTGCACGGGGGCGGCGCCGACCGTGCCGGGGATCCCCGACATCGCCTCGATGCCGGCGTACCCGCGCTCGACCGCGTAGGCGACGAGCGCATCCCAGTCGTGCCCGGCCTGCGCGCGAAGCCGGATCCGGCCGGCGTGCGGGGACGGAAGCTCCTCGATGCCGCTCGTGCGGATGCGGATCACCGTGCCGTCGAAGGGCGCGTCCCCCGCGAAGAGGTTCGACCCTCCGCCCAGCACGAACCACTCGTCGCGGGTCGCCCACACCGCACGGAGGGCGGAGACGAGCTCGTCCTCGGTCGCGGCGTCGATCATCCGCGCAGGCGCCGCACCGGTCTGCAGCGTGGTCAGCGCGGCGAGGCGGATCGGATCGATCTCCGCCATGTCAGAGCGAGTCCGCTGCGACGCGCAGCTGCGCTTTGACGAGCACCGTGGTCTCGGCGAACCGGACGGTCAGGTCGATCCGCACCGCGGTCTCGTCCATCGCGCCGACCTTGGCGGTGATCGCGACGTCGGCGCCGGTCTGCGGGTCGACCACGATCGGGCGTGCGAAGCGCACGCCGTAGTCGAGGATCCGCGCGGTGCCGGGAAGGGCGGCGACCGCGACGGACGAGGCGACGCCCATCGTGAGCATGCCGTGCGCGAGCACGCCGGGCAGGCCCACCTCGGCGGCGACGTCGTCGCGGTAGTGGATGGGGTTGAAGTCGCCGGACGCGCCGGCGTAGCGGACGAGCGCCTCACGCGTGAGGTGCACGGTGCGCTCGGCGATGATGTCTCCGACGTTCACGCGGCGGCCTCCTCGTTCTCGGCCGGGGCATCGCTCACGAGCAGCACCGACGTGGCGGTGACGACGTGCGCGCCGGCGGCGTCGCGGATCTCGGCGTCGCTCGTGATCATCGCGGCGGGACCCATCGCTCGGATCCCGGTGACGGTCAGTCGGGCGGTGAGCTCGTCGCCGGCCACGATCGGGCGCGTGTAGGCGAAGCGCTGCTCGGCGTGGATCGTGCGGGACAGCACGATCCCGGAGTCCTCGAGCCCCAGCAGCTGCTGCAGCGTGAGGTCCTGGATGACCATCGCGAAGGTGGGCGGGGCGACGACATCGGCGAAGCCGAGCGCCTGGGCCGCCGCGACATCGGTGTGCTGCGGGGCGTCGGCGAACACGGCGCGCGCGAACTCGCGCACCTTCTCGCGACCGACGAGGTAAGGGGCCGTCGGCGGGAACTCCCGGCCGACCAGTTCAGGATTCACGGGCACCCCTCGATCCTATCGAGCGGCGCCGATCGCTCGCCGAGCGGCCGCTCAGGCGGTGCGGGGCTTCCGCCCGCGGATCGCCTTCAGCGCAATCTGCACCGCGATGAACGCCAGGTACACCGCGAACAGGAT
Organism: Microbacterium sp. MYb64; assembly: GCF_002979495.1. Taxonomy (NCBI): domain Bacteria; kingdom Bacillati; phylum Actinomycetota; class Actinomycetes; order Micrococcales; family Microbacteriaceae; genus Microbacterium; species Microbacterium sp. MYb64. Next base: position 90,139 of record NZ_PCOW01000004.1, on the reverse strand, counting down.
GTTGCCCACGAACGGGTCGATGAGCGTCGCGAGCCAGGCGCCGAGCGCCGTGGTCGTGCAGGCGGAGAGGCCGATGAAGGCTGCGGCGACCAGATCCACGTTGTGATTGCGCAGGTTGCCGATCGTGCCGGAGATCGCGGTCGGGATCATCATGAGCAGGGACGTGCCCTTCGCGACGAGGTCGCTCGTGCCGAACGCCAGCATGAGCGCCGGCACGACCACGATCCCCCCGCCGACCCCGATGAGGCCCGCGAGCACGCCGGTGAACAGGCCCAGCACGAGCAGCAGCGGGCCGGTCACCCAGGTGAGTTCGAGCACGGCGCCCCGCGACGGGATGACCAGGAACAGGCTCACGATCACGATCACGAGGAAGCCGACGAAGCACCAGCGCAGCGCGGTCTGCGAGATCCGCGGCAGCAGGCGGGTGCCGATCTGCGCGCCGACGACGGATCCGACCGCGAGGATCAGCGCCGGGATCCACGCCACCGAGTCGTGGACGGCGTACGAGATGACGCCCACGAGCGCGGTCGGCACGATCGCGGCGAGCGAGGTGCCAGCCCCCAGACGCTGGTCGAAGGCGAGCAGCAGCACGAGCAGCGGGACGATGACCGTGCCGCCGCCGACGCCGAAGAGGCCGGAGAGGAGACCAGCGGCGAGCCCGATCCCGATGAAGGACGCGTAGGCGCGCGGCCCCCGCATCCGCTCGACGGCACCCTCGACCACGCTCGCTCCTGTCCGCCGTTCCTGGCGGAGCAGCACCGTCCAGCGTAGTCGCGCGGGCTCAGTGCCCTTCGAACAGCGGCGGGCGCTTCTCCTGGAACGCCGCGAAGCCCTCGCGGTAGTCGTCCGTGTCGCAGAGCGCCGCCTGGGCCGCGTTCTCCTGGCGCATCGAATGCCACAGCCCCAGGCGCTCGTCGCGGAGAGCGGCGACCAGGCGCTTGCTCGCGACGAACGCGGCCGTCGCGCCCTGCGCCGCACGGGCAGCGGCCGCGAGCGTGGCCTCGTGCACCATCTCGGGGAGCATCGCCTGGGAGAACAGCCCGGCCGTGACCGCCTCGGATCCGCTCATCAGCCTGCCGGAGTAGATGAGGTCGAGCGTGCGGTGCGCGCCGAGCCGCTCCACGAACAGCGCGTGTCCGCCCGAGTCGAGCGTCGCGCCGAGCGCGGCGAACGGGGATCCGATCTTCGCGGTGTCGGCGACGTAGACGACATCGGTCGCGATGAGCAGGCCGAGGCCCACCCCGAGGCAGGCTCCCTGCGCGGCGGCGAAGGTCGGTGCGGGGAAGGACGACATGCGCTGCAGCACGGGCGTGACGATGCCGTCGAGGTAGCCCATCACGTCGTCGTCGCGCGGATCGACGCCCGAGATGTCGCGGCCCGCGCAGAATGCCCTGCCCTCGCCGGTCAGCACGAGGGAGCGCACACCGGCGCGCTCGGCCTCGGCGTAGGCGTCTCCGAGGTCGCGCACCGCCTGCTCGTCGAGGGCATTGAGCTTGTCGGGGTTGTTCAGCGTGATGTGGGCGACGGCGCCGTCGATCGCGAGGTCGATCATGGTTCCTCCTTGGTCCCTGAGCTTGTCGAGGTGATCCCTGAGCTTGTCGAAGGGCTCCTGCGCCGTTCAAACGTCGTAGTCGACGACGACGCGATCGGTCGTGGGGTGGGACTGGCACGTGAGCACGTAGCCGCGGTCGAGCTCGTCCTGCTCGAGCGCGTAGTTCTCCGTCATCGTGACGGATCCGTCGACGAGGCGCGCCCGGCAGGTGCCGCACACGCCCCCCGCACACGCGAAGGGCACGTCGGGACGCACGCGGAGGGCGGCGTTCAGGATCGACTCGTTGGCCGACACCGGGGTGTCCACGGATCCGGACTGTCCGTCCAGGGTGAACTCGATCGTGCGCACGGGCTCGTCCTCGCGCACCTCGATCGGACGCCCGGCCTCAGGGCGCTCCTGCCCCGGCTCCCCCGTCGTGAACAGCTCGTAGCGCACGTGCGCGGACTCGACGCCGATGTCGGCCAGGGTGTCGCGGCACAGCTGCACGAGATCGAACGGCCCGCACAGGAACCACTCGTCGACCGTCGCCGGCAGCACGAGCGCGTCGAGGATGCCACGCAGACGCCCCTCGTCGATGCGGCCCGACAGCAGCGGAGCCGAGCGCTGCTCGCGGGTGAGCACGTGGTGCACCGCGAAGCGCGCCGGGTAGCGGTCCTTGAGGTCGGCGAGGTCGTCCAGGAACATCACGTCGGTCGCCCGGCGGTTCGTGTACACGAGCGTGAACCGGCTGGAGTCGGAGCGCGCGAGCACCGTGGCGGCGAGCGCCATGAGCGGCGTGATTCCCGACCCCGCGGCGATGCCGACGACGTGCGCCTCGTCGAGCGCGGCGAGCGCCGAGGTGAAGGTGCCCTGCGGGCTCATCACGTCGATCCTGTCGCCCTCGTGCAGCTCGCTCTGCGCCCACGTGGAGAAGCGGCCTCCGCGGTCGCGCTTGATCGCGACGCTGATGGTCCCCGAGCCCGTAGAGGGGTTCCACGCCGGCGGCCGGCAGAGGGAGTAGGAGCGGCGCACCTCGTGACCGTCGAGCTCGGCGCGCAGGGCGACGTGCTGCCCGGCGAGGTAGTCGAACTCCCCCGCGAGCTGCTCCGGCACGGCGAAGGTGACCTCGATCGCCTCGTCGGTGAGCGGACGCACCTCCTGGACGGCGAGGGTGTGGAAGCGGGTGCGCCGGCGCGGGGATGCCGCGGTCCCTGAGCCCGTCGAAGGGCCTCCGACGACGCTGTTGAGGAGCGAGCCGGCGACACGTTCGGTCGCGGCTTCCTCGGGGGCGGCGGTGTGCGCGGCCGCGCCCAGATGCCAGAGCGTCATCAGATCACCTTGAAGTGGTCGAAGGGCTCGAGGCACGCGCGGCACTCGTAGAGCGCCTTGCACGACGTGGAGCCGAAGCGGGAGAGCTCGCGGGTGTCCAGGGACCCGCACCGCGGGCAGCGGACGCCGAGGGAGATGCGCACCGGCCCCTGAGCCCGTCGCAGGGCCGCGTGTCCGCTCGGCGGGGCGATGCCGTACTCGGTGAGCTTGCGCTTGCCCTCCTCGGTCATCCAGTCCGTGGTCCAGGCGGGTGCGAGCACGAGGCGCACCTCGACCTCGCCGAAGCCGGCCCGGATGAGCGCGAGTTCGACGTCGTCGCGGATCGTGTCCATCGCAGGGCAGCCGCTGTAGGTCGGAGTGATGTCGACGCGGATCCGATCGCCGTCGACGGTGATGTCGCGCAGCACGCCGAGGTCCTCGATCGTCAGCACGGGGACCTCCGGATCCTTGACCGCGGCTGCCGCCTCCCAGGCGCGCTCGCGCAGCCCGGTCACCACGTCGCCCCCGGGTGACGACGGGCGAGCACCTGCATCTCGGACAGCAGGTGACCGAGCCCGGTCGCGTGGGATCCGTGCCGCCCGCCGCCGGCCGAGGCAGAGCCGGCGGGGAAATCCAGCTCGGCTTCCGCGAACACGGCTTCGACCACGGCATCGAAGCCAGCCCGCAGCGACGAGGGCCGCACGGCGGCATCGCCGAGGCGGTCGATCAGCTCGTCGTCGCGGAACAGCTCGGCCGCATAGGGCCAGACGTCTGCGAAGGCGCGGATGATCCTGGCGCGCGACTCCTCGGTGCCCCCTGCCAGACGCAGCACCCACTGCACGGCGTGGTCGCGGTGGTAGTCGACCTCCTTGACGGCCTTCTCGGCGATCGCGGCGAACGTCGCGTCGGTGCTGCCCCGCAGCGCGGAGTACAGCTCGAGCATGTAGGTGCTGACGAGGAGCTGGCGCGCGATCGTCTGCGCGAAATCGCCGTTGGGCTGTTCCACGAGCCAGGAGCTGCGGAACTCGGCCTCGTCGCGGAAGTATGCGAGGTCGTCTTCGCTGCGCCCGTCCCAGGATCCGGCGTAGCGCAGGAACGATCGCGCGTGCCCGAGCAGGTCGAGGGCGATGTTGCCGAGCGCCACGTCCTCCTCGAGCTCGGGGGCGTAGGTGATCCAGGCTCCGAGCTGCTGGGACAGGATCAGGGCGTCGTCGCCGAGCCAGAGCGCGTACTCTGCGATGTCGGCGGAGGCCGCGCGCTCCCCGGAGCCGGCCAGCTCCGCGGCGAGCGCGAGCTCGTCGACCGAGACGTCGCCGTGCGGGTCGATCGCACCGTCCAGATCGTGGGCGCTCACAGGTGCGGCACCCCCTCGGAGGCCGTGTAGTACACGGCGTGGCGGTAGTTCTTGCCGGCGGGGCTCTCGAAGAACGCGCCCTTGTCGTCGGGGTCGCTTGTCGTGATCGCATCGGCGGGGACGACCCACACCGACGTGCCCTCGTTGCGCCGCGTGTACAGGTCGCGCGCGTTGCGCAGCGCCATGTCGGCGTCGGGGGCGTGCAGGGATCCGACGTGCACGTGGCTGAGGCCCCGGTTCGCGCGGACGAACACCTCGAACATGGGCCAGCTCTCTTCGGGGGATGCTCCGGGGGTGGTCATGCCGCCACCTCCTGCCGAAGAGCCTGCTTGCGGGCGTACTCCGCGGCGGCCTCCCGCACCCAGGCACCCTCCGCGTGCGCGTCGCGACGGCGCTGCAGCCGCTCGGCGTTGCACGGCCCGTTGCCGCGGACGACCTCGAAGAACTCGTCCCAGTCGATCTCGCCCATCGCGTACTGACCCGTCTCCTCGTCGAGGCTGAGCTCGGGATCCGGCAGGGTCACGCCGAGGATCTCGGCCTGCGGCACGAGCATGCCGACGAAGCGCTGGCGCAGGTCGTCGTTCGAGAAGCGCTTGATCTTCCACTGCATCGACTGTGCGGAGTTCGGAGACTGGTCGTCCGGCGGGCCGAACATCGCGAGCGCCGGCCAGTACCAGCGGTTCACGGCGTCCTGCGCCATCGCGCGCTGCTCCTCCGATCCCTGCATGAGGGTCAGCAGGATCTCGAAGCCCTGGCGCTGGTGGAACGACTCCTCCTTGCAGATGCGCACCATCGCACGTCCGTAGGGACCGTAGGAGGCGCGGCACAGCGGCACCTGGTTGCAGATCGCGGCGCCGTCGACGAGCCACCCGATCGCGCCCATGTCCGCCCAGGTCGGCGTCGGGTAGTTGAAGATCGAGGAGTACTTGGCCTTGCCGTCGATGAGCTGCTGCATCATCTCGTCGCGTGTGATGCCGAGCGTCTGTGCGGCCGAGTAGAGGTAGAGCCCGTGCCCGGCCTCGTCCTGCACCTTCGCCATGAGGATCGCCTTGCGCTTGAGGCTGGGAGCGCGGGTGATCCAGTTGCCCTCTGGCTGCATCCCGATGATCTCGGAGTGCGCGTGCTGGGAGATCTGCCGGATCAGCGTCTTGCGGTACGCCTCCGGCATCCAGTCGCGCGGCTCGATGCGCTGCTCGTTCTCGACGAGTTCGTCGAAGAGCGCCTGGGCGTCCGGATCCTCGGTCAAGGCCACGGGGGAAACAGTCATCGTCGACTCCTGAGTGAATTACCTACCGTTCGTACAGTAATTATGGCACACTCGTATCGTTCGCAGAAGGACGACCTTCCCGAACCGGCACCGCACCCCGGTCCGCGCCGCTCAGTTCGAAGGAGAACAGATGACCGACCCCGTCGCCGACCTGCGTCCGATGATGCAGCGCGATCGCGCCTCATCCGCCCTCGGCATGCGCGTGGAGGTGGACGAGCCGGGCCGCGCCGTGGTCTCGATGATCGTGCGCGAGGACATGCTGAACGGCTTCGACATCACGCACGGCGGGCTGGTCTTCGCCCTGGCCGACACGACCTTCGCGATCGTCTGCAACGAGGATGAGAAGGTCACGGTCGCCGCGGGCGCCGACATCACCTTCCTGAAGTCCACGCGCGCCGGGCAGGTGCTCACGGCCGCGGGGACGCGCCGCGCGCGCAACGGTCGCACGGGCCTCTACGACATCACCGTGACCGACGAGACCGGCGACATCGTCGCCGAGTTCCGCGGCCGCTCGATCACCACGAACCGTCCTTTCCCCGAGGAGAATTCATGACCGACACCGCCGTCGGCGCCGCGCGCAACGACACGGCCACCTCCCTGACCCCGGACGAGCTGCACGCCCTGCAGCTCGAGCGCCTGCAGTGGTCCGTGCATCACGCGTACGAGAACGTGCCGTTCTACCGTCTCGCTTTCCAGCGGGCCGGGATCCACCCCGACGACATCCGCACCCTCGCCGACGTCGCGCGCCTGCCGTTCACGACCAAGGACGACCTGCGCGAGTACTACCCGTTCGGCATGTTCGCGGTGCCGATGGCCGATGTGCGCCGCATCCACGCGTCCTCGGGCACCACCGGCCGGCCGACCGTCGTGGGCTACACCCAGACCGATCTCGACAACTGGGCCGACCTCATCGCGCGCTCGCTGCGCGCGGCCGGAGTGCAGCCCGGCTGGAAGGTGCACAACGCCTACGGCTACGGCCTGTTCACGGGCGGTCTGGGCGCTCATGCCGGCATCGAGCGTCTCGGCGCGACCGTGATCCCGATGTCGGGCGGGCAGACCGCCAAGCAGGTCCAGCTCATCCACGACTTCGAGCCCGACGCGATCATGTGCACCCCGACGTACCTCCTGACGATCGCCGACGCGCTCGAGCAGGCGGGGATCGATCCCCGCTCCACCTCGCTCAAGGTCGGGATCCTCGGCGCGGAGCCGTGGACCAACGAGATGCGCCTCCAGATCGAGCAGCGCCTGAACATCGACGCCGTCGACATCTACGGGCTCAGCGAGGTCATGGGACCCGGCGTCGCGATGGAGGCCGCCGCCACGAAGGACGGCCCGCACATCTGGGAGGACCACTTCCTGCCCGAGATCATCGACCCCTCCACGGGCGAACCGGTCGCGGACGGCGAGCCGGGCGAGCTCGTGTTCACATCGCTCACGAAGCAGGCGTTCCCGGTGATCCGCTACCGCACCAGGGATCTCACCCGGCTGCTTCCCGGATCCGCCTTTCCCGCGATGCGGCGGATGGAGAAGATCACCGGCCGCGACGACGACATGATCATCCTGCGCGGCGTGAACCTGTTCCCGACCCAGATCGAGGAGATCGCGCTCGGCATCGAGACGCTCACCCCGCACTTCGTCCTCGAGCTCACCCGGCAGGGCCACCTCGACGCACTGAAGGTGCGGATCGAGCGGCATCCCGACATCGACGCGGCGAGCGCGCTGGCCGCGGCCGAGGTGCTGAAGCTGCGGATCAAGACCTCGATCGGGACGTCGGTCGACGTGCAGGTCGAGGAACCGGGATCCCTCCCCCGCAGCGAAGGCAAGTACAAGCGCCTGTACGACCTGCGCTGAGGGCGGCGGGTGTTCCGAACTCAGTCGATCCGCCGCCGTTTCGCCCTCATGTCGGTGAAAGAGCGAGAGATCGACTGAGTTCGGAACGCCGCCGGCACTCAGGCCGGGGCCAGCGCCTTCTCCACGAGCGTCAACACGTCGTAGGTCGCCACGATCTCGTCGCGCTGGTTGTGGATCACCGCGTCCCAGCGCACCTCGCCGTACTCATCGGTCTCGCGCGGGATGATCTGCTTCGCGGTGAGGGTCACCCTGATGGCATCGCCGGGCTTCACCGGCGTCACGAACCGCAGGTTCTCCAGCCCGTAGTTCGCGAGCACGGGTCCCGGCTCGGGCGAGACGAACAGCCCGGCCGCCCACGACACCAGCAGGTAGCCGTGGGCGACCCTCCCGCCGAAGAACGGGTTCGCCTCGGCGGCCTCCTCGTCCATGTGCGCGTAGAAGGTGTCGCCCGTGGAGTAGGCAAAGGCCTCGATGTCCTCGAGCGACAGCTCGCGCAGGCCGGACTCCACCTGGTCCCCGAGGCGCAGCTCCGCGAGCGACTTGCGGAACGGATGCACCGCGCGGTCCGTGCCGGCGCCGGTGTGCCAGACGCCCGTGATCGCGGTGAGGATCTCCGGAGTGCCCTGGATCGCGGTGCGCTGCATGAAGTGCATGACCGCGCGGATCCCGCCGAGCTCCTCGCCGCCGCCCGCACGTCCGGGGCCTCCGTGCACGAGGTGCGGCACCGGGGAGCCGTGCCCGGTCGACGTCTTCGCGTCGTCGCGGTTCAGGAACAGCACGCGGCCGTTGTACGCGGCGATGCGCGTGAGCAGCTCGGTCGCGACCTCGGGATCCCTCGTGGCGACGCTCGTCACCAGGGATCCCCCGCCGAGTCCGACGAGCTCCGCGGCCTCCGCGACGGTCGAGTACCCGAGCACGCTCGAGACCGGGCCGAACGCCTCGATCTCGTGCACGGCCGGCGAGGTCGTGTCCGCGAAGCCGACGAGCATCGGCGCGACGAAGGCGCCTTCCGGGGCGGGCCCCGTCGTGCCATCGGCGTGGACGACCTCCGGCGCGTCGACGGATCCCAGGAGCAGCTCGCCGCCGGCCTCGCGCAGCGCCGCGACCTGACGCAGCACCTCGTCGCGCTGCGCGGTCGAGACGAGCGGTCCCATCGTGACGGACTCAGCGTGCGGGTCGCCGATCACGACGCGCTCGGCGATCTTCGCCTGCAGCGCGGCGACGAGCGGGTCCACGAGCGGCGCCGGAACGATCGCGCGACGGATCGCCGTGCACTTCTGGCCCGCCTTCGTGGTGAGCTCGATCATGAGCTGCTTCACGTAGGCCTCGAACTCGGGGGTGTCCGGCGTCGCGTCCGGGCCGAGCACGGAAGCGTTGATCGAGTCGGTCTCGCTCGTGAAGCGCACGCCGTCGGCGGTCTGGGCGCGCAGCCCCGCGGCGGTCGACGCGCTGCCGGTGAAGGCGACGAGGTCGCCGAGGCGGAGCAGGTCGAAGATCCCGGGGAGGGATCCGCTCACCAGCTGCAGGGATCCGTCCGGCAGCAGCCCCGAGTCGATGAGGATGCGCACCCACGCCTCCGCGATGTAGCCGGTCGGGGTCGCGGGCTTCACGATCGAGGGCACCCCGGCGAGGAACGCCGGGGCGAACTTCTCCAGCGCGCCCCACATCGGGAAGTTGAAGGCGTTGATCTGCACGGCGACGCCGGGCAGACGCGTGTAGACGTGCCGGCCGAGGAAGGATCCGTCCTTCGAGAGCGGCTCGACAGGGCCGTCCAGGAGGACCTTCGCGTTCGGCAGCTCGCGACGGCCTTTGGACGAGTAGGTGAAGAGCACGCCGATGCCGCCGTCGACGTCGGCGTAGGAGTCGCGGACCGTGGATCCGCTGCGCTTCGAGAGCTCGTACAGCTCCTCCTTGTGCGCGGTGAGCACCACGGCCATCTGCTTGAGCAGCATCGCCCGCTGGTGGAAGGTGAGCGCGCCGAGGCTCCGCTGGCCGACCGTGCGGGCGTAGTCGACGGCGCCGGCGAGGTCGATGCCCGTCGAGTCGACCCGGACGATCTCCTCCCCCGTCGACGCGTCGCGCACGACGGTCCCGCCCTCGGAGGGGGAGGCCCACCAGGCTCCCTGCAGGTAGCTGGGCAGCAGCTCCGTCATCATCCTTCGCTCCATTCGTAGAATCCGCGGCCGGTCTTGCGGCCCAGGTGTCCGTCCGCGACCAGATCGCGCAGCAGCTGCGGCGGCGCGAACCGCGCGCCCAGCTTGGCCTCCAGCTCCTCGGCGATCCCCAGTCGCACGTCGAGCCCGACGATGTCGGTCGTGCGCAGCGGACCGGTCGGGTGCCGATAGCCGAGCTCCATCGCCGCGTCGATGTCGGGGGCGGTCGCGACGCCCTCCTCGAGCATCCGGATCGCCTCGAGTGCGATCGCGACACCGAGCCGGCTCGACGCGAACCCCGGAGCGTCGGCGACCACGACCGCGGTCTTGCCGACGGCAGCGACCCAGCCGCGGGCGTCATCGACGAGCTCCTGGTTGGTGGAGGCGCCCACGACCACCTCGACGAGCGCCGAGGCGGGAACCGGGTTGAAGAAGTGCAGACCGAAGAAGCGCTCCGGATGCGCGAGCTCCGCACCGAGATCATCGATCGAGATCGAGGACGTGTTCGACGCGATCGCGGTGCCCCGGGCGACCACCGCCTCGATCCGGCGCAGGCTCTCGACCTTGAGCACCCGGTCCTCCGGCACGGCCTCGATGACCAGCCCGGCGTCCGCGAACACTTCGGCATCGGTGCTCGTCTCGAGCGCGCCCTCGAGCGCCGCGATCGTGCGACCGGTGCTGCCGCGCTCGACCGAGCGCAGCAGGCTCGCGCGGATCCGCTCCCCCGCTGCGGCAGCTGCAGTCTCATCCCGCTCGACCACGACGACCTGGGATCCGGCGAGCAGGAACGCGTGCGCGATCCCCGCGCCCATGCGTCCGCCGCCGAGCACGCCGACGCGTTCGGGCATCGCCGCCGCGTCTCGACTCTCCTGCGGCTCGCTCGACCAGGATGTGCTCATCGGCGGCTCCTCCGTTCCAGGAAGGCGGTCATCCGCCGGTGCTTCTCGGTGCTCTCGAACAGCTCGGCCTGCAGCTCGAGCTCGATCTCGGGATGCCGGTCGGGCGTCGCGAGGAGGGCCGTCTTGGTGTGCCGGGTGGCGAGCGGATCGTTCGCGGCGATGCGGTCGGCGATCGCGTGCGCCGCGGCGAGCAGGTCGTCGGGCTCGTGCAGCGACGACAGAAGGCCCCAGGCGAGCGCCTCCTGCGCGCTCAGCTGTCGCCCGGTCAGCAGCAGCTCCGCCGCCCGCGCCTCGCCGACGATCTGCGGCAGACGCCAGGTCGCCCCGGCGGCGGCGATGATGCCGAGCCCGGTCTCCGGGTTGCCGATGCGCGTACCGGGCGTGCCGATGCGGATGTCGGCGGCGTAGGCGAGCTCGGCGCCGCCACCGAGGGCGTAGCCGTCGACCGCGGCGATCACCGGCATGGGCAGCGCACGGATACGCCGGAACGCCGTCGTGTTGATGCCGGCCCTCGCATCCTGCGCCCGGCGGTCGCGCAGCTGGGCGATATCCGCGCCGGACGCGAAGATCCCGCCGGATCCGATCAGGATCAGGATCCGCGGGTCCTCCTCGAGCTCGGCGCACAGCGCGTGCAGCTCGTCGATCATCGTCTGATCGATCGCGTTGCGGGTCTCAGGCCGGTCCAGGGTCGCGGTGACCCTGTCCTCGGCGCGCTCGATGCGCAGGCGGCGGGCCGTCGATGCCTCGGCCATCACACCCGCTCCACGATCATCGCGGTGCCCTGGCCCACGCCGACGCACATGGTCGCCAGCCCGTAGCGTGCGCCCTCGCGCTCCATCCGGCCGAGCAGGGTGATCAGGATCCGGCTGCCGCTCGACCCCAGGGGGTGGCCGAGCGCGATCGCGCCGCCGTCCGCGTTCACGATGTCGGGGTCGAGGCCGAGCCGTCGCATCGAGGCGAGCGACTGGGTCGCGAACGCCTCGTTCAGCTCGACCGCGCCGAGGTCGGCCACGGTGAGCCCCGCCTTGGCGAGCGCCTTCTCGGTCGCCGGCACCGGCCCCAGCCCCATGATCTCGGGGGCGAGCGCGGCCGAGGCGGACGCGACGATGCGCGCCCGCGGCGTCAGCCCGTGCCGTTCGATCGCCGCGGATCCGGCGACGACGATCGCCGAGGCCCCGTCGTTGAGCGAGGAGGAATTGCCCGCGGTGACGACGCCGCCGCCCGCGACCACGGGACGCAGCCCCGCGAGGACCTCGAGCGTGGTGTCGCGGCGCGGACCCTCGTCGGTGTCGACGAGCCCGCCGCGCGGGGTCGGCACGGCCACGATCTCGGGGGCGAGGCGGCCTGCGTCGATCGCGGCGATGGCCCGCTCGTGGCTGCGCAGCGCGAAGGCGTCGGCGTCCTCGCGCGTGATGCCGTCGAGGCGCGCGACCTCTTCCGCGGTCTCGGGCATCGAGAAGGTGGCCTTGTCACGCGCGGCGAGACGCGGGTTCGTGAACCGCCAGCCGATCGAGGTGTCGAACGCCTCGCCCGGCTTCGCCCACGCCCGCTCGGGCTTCGCCTGCACCCAGGGGGCGCGCGTCATCGACTCGACGCCACCCGCGATCATCGCGTCGGCGTCGCCCGCGCGGATCGCCTGCGCCGCGAGCGCGACGGCGGACATCCCCGAGGCGCACAGCCGGTTGACGGTCAGGGCGGGCAGCGTGTCGGGGAGGCCGGCGAGCAGCACCGCCATGCGGGCGATGTTGCGGTTGTCCTCCCCCGCCTGATTCGCGGATCCGAGGAACACCTCGTCGAAGGCGTCATCGGGAACGCCGGAGCGCTGCGCGGCCTCCCGGATGACGAGCGCGGCCAGATCGTCGGGGCGGACCGCGGCGAGGGCGCCGCCGTAGCGTCCGACCGGCGTGCGCGCACCGCCGATGAGATAGGCCTCCGACATACTCGTCCTCCCGGGGTCTTCGTCGACGGGGTGCGGGGGTCCGGGACCCGAAACTGTTTCCCGACCGATCGTTCAGTAAAAGGATGACAGACGGATCCCCGCCGGGCAAGTCCGCCCGGAAGTCCGATGGGGGAGAATGTTGCGGATGAGCACGGGATCCGCGCACGCGAGCGAGACGGCGAGCATCGCCGAGGCCTCTGAGGAGGCGCCGGCCGGCGAGCCGACGCCCCGGGCGCGCCGCGGGCGCCCGGGCTACGACCGTGCGCAGGTGCTCGAGATCGCGGTGCGCCTCTTCAACGAGCAGGGCTACGACGGCACGAGCGTCTCCTCGCTCGCTGCGGAACTCGGACTCAGCAAGGCGGCGCTGTACCACCACTTCGCGTCGAAGGAGCAGATCCTCGAGATCGCCCTCGACGATGCGCTCGGAGGGCTGGAGTCGGTGCTGGACGGAGCCCTGGCCGACGAGGGCACGGCCGCCACGCGGCTGGTGACCGTGATCGCGGGAGCCGTGCGCGTGCTCACCAGCAGGCTGCCGCAGGTCACGCTGCTGCTGCGCGTGCACGGCAACAGCGAGGTCGAGCGGGCCGCCTTGGAGCGCCGCCGCATCTTCGATCAGCGCGTCGCGCACCTGGTCGGGCAGGCGCAGCAGGAGGGTGCCCTGCGCCGTGACATCCGCCCCTCCGTGACGACGAGGCTCATGTTCGGCATGATCAACTCGATCATCGAGTGGTACCGCCCGGCGCACACGTCGCTCACCCCCGAGGAGCTCGTCGACGACGTGACCCGGGTGATCTTCGACGGCCTCCGCGCGCGCTGAGCGGGATTCTCGCCCGACGCCTCCCGCCCCGCTGCAGCCTCACCACTTCCGAAGGATCCTTGCAACTCCGCAGGACGGGATTCGCCGATCCATCCTGCGGGGTGGCAAAAGTCCTGCAGAGTTCGCCCCGCAAAAACGGATCGCCCCGCGCTCGAGCGAGCACGGGGCGATCCAGGAGAGACGGGTCAGGCAGCGGCCTTCTTGTCGTTGCTGCTGAGCACGCGGAACAGGATCGCGGCGATCGCGGCGCCGACGAGCGGGGCGACGATGTACAGCCACAGGTTGCTCCAGGCGAACTGGCCGCTGATGGAGAGGCCGAGCGCGACGGCCGGGTTGAACCCGCCGCCCGAGATGCCGCCGACCGAGACGGCGCCGACGAACACGGTGCCACCGATGGCCAGACCGTAGAAGGAGTTGTTGTCGTTGTCCTTCGAGGTGGCGACGTTCAGCACGACCCAGACCAGGGCGAGCGTGAACAGCGCCTCGACGAGGAAGGCCGGGCCGACCTGGATCTCGGTCGCCTTATCGGCGTGCGGCCAGACCGCGAAGCTCGCGAGGGCGGCGAGCGCGCCACCGATGAACTGGGCGACGATGTACGCGACGAAGTCCGTGACGCCGATGGCGCCGCGAATCAGCGCGCCGAAGGACACGGCGGGGTTGAGGTGGGCGCCGGAGATGTGACCCGCGGCGTAGACGAGCACGGTCAGCGCGAGGCCGATCGCCAGCGGCGTCAGCGGGCTCTTGCTGTTGATCGCGCCGATGATGCTGAACACGAAGAGGAACGTCGAGATCGCCTCGGCGAGTGCCTTTCCAGCAGTACCAGTCATTTCGAATGCCTTTTCTCTCAGGTCGAGGGTGAGGGCGGAATCTCCCGCACGCCGGCCGGCGCACCCTGGATTGCCGAGCCAGAATACCGGATTCCTGTCAATCGGCTGGGAACCGGAGCCACAATCCGGAACATCCGTGAGGGATCTCTTGACCCCCGGATCGAATCATCCTACGATTTCATTATCCGGTAGAGCAATTCCACTATTCGGAATCTTAAGCGAGAGAAGAGGCGATGATGCCCCAGACCCCCGACACGCAGGACCACCGCCCCGAGCACCAGGGCGCCTCCGAGCGACGCGCAGCGATCTATCCGCTCATCGACGTCGACCCCGATTTCCACATCCCGGCCCGCCGCGAGGGCGCGCTCACGAGGATGCTGGTCGCGCTGCGGATCCTCCCCCAGGCCTCCTGACGAGAACGCGAGAACGCGCGTCACAGCCCTGGCGCAGCCCTCGCCCTGGGCGCGGTGCGCTCGGCCCTGTCAGCGCCGTGCGTCGAGCACCTCGCGCAAGCGCGCGGCGAACCCGGCCGGATCGCTCGGGAAGCCCGGCTGCTCGGTGAAGCCGCCGTGGTTGCTCGGGAACTCGGTGGCCGCTCCCCCGAGTGCCGCCGCGACCGAGCGTGCGGCACGCGCCGGCATCGTCTCGCCGGACTCGGCGCCGAACGCGATCACGAGACGCTCGCCGAAGCCTTGGAGCTGCGCGATCTCCGGCACGTACGCGAGGGTCGAGGGCATGTTGCGGAAGAGCGGATCCGTCCGCCCGCCGTCGTCCGCCGTCGGGAGGCCGAACATGCTCGGATCCGCCGCAGGCGCGTCGAGGTAGTCGCCCGGGACCAGCCCGTCGAACATCACGAACTGGATGAACTTCGCCAGCGCAGGGCCGGAACCCTCGGCCGCATAGGTGCGCTTCTGATCGGCGACGACCGCGAGCACGGCCTCCCGATCGGGCAGGAAACCGGCCACGGGCGGTTCGTGCACGACCGCGACGTTCACGTCACCGGGGTGGATGGCGAGCAGCGCGAGCAGGTTCACGCCCCCGCCGCTGCTCCCGAAGGCGTCCACCGGGCCGACGCGCAGTGCGGCGATCACGCGGTGCAGATCGTCGGCGTGCCGCTGCACCGTGAGGTCGGAAGTACCGACCGGGTTGCGCCCGGCACCGCGCGGGTCGTAGGTGATGACGGGACGGTCTCCGAAGTGCGAGGCGAGGATCGCGAACCCCGTCGCGTCCATGGGTGCCCCGAAGAGGAACAGCGCGGGGCGCTCGGCCGTCGCCGTCGCGAGGTCGCCGTGCACGTCATAGGTGATCGCGTCCTCGCCCTCCCCGACCGTGTGCGTGATGACTGCGCGGGCTGCGGCGTCGTTCGCCATGGGATCCTCCAAGTCTCAAATACAACTAATCGGTTGTAGATTACGGCTTCGCGCCGGGGAGCACAAGGACATCGCCATGCTCCGGCGCCGACTGATCGCAGGTCGCCGCGGCCGGGCTTCCTCGCCCCTCTCGCCACGGTAGACCTTTGCGATCTAACGTGGGTCCATGGCAGGGCGAGCCGAGACGTTCATCGAGATCGACCGCACGGAGGTGCGCGTCTCGCACCCCGACAAGGTCGTCTTCCCGCAAGCGGGCCTGACCAAGCTCGACCTCGTCGAGTACTACGTCGCGGTCGCGGAGGGCGCGCTGCGCGGCGCCGGCGGCCGGCCCATGGTGCTCAAACGGTTCGTGAAGGGCATCGGCGCCGAGCCGTTCTTCCAGAAGCGCGTGCCAGAGCATCCGTCCTTCATCGGCACGGCGGTGCTGCGCTACGCATCGGGCGGCTCCGCGGAGGAAGCCGTCCTCCACGACGCCGCGGGGCTCGCCTGGGTCGTCAACCTGGGATGCCTCGACCTCAACCCGCACGCGGTGCGCGCCGGCGACCTCGACCACCCGGACGAGCTGCGGGTCGATCTGGATCCGATGCCCGGCGTCGAGTGGTCGCAGATCGTCGACACCGCGTTCGTCGTGCGCGAGGTCCTCGACGACTGCGGCCTCGTCGGCTGGCCGAAGACGAGCGGCTCCCGGGGCATGCACATCCTCGTCCGCATCAGGCCGGAGTGGGACTTCGCCTCCGTGCGCCTCGCCGCCGAGACTCTCGCGCGCGAGGTCGAGGCCCGCGCACCGGGGCTCGCGACCGCGCGCTGGTGGAAGGAGGAGCGCGGCGAGAGCGTCTTCGTCGACTTCAACCAGAACGCGAAGGACCGCACCGTCGCCTCCGCATATTCGATCCGGCCCCTCCCGGATGCACGCGTCTCGACGCCGCTCGCGTGGGACGAGGTGCGACTGCGGCGCCCGGAGGAGTTCACCGTGCCGACCGTGCGCGCCCGGTTCGCGGAGATCGGCGACCCGCATCGGGGCATCGACGAGGAGGCGGGGTCGCTGTCGGCCCTTCTCGCCCTGGCCGAGGAGCTGGGACCGGCCGAGAAACCGCCGCGCGGATCCGACGGATCCGGCCGCCGGGCCTCGACCATGCCGCTCATCGAGATCGCCCGCACCAAGACGAAGCCTGAGGCGCTCGCCGCGCTCGAGCAGTGGCGCGTGGCGCATGCGTCCGTCTCATCACTGCTGCATCCCGCCGACGTCCTGGTCGACGGAATGCGCGGATCGAGCTCGCTCTGGTACCGGGTGCGCATCAATCTCCAGCACGTCCCGGAGGACCAGCGCCCGCCACAGGAGCCCCTGCTCGCCGACTACGACCCCTGGGCCGGCAAGGTCTGGCCCAGCTGACGCCGCCTGTCGCCCGCCCATTCGATCCGCGAGACTCCATCTCCGCGACGAGACTGCAGCTTTCACGCGCAGTCTCGTCGCGGAGATGGAGTCTCGCGGGTGGTGCGCAGCACTCGGGTGGTGCGCGGCACGCGGGCAGGACTGGCGGGACCGTACCCCGCGATCGCTGGACAGCGCTGCGCGAGCGGCGTACAACGGTCGGCAGAGGATGGGGGCAGAGATGGCCGACGACGCCGCGGCGAAGCTGTTCCGGGGCGCGGTTCCGGATGCCTACGAGCAGCTCATGGTGCCGCTCATGTTCCAGCCCTATGCCGACGACATGGTCGCTCGCGCGGTGGCACGGGGTCCGTCCGCGGTGCTCGAACTCGCCGCGGGGACGGGTGCGGTCACACGAGGACTCGCGGCTGCATTGCCCCGGGAGGCCACGCTGGTCGCGACGGATCTCAATCCGGGCATGCTCGCCGTCGCAGAGGCGCGCGGTGCGCCCCGTCCCACTGGCGCTCCGGACGTCACGTGGCAAACGGCCGACGCCCAGGCGCTCCCCTTCGATGACGCGTCCTTCGACCTCGTCGTGTGCCAGTTCGGGGTCATGTTCTTCCCCGATCGGCCCGCCGCGCACGCGCAGGTGCGACGCGTGCTCCGGCCCGGCGGCACCTATCTGTTCTCGACCTGGGACTCGATCGAGACCAACGCCGTCGCCCTCGCGGTCGACGAGGCCTACCGTCGCGTGCTTCCGGATGCGCCGCCGAACGTGATCACCCGCGTCGCACACGGCTATCACGACCCGGTCAGGATCCGCGCGGATGCCGAAGCGGGCGGACTCATCGTCGAGGCGATCGAAGCCGTGGATCTGGTGGGCGTCGCCGAGTCGGCCGCCGCAGCCGCCGCGGCGATCCCGCACGGCAGCCCAATGCGCGCAGAGCTCGAACCTCTGGGCGACGAGACCCGCGCCCGCATCGAGGCGATCACGGCCGAGCTCCTCGCGCAGCGATTCGGCGCCGGGCCCATCCGCACACCGATCCGCGCCTTCGTGGTCACCGCGCGACGCTGACCGTCGCGGCGCCGGACGGTCCCGCGTGGATCCGTGAACGAGCCCCACACTTCCATTTCCGTGTCAGAACATATAGTGTCGTGACATGCAATCACTTGAGAAGGTCTCTGTCATCAGTACGGGGAGTGTCGCGATCCGTCCCGAGCACGTCACCCGCTCCGGCGCTCCCTTGCTCTGGTGGCTCTCGACATCCCGCCGCTGGACGCCGCCCCGCCCCATCAACGTCTACGTCATCGAGCATTCGAACGGTCTCACACTGTTCGACACCGGCCAGAACCGGGCGTCGGTTACCGATCCCGACTACTTCCCCCGCGGTCTGAACGGTTTCTTCTATCGCCGTCTGGCGCGATTCGAGATCGCGCCCGATGAGACACTGACCGCCCAGCTCGCCCGGATCGGCTACGACATCGCCGATGTCGACACCGCCGTGATCTCCCACCTGCACCAGGACCACATCGGCGGCCTCGCCGAGCTGGCGCATGCGAGGATCATCGTCGGCGAGGCCGAGCTCGAAGCCGCCAGGGGCCGTTTCGCCGAACTCGACGGCTACCTCGGGAAGCACATCTTCCTTCCGGAACTGCGCTGGGAGCCGCTGCGCGGCGAGCTCGACCTCTTCGGCGACGGGTCCGTCACCCTGTTCCCCACGCCCGGCCACACACCCGGATCCCTCTCCGCCCTGGTGCAGCGGGCGGGACTGCCTCCTCTCCTGCTCGTCGGAGACCTCACCTACGACGCAAGGCTTCTCGAGAAGGGAGTGATCCCCGGCGTCGGCCACAAGGCCGGCCTGCGGGCGTCGACCCGACGTGTCGCAGAACTCGCCGAGCGTCATCCCGGCCTGGTCGTCCTCGCCGCTCACGATCCGGCGGCCCAGGGCCTCCTGACGAAGGCGAATCGCGCCATAGAGTAACGGCATGAGGCAAGCAGAAAAGATCCGCTATCTCCTGCTCGCCGCGCAGCGCGAAGGCAACCGCCGACTCGCCGCGGCACTCAAGCCGATCGGGTTGTCGCCGGCGCAGTCCGAGGTCCTCAGGATCCTCGGCGACCACGGAGAGCTCACGGTCTCGGGAGTCGGGCGGATGCTGGTCTGCGACAGCGGCACCAACCCGTCGCGCCTCATCGAGCGCCTCGTGCTGGCGGGGCTCCTGGAGCGCACCGACGATGGCGACGACCGCCGCCAGGTGCACGTCCGCCTGACCCCGGCGGGGATCGCCAAGGAGCAGGAGACCCGAGCCATCGAGGACGCGATGTACGAAGCGATCGACGGGCTCCCCGGCGCCGCAGACCTCATCGCCCCTCTGGAGCTCCTCGTCTCCGGCCATCCCGCCGGCGAGGCCCTGAAGCTCCGCACCACCACCCACCACGTTCGGCGTCACGAGTAGGCCAGACGCCCGGGAAACCATCCCCCTGGCCTGACGTCGACGTCATCGTTCCTTGGAGGAACACATGACATTCAGGCTGGACATCGACGTCACGGCCCCGGCGGCCGAGGTATTCGCCTTCGTCGCGGACTTCAGGACCACACCTCGTTGGTACTCCGCTGTGCAGCGCGTCGAGCACGTGCGCGGGTCGGGAGGCCTAGGCACCCAGTACTCGGTGCACCGCACACTGCCGACCGGATCCGTGGTCAACGTCGTCGAAGTCACGAGCTACGTCGAAGGCGAGGAGGTCACCTTCACGTCGATCACGGGCCCCACGCCCTTCGTCTACCGATATCGGATCGCGCCTGGGCCGCTCGGGTCGCGCCTCGTGCTCGAAGGCAGCATCAGCACCGAGGGGCTTCCCGGGGTCGCGAAGCTGCTCTCCCCGGTGGCGGAACGACTGTTCAAGCGCGGGATGCAAGACAATCTCGGAGCGCTCCGAGACCTGCTCGAAACGGCATGACACGGGCATCCCAGGGCGCGCCGGCCGCCGCGACTAGCCCAGTTCGCGCAGCGGGGCGGTCCGGTCGCCGCCGACGTCCCCGGTGTTGACAGTGCCCTGCGGCTCGAACAGGATCGCGTGGACCTCGCCCACCGCCTTCGGACAGTGCTCGACGCCCCGCGGCACGACGAACACGTCGTTCGGATTCAGGACGACATCACGATCACGGAGCTGGATGACGAGCTGCCCGCTCACCACCAGGAACAGCTCATCGGTCTCCGGGTGCGAGTGCCAGACGAACTCGCCCTGCAGCTTGACGACCTTGACGTCGTAGTCGTTGACGCTGGCCAGCCGATGCGGCTGCCAATGCCCCGCGATCGCAGAAAGGGCGTCGTGCACGTTGCGAACATCGTCTGTCATGCCCTGAGCCTAGGTCGCTCCGCCTCGATCGCGCGCCGCACCCCGACGGAGAAGGGAGTGGGAGCGATGCCGAAGCGCCGCTCGAAGGCGGAGGAGTCGAAGAGGTACGGATGCTCGTACTGGTACCCCATCTCGAGAGTCTCCTGCGCCTCGCGGTCGACGAGGGCGGCGAGGCGCAGGAGACCCCGGGTCAGCACCCGCGCGCGACCGGGCCCTCCTGCGGCGATGTCGATGTAGTCGACGCCGCGGAGGGCTTCCGCCGTCGGCAGATGCCAGACGCCCGTCTCGGTCGAGCGGCCGAGCGCCGCCAGCCCGCGGCCGATGTCGGGCGTGTACGTCATCGAATGCGCCAGCCCTGCGTCGAAGAGCCACCGCCCCGCGCGTCCGCGGCCCAGGGCGTCGATCACCAGCCGATTGAACACGCTCGTGCGCGCGCCCGGCCCGTAGAAGTCGGCGGCCACACCCACGACGACGTTCGGGAAGGACCGCAGCAGCTCCCTCGCCTCGGCGCGGATCCGGCCCTTGCGGCTGATCGGCCGCAGGGGCGTGTCCTCGCGCATCGGCCCCTGCGCCCGGCCGTAGGCGTAGACGTTGTCGAGGTAGACCAGCCGCGCGCCGGCGTCCTGCGCCGCCTCCGCCGCATTCCGCACGATCACCGGCCAGTCGCGCGCCCAGACCGTGTGGTCGTACGGGAGACCGGCCACGAGGTGCACCACGTCGGCTCCGGCGACGGCCGCACGGGTCTGGGCGGCGTCGAGGAGATCCGCCTGCCGCGTCCGCACGCCGTCCGGCACGACGACGGGGCCCCGCGCGACGGCGACGACCTCGTCGGCGCCGCCGGCGAGCGCCGCGACGGTCTCCTGCCCGATCACCCCTCTGGCACCCAGCACGGCGTGGACGCTCATGCGCCCGCCCCCGCTCCGCCTGTCCAGCGCAGGTCGAACAACTCGTCGGCGTTCCCCGCGCGCACCGTCCGGGCCTGGGCTTCCGTGAACACCGCGCTGTGCTGCGCGACGTCGGCGAGGAGCTCTCCGGCCGCCTGGAACGGATAGTCGGTGCCGAGCACCAGCCGGTCGGCCCCGAGCACCTCCGCCGCGGCCCGCAGCGCCGCCGGGTTCACGTGCGTGACGGTGTCGAACCACGCCCGCCGCGCGGCGACGTCCGGAGGTTCCGGGGCGTCGGGGGCCTCCCAGGGCTGCTGGGCCCGCATCCGCGGAAGGAGCATCGGCAGCGCACCGCCGAGATGCGTGCCGATGACCTTCAGGTGTGGGAACCGCGCGAGGTGTCCGGCGAGGAGCAGATCGGCCATCGCGATCGTGTCCTCGATCGGCGCTCCGACGGCCCAGCGCATCGGGCGCTGTGCGATCAGCGGGCTGCGCGCATCCGCACCGACCGGATGGATCAGCACCGCGGCAGACCGGGCGTCGAGCGCCGCGAAGAGCGGATCGAATGCGGGGTCGGTGAGCGCCCCACCCAGAATGTCGGTCGTGAGCGCGACGCCGACGAAGGCCTCCTCCGCCAGCCGATCCAGCACGGCGAGAGCGTCGGAGATGTGCGGAAGCGGGAGCGCGAGGAACGCACGGAACCGGTCGGGGTGGCGCTCGACCAGCCGGGCGTACTCGTCGTTGACGTGACGAGCGGCCGTCGAGGCGGCCGCGGCGTCCTCGAGGTGCGGCACGAGCGGAGTGGCGGAGAGGATCTGCAGGTCGATCCCCGCCTCGCCCATCTGCGCGAAGCGCTGAGCGAGGTCGCCCGGCTCGTCGGTCGCGCCGAGCGCCCGGTACATGTCCAACCCCGTGACGCAGGACTCCGCCAGCAGGTCGAGGTAGGCATGCGTCCACAGGTGCGCGTGCACGTCCACGACCGGAGCGGTCATCGCACAGCCCCCGCTCGCACCCGCGGCCGTCGATCGCGCCATGGCAGCCGCTCCTCCACCTCGGCGGCCAGCCGGAGCAGCTGCCTGTCGCGATCCCGTGCTGCCCAGAGCTGCACGCCCAGCGGCACGCCGGATCCGTCGAGACCGCCGGGGATGCTGATCGCAGGCGTCCCGGTGACGTTGGCCGGAGAGGCGAGCGGCGCGGCCTCGAGCGACCTCATGAGCCACTCCTCCCCCGAATCGCGCTCCGCACCGCGCCCGAACTCCCCGATCCGCGGCGCCGGGGCCAGCGTGGTCGGCGACAGCACCGCATCGACGGTGCCGAACAGCGCTTCGACGCCCCGGACCAGCGTGCCGGCGTCATCCCACGCCGCCGCCCGATCCGCGTCGGTGAGCGAGGCACCGTACGAATGCAGCGCCGCGGTCTGCGGTTCCAGCAGCCCTGCGGGGTCGCGCTGCAGCGCCGCGGCGATCGCGTCGACCCACTCCGCGGTCGTTGCGGCCCAGATCACCGCCGTCGCGTGCGCGTGCGTCGCCCAGGAGACCCCGAGGTCGACGGGGCCGGTGACGACCTCATGACCCGCATCGCGCAGCGCCTCCGCCACCGCCTCCGCCCCGTGCCACGACGCAGGGTCGACCGCCCGGGAGCCGAGAGCACCGTCGGTGAGGAGGATCCGCAGCCGCCGGTCCACGGCCGGCGCCGTGGAGTCGGCGACCGCGTCGAACAGGGTCTGGGCGTCGCGGACCGAACGGGTCACCGCGAACGGCACCGCCAGGCCCTCGACGGGATCGGGGTCGGGGGCCCACGACACGGCGCCACGCGTCGGCTTGAGCCCCACCAGCCCAGTGTGCGCCGCCGGCACCCTGATGGACCCTGCCGCGTCGGTGGCGTGCGCGATCGGCACCACACCCGCGGCGACTGCTGCGGCGCTGCCGCCGCTGGACCCGCCGGGCGAGCGGTTGGGCGCGAACGGGTTGCGGGTCGCGCCGGTGGCCGAAGACTCCGTGACCACGGCCGCGGCGAACTCCGGCACGGTCGTGCGCCCGAGCGGCACGAGCCCCGCCGCCCGGAATCGGTCGACGAGCGCCGCTCGCTGCACCGGCATGAGCGAGGCGGCGAGGCGGGACCCGATCTCCATGCGGCGCCCCGGGATCGGCGCACCCATGTCCTTGAGCAGCATCGGCACACCCGCGAACGGTCCGCCGCCGAGCACCGGTTCCGGATCCGCCCAGGTCTCCACGATCGCGCCGAGCACCGGATCCACCTGCTCCGCCGCGGCGAGCGCGAGCTCCACGAGCTCCGCCGGAGTCGTCTCCCCCGCGCGGATCGCTGCGGCCGCCGCCGTCGCGTCCAGGTCGGCGTATTCGTCGAGATTCATCGTGCATCCTTTCCGTAGTGCCCCCAGAACACGGACACCGCACCCTCGGTGACCACGGGGAGTTCTGATCGGTCGAAGTCCTTCGGCCGGAACGTCGCGACGAGCTGCGGCGCCCCGATGCCCATCGCGATGAGCTGGCGCAGCGGCAGGTCGCCGTCGGGCAGAGCGAGCAGTCCCTCGCGCGCCATCATCGCGAGCGCGTCGGCGAGCGGACGGTCACCGTATGCCGCGTTCGTACGCGCCCAGAGTTCCGCCAGCTGCGGGAAGCGCTCCGCCTCGCCGATCACCGTGCGGCGCAGATCGATCGTGGCGGGCTCCAGCAGCCGCTGCGCCCAGGCGAGCAGGAAGGAGCGCAGAGCACTGCGCGCCGAGTCCGCATCCGACCACGGGCCCACGTCGGGGAGGCCGGTGTACGCGGCGATGAGCGCATCGCCGACCGCGTCGAGGAAGAGTCGCTCCTTGGTCTCGGCGTAGGCGTAGATCGTGGGCTTGGAGACGCCGGAACGACGCGCGATGTCGTCGACAGATCCGCCGAGGAACCCGTGCCGGCGGAACTCCACGACCGCCGCGGCGCGCACGGCGGCGAGGCGTTCCCTTGCGCGCGGCGTGCCGACATTCAGCTCCGGGAGTCCGCAGTCCTCGCGGAGCCCGTGATCCCGATCCGTGGTGATGGTCATGCAGAACTTAACTGATGAGTTAAGTTTCTATTCCCGCTCTCACGCCGAGATCCCTCCGACAAGGTCCGGCCTCAGCGCACGGCTCTGATCGGAAGCACGGCGAGTCCGCCCAGGGCGCCGAAGACGATCGCCGCGACGAACAGTGCGGAGTAGTTCTGTCCGCCTCCGCCGATCGCGAGCAGCGGGATAGCGAGCACCGGGACGAGGACCTGCGGCACCTGATAGGACAGCGCCACGATGCCGAGATCCTTTCCTGCCTCCTCGAAGGTGGGCAGCACCTCGGTCATCATCGCGATGTCGACAGAGACGAACGATCCCTGCGCGGCGCCCACGAGCGTCATCGCCACGAGGAAGACCGGCAGGTCCGGCGCGACGGCCGCCAGCACCAGCCCGGCGGCCGACAGCAGGGCCGAGAGCCACACGATCGCCTTGCGCCGGCCCGTGCGATCGGAGATCCAGCCGAAGACCAGCGTGGTGACGACGCTGGCGCCCGTGAAGATGAGCACGACCGTCGCGAACAGTCCAGAGGCGCTCTCCTTCGGCACCCCGAGACGGTCGATGATGAAGAAGAGGAGATAGGTCGACACCGTCAGGATCGACATGGTCACGAGCATCCTGCATGCCCATGCCCAGAAGAAGTCGCGGTATCGCACGGGGTTCAGCCAGTAGGTCGCCAGCACGTCGGACCATCGCCAGCGCGGAGGCCGATCGGTGCGCACGATGTCGTGCAGGCAGAAGAAGAGGATCCCGCAGAGCAGCGTCCCGATGGCCCCGGGGACGACGAACCAGGTCCACTGCGCGTCATTGGGCAGGGCCGCGACGAGCGCGGAGCCGACGACGAGCGCGACCGCGTTCGCCGCGCTCGCGGCGGCCGACACCCGTGCGCGGATGCTCGTGCGGATCTGATCGGCGAGAAGCGCATGGACAGCGGCGTTGGCGGCCCCGTAGCCGGTCTGCGCGATCGCCCACCCGAGGACGATCTGCCAGAGCTCGGTCGAGAAGGCGAGCACCAGCACTCCGGCGAGCCCTGAGAGCGCGCCGGCGAGGATCCACGGCCGCCTCTTGCCGAGTTTCGACATCGTGCGGTCGCTGAGGCGTCCGAACAGAGGGGTGATCAGGATGACGATCACGCCCCCGATGGCCGCGACGATCGACAGCTCGACGCCCTTGGCGCCGTCGTCGGCGAAGGCGAGCATCTTGGGGATCGATGCCCCGATGAGCGTGCCGAGCACGAGGCTCAGCCCGAACCAGGCGGCGACGAAGGCGACGAGGAAGCCGCGGGGCTGCGGCGAGCCCGGGATGCCGCCCAGGACGGCCGGGTCCGAGGGATCCGCGGGCTCGAGTGTGGTTCGGGACGTCATCGTCTCTCCTCGGAATCGGTTCAGGCCGCAGACGGTGCGGAGCGGTAGGCGCGGGTGAGTTCCTGCGCGTGCTGCGCCTGCCACGCACGCGCGCCGGGGAAGACGGCCGTGAGACCGGGAGTGCCGTGGAGGTGTCCTGGGCCGACGACGAGTTCCGTCTCGACACCGGCCTCCGTCAGTCGCGCGGCGAAGGCGATCCCGCCGTCACGGAGCGGATCGTGCTCGCCGACGAAGATCAGCGTCGGCGGGAAGCCGGAGAGGTCATCCGCGTCGAGCGGAGAGGCGTCGCTGTCCGCGGGCCCGTCCGGGCCGACGTACAGTCCCGCCACCCACGCGAACTCCTGGCGCCAGGGTTCTCCGGCCTGCTCGGCCGCGTGGCCCATGGGGCGCAGCGCGAGAGCAGGGACCTCGAGGTCGACGTGCACGAGCGGGACGCTCCCGCGAAGGCGCAGCACGGTGCTCGCAGCGATCGCCGCTCCCGCGGAGTTGCCGCCGATCCCCACCCGAGCCGGATCCACGCCGAGCCGCGCACCGCCTTCGATCAGGGCTTCGAGCGCCCTGGCCGCGTCGTCGCTGGCGGCCGGGTAGGGATGCTCCGGTGCGAGACCGTACTCGAGGGAGAAGATCTGCACGCCGCTGTCCAGAGCGCGACGCGCGCACAGCCGCTCATTGATCTGCTCGTCGACCGCACCGCCGAAGAAACCGCCTCCGTGCAGCCAGAGCTGGGACGGGAGGGGACCGGTCCCGCCACCACGGCGGTACCGCCGCATGCGGAGCAGCCCGCGAGGCCCGGGGATGACGACGTCCTCTCGGTCCACGCCGTCGGGAACCGGCAGCACCGCATCGACGGCCAGCAGATCGGAGAGCCGGCGTTCGGCGGCGCGTCGCAGGAGCGGGTCCCGGCTCTTCAGTCCGGGGAGCCCCGGCGAGATCTCCTCGATGCGGGCGATCCAGCCGACGATGCCGGGATCGAGGGCGAGTTCGGCGGGCAGGCTCATCGCGCGACGTCCGGGTAGACGACCGGTTCGTCATGCAGCGTCCGCAGCACCGCCACGAGCTCGCGGTGCAGGTGATCCGCGGCCGGGACGTGGCCCCGGTAGGTCCCCGATCCGTGACTCTGCCCGATCACGCGCAGGCAGGTCGCGGGCACTCCCGCATCGGCGAGTGCTCGGGCGTAGGCCTCGCCGTCGCCGCGCAGGGCGTCGAGCTCCGCCGTGTAGATGACCGCGGGCGGGAGGCCTCGCAGGGAGGGGGCGCGCAGCGGCGAGGCGTACGGCTCGCGGGCGGTCGCGGGATCCTTGCCGAGGTACTGGGCGATGATGCCGCGCGCGAACCGGCGGAACAGCGCCTTGGGCACCAGGGAGGACTGCGCCTCGGGTTCGAGGTGCGCGCCCGTCGTGTCCAGCAGGGGCATCTCCAGCACCTGAAGTCGCACCGGCCGGTTCTTCCGGTCCCGGTTCATCAGCGCGGTCGCCGCGGCGAGGTTGCCGCCGGCCGATCCGCCGCCCAGCGCGAGCCGGTCCGGATCCCCGCCCAGTTCGCGGGCGTGGGTCGCCGCCCATTCGAAGACCGCCCAGCACTGCTCTGGCTGGGCGGGGTAGGTCACCTCGGGCGCGTGCGAGTACTCGCCGGCCACGACGATGATCCCGGCGTCCCTGGCGCGCTCGCGGAACATCGCATCCCACCACACCCAGTCGATTCCGGCGAGCTCGAAACCTCCCCCGAAGAAGTAGACCAGGACGGGCAGCCCCGCATCCACCGCGGCGCGTTCCGGCGTCGGCCAGTAGACCCGCAGCCGTGCGTCCGGATGCCCTGGCACGGGGATCGTGTGCTCTTCGGTGGCCGCGGGAATGGGGGCGATTCCGAGCTCGGCCGTCATCACCGGATCGAACGCGGCCGCGTTGCGCCGTCTCTCCTGCGCCGTCTTCCCCTGTGGCGGCTGCAGCGGCGCGAGCCGCCGTTCGACTGCCTCGACGAATGCGTCCACCTTCGGCCTGTTCCGCGCCATCCTGATGACCTCCCTCGGTCTCGGCACTATTGTGTGGGCATCGAAGTACTTCGATGAAGTACTTTTGCAACGAAAGGGCGAGACATGCGCGGATCCCCGAAGGTGACCATCTACACGGTCGCCGAGCGCGCCGGGGTGAGCATCTCGACCGTCTCGCTCGCGATCAACGCCCCGCATCGCGTGAGCGAGCAGACGCGGGTGAAGGTGATCGCCGCCGCGGGCGCACTGGGTTATCGCACGGCCTCGACCCGTCGTCCTGTCACGGGCATGAGGGTCGCGGTCGCCGCGCCGTTCACCACCTACCAGACGTACTTCCGGCGCTTCGCCGGGATGCTCCTCCGCGCCCGCGACACCGCGATCGAGCTCGCCGCCCACGATCTCCCGTCCGCAGCCAGCGCCAAGGCGCCGCTGTTGGACGCGCTGCCGGCGCGCGGCGGGATCGACGGACTCATCGTGATGGGGGTGCCGCTGGGCAGCGCCGCGCTCCGGGCGAGCCGTGACGCCGCGCTCCCCCTCGTCCTCGTGGATGTGCGCCGCGCCCGTCCGGTCGGTGAGGATCCGCCGGTCGTCCTGCTCGATGACGAGGCCGGCGGACGCCTCGCCGGCGAGCATCTTCGCGCGCGCGGCCATCACCACGTCGTCTACCTGGGCGAGCCGCTCCTCTCGCGCGACTACATCGCCGCCGGACAGCTGCGCATGCGCGGCCTGTCCGACTACGTCAGGATCACCCCGATCGTGTGCGAGCTCGACGCGGATCCCACCCCACGCCTGCGCGAGGTCCTGTCCGGCGCCGATGCGCCGACCGCGATCATGGCCAACCACGACGAACTCGCCGCCCGCGCCTGGCAGGGCCTGCGCGCAGAGGGCTTCTCGGTACCCGGCGACGTGGCGATCCTGGGCTTCGACGACGGCCCGCTCGCCCAAACCCTCGACCTCACCACCGTCCGGCAGCCCTTCGAAGAGTCGGGCCGGCTCGCCCTCGAGATGCTCATCGACACGATCGCCCAGCCGACGAGATCGATCCAGCGGATGGAGCTCGCGCCGAGTTTGATCGTGCGGACGAGTACCTGAGCCGGACTCCGACGTGGAGGCCCGGATCGCCGCGCCTCTCCGGATCGCTACTCTGCGGGTTTCCGAGTGCTCCCTCCGCGTCCGGAACGGAAACATACCGCGCGGTCGGTATGCTTGCCCCATCGAGCATGCATGTCGGCGCCATCCGCTTCGCTCCGGAGGCGCCCATCCGCTCGATGAGCCCACTCCAGCGTTGAAGGGAATCTCCATGAACCGAACCGCCATCGTCACCGGCGCCGCCCGCGGGATCGGCGCCGCCACCGCGCGGCGACTCGCGCGAGAAGGCCATGCGGTCGCCGTCCTCGACCTCGACGAGAGCGCCTGCGCGGAGACGGTCCGCGACATCCGTGCCGAGGGAGGACAGGCGATCGGCGTGGGCGCGGATGTGGCCGACGCCACCGCGGTGACGTCCGCCGTCGACCGGATCGTCGACACGCTCGGGCCGCCCACGATCCTCGTCAACAACGCAGGAGTCCTCCGCGACAACCTGCTGTTCAAGATGACCGAGGATGACTGGGACACCGTGCTCTCGGTGCACCTGCGGGGGGCCTTCCTGATGTCCCGGGCTGTGCAGTCTCACCAGGTCGAGGCGCAGTGGGGACGTATCGTCAACCTCTCGTCCACCTCTGCGCTGGGCAACCGGGGCCAGGCGAACTACGCCGCAGCGAAGGCGGGCGTGCAGGGGTTCACGAAGACACTCGCGATCGAGCTCGGGCGCTACGGCATCACGGTCAACGCGGTCGCGCCGGGGTTCATCGTCACCGACATGACCCGCGCCACCGCCCAGCGGATCGGCATCGGTTTCGACGAATTCGTCGCGCGCGGCGCCGCCGAGATCCCCGTCGGCCGGCCCGGAGAACCCGAGGACGTCGCGGCGGCGGTGTCGTACTTCTGCGCATCCGACACGGGCTTCGTCTCCGGCCAGGCGCTCTACGTCGCCGGCGGCCCGCGCGCATGACGATCTCCGTGGAATCCCCGACCGTGCTCCTCGAGAGGATCGGCGAGAGCGCGACAGGCGAGTGGTTCCTCGTCGATCAGGACCGGATCCGGGCGTTCGCCGACGCCACCGAGGACTGGCAGTGGATCCACCTCGACGAGACCCGCGCGGCCGCCGGCCCGTTCGGCACGACGATCGCGCACGGGTACCTGACGCTCTCCCTGCTGACCCGACTCACCGCCGGCCTCCTCGTGGTGGACAGCACGGCGATGGCCATCAACTACGGCCTCGACAGGGTGCGGTTCCTCGAGCCCGTGCCCAGCGGCTCACGCGTGCGCGCGACCACCGAGCTGACCGGCGCGACGACGACACCACAGGGCATCAGGGCATCGCTCACCACAACGGTCGAGATCGCCGGCCGCACGCGTCCCGCCCTCATCGCCGACACCGTCGCGCTCTTCGTCCCCGCATGAGCACGCGCGTGGAGGGGTGGGACGAGCAGGGAACGCCGGGACTCGACGTCGCAGGCCTGACCTCGTGGCTCGCCGAGACTCATCCCGAGCTGATGCATCGACCCTTGAGCGCGACGATCATCGCCGGAGGCAAGAGCAACCTCACCTACGCGATCGACGGCGCGCACATCCCCCTCGTGCTCCGCCGTCCGCCGCTCGGTCATGTGCTGTCCAGCGCCCACGACATGCGGCGCGAGCACCGCGTGCTCTCGGCCCTCGCCGACTCCGCCGTCCCGGTGCCCCGTGTCATCGACGTCGATGACGACCGCGTCCGGGAGAGGGTGACGGGCACGATCTTCCTCCTCATGGAACGGGTGCCGGGCCAGGTGCTCACCACGTCGGCGCAGAACGCGCCGTACTCGGCCGGAGGGCTGCGTGCGCTGAGTCTCGACCTCGCCCACCGCCTTGCCGACCTGCACGCCATCGATCCGGAGAGCGTCGGGCTCGGCGGCTTCGGTCGGCCGGAGGGCTACCTCGTCCGGCAGCTGTCGACGTGGCAGAGGCAGCTCGAGTCGTCGCGGTCGCGGAGCACGCCGGCCCTCGATGAGCTGCAGCTCGCGCTCTCCCGGGGTCTGCCTGCGGCGTCCAGGGCCGGCATCGTGCACGGCGACTATCGACTCGACAACGCCCTGGTCGTCGATGACGGCGACGTGCCACGGATCTCGGCGATCCTCGACTGGGAGATGGCGACGCTGGGCGACCCGCTCGTGGATCTGGGGATGCTGGCGGTCTACTGGGACATCGGGCGCATGCCCGGCGGCGTCGCGGACGTCGTGCCGAGCGCCGTCGATCCTCGCGTGGGGTACCTGCTCTTCGACGAGGTGGCGGACGCCTACGCGGAGCAGACCCGGATGCCTCTCCCCGATCTGCGGTGGTACCGCGCCTTCGGGGCGTACAAGCTGGCTGTGATCCTCGAGGGCATCCATTTCCGCTTCCGCACCGGCGGCACCGTCGGCGCGGGATTCGACCAGGTCGGCGCCATCGTGGAGCCGATCGCCCGCCACGGCCTCGAGGAGTACTGATGGATTTCGCACCGGACGCGCGCGCCGACGAGTTCACCGAGCGCGCGCGCGCGTTCCTGCACGATCGGGTGATCCCCGCCGAGCCTGAGTTGGAGCGGCATCTCAAGGAGTTCCAGGACGGCTGGGGCACTCCCCCGATCGTCCGGGAGCTGCAGGCCGAGGCGCGCTCGCGCGGGCTGTGGAATCTCTTCCTCCCCCCGCACGGCACCGAGGACTCCGGGCTGACGAACCTCCAGTACGCGCCCGTCGCGGAGGTGACGGGCTGGAGCCCGCGACTGGCCCCGATCGCCTTCAACTGCGCCGCCCCCGACACCGGCAACATGGAGCTGCTCCGCGAGTTCGGCACACCGGCTCAGCAGGCGGAGTGGCTCGAGCCGCTGCTGCGCGCCGAGATCCGCTCGTCGTTCTGCATGACGGAACCCGAGGTCGCGTCCTCGGATGCCACCAACATCGAGACGCGTATCCGTCCCGATGGCGACGGATACGTGGTGACGGGCCGCAAGTGGTGGTCGACCGGCGCGATGAACCCGGACGCCGCCGTCTTCATCGTGATGGGGAAGACGGATCCGAACGCCGACCGGCATCATCAGCAGTCGATGATCCTGGTGCCGCGCGATGCGCCGGGCGTACGTGTCGTGCGTCCTCTCACGGTGCTCGGCTTCGACGATCGCGATCACGGCGGCCACGCCGAGATCGTCTTCGACGGAGTGCGCGTGCCGGCGTCCAACCTCATCGGCGCGGAGGGGGACGGTTTCGCGATCGCCCAGGCCCGCCTCGGTCCTGGCCGCATCCATCACTGCATGCGGGCGCTGGGGATGGGCGAACGCGCGCTGTCGCTGCTCCGCGAACGCGCGAGCACCCGCCGAGCGTTCGGACGACTCCTCGCGGAGCAGGGCGTCGTGCAGGAGCTCGCGGCCGAGTCGCGGATACAACTGGAATCGCTGCGGTTACTGGTCCTGAAGACAGCGTGGCTGATGGACGAGGTCGGCGCGCGGCAAGCGATGACGGAGATACAGTCCATCAAGATCGCCGTGCCGCGGGCCGTTCAGCAGATCGTCGACCGGACGATCCAACTGTTCGGGGCAGCAGGCCTCTCCGGCGACACCCCGCTCGCCGAGCTCTTCGCCGGCGTCCGATCCCTGCGCATCGCCGACGGCCCCGACGACGTGCACCTGGCCCGTCTCGGCCGCGCGGAGCTGAATCGCTGATGCCGTCCGAGACCTGCGCACACCGGCCTGGGCGACGGATCAGCCGCCCGGCCGGCGCAGGCTCGCGAGGAACAGGTCGGCGAGTTGCGCCGCGACGAGGCCCGGCTCCTCCGGGCCGTCCGGCGAGTACCACTGGGAGAGGTAGTGCACGTCGCTGAAGAAGTGGGCGACCAGCACCGCCACCGGGATGTCCTCCCGATAGCGTGACTCGGCCTGCCCCCGCACGATCAGTGCGGCGAACCGATCGTGGTACGCGCGACGGCGTCGGGTGACCTCCTGCTGTCTCGGCGCGCTGAGAAGGTGCATGCTGCGGAAGAAGACCGCCGCCTCCGCCAGGTGATCGATGGTCGTCTCCAGCACGTCGACGCATGCCGCGCGGAGTACCGCGTCGGTCGGACCGCCACGGTCGATGATCTCGTCCAGGCGAGACCTCTGCAACGACAGGAGCCCGTCGTAGATGCCGAACAGAAGGTCGTCCTTCGATTGGAAGTAGTGATACAGGGCCCCTTTGGTGACTCCCGCCGCCTCGACGATCTGCTGCACGCTGGTGGTGGCGTACCCCTGGAGCGCGAACAGCTCGACGGCCGCCTTGGCGACGTCGTCGGCGACGTGAGAATCCTTCATCCACTCATCATCCGCCGAAACAGGACCGCGGCCGCCGAGACACGACCGCGGCCGCGGCCGCGGAGGGACGCTCGTCCGTGCGTCGACCGCTCCTGCCGCGCACCTACTCCGGCTCGGCCTCGACATCACGAAGAAGGCGCACGACGTCCTCGAACGACGAGCTCGTTCCTGTCCGCACGTACATGCCGGCCGTCGCGACGCCGAGCGCCAGCGCGGCGTCCAGAGCCCATCCCTGGGCGCGGGCGAACGCGTATCCGGCATTGAAGTTGTCCCCGGCCCCGGTGCGGACCAGGGGCGTCGCCGTGTGGAGGGTCGGCATCCGGGCGCTGCCCTGGTCCTCCGACCACGCCCCGCTGGTCCATGCGTTCCGGACCACGACCTCGTGCACTCCGAGCCGAGCCAGCAATCCCGTCCCGAGAACATCCAGGGAGCAGGAATCCGCGTCGCCGGGCGCCCCGGAGCGCCGATGCACGAGTCGCGCCTCGCCCTCGTTCATGATGAGCACGACGCGCATCGCGCGAGGGATCGCCGCGAGGAAGTCGAAGAGCTCCTCTGTCTCGGCCTGCGAACGGCGTGTCCCGTCGGCGAGGTCGATCACCAGCAGCCCGGGGGCGGCTCCGGGCTCCCGGAGGATCCCTTCGATCAGCCTGTGCCAGATCGCGGTCGCGTGGCGCATCTCGCCCCAGTTGGTGAGGGCCACGACATCCTTCCCGGTGAACGCGGCGCGCATCGTCGGCGCATCGACGCGATCGACGACCGATTCCCAGCCGACCTCTTCCAGCACTCCGGTGTCGGCCAGGAAGAGCTTGCCGTTCTCGAACTCCAGGGCGATGGTCTCGACCGGCTCCTCGAAGCCCACCCAGCGCACGCCCGGTTCCGAGGCGAAGAGAGGATGGGTCCCCGCCTTCCCCACCATCCCGACGCCGGTCACCTCGGCGCCGAGATGCGCGAGGGCACGGGCGAAGAGCGGCATGTTGCCGCCCAGCGCTCTCGCGACGAAGGTGAGCCCGAGGGAGTGGTTCTGTCCCGACGCGGAGGCGAGGAACGCGGCGAGGTCCTTGCTGCTCTCGAACCGCTCGCCGCCACCGCGCTCGACCCGGTAGATCGTGTCGACGAAGCCGTCGAAGCCCATACCCGCCGAGATCGCGCGCGGCGGTGCGCCGAGATGGGCGTCGAGAGCGGCCAAGGCCGCCCCAGGAATCGGACTCATGGCTCAGGATCCCGAAACCGCACGGCTGCGCAGGTCTTTGCGCAGGATCTTGCCCGCGCTCGACTTCGGGATCGAATCGATGAACTCCACGCGGCGCACCTTCTTGTGCGGGGCGACGTTCCCGGCGACGAAGGACATGACCTCCTCCACCGTGAGCCCCGCTCCGGGCGCGGCGACGACGAAGGCCTTGGGGATCTCCTGCTTGTCGTCGTCGAGCACTCCCACGACGGCGGCGTCGAGCACTCCGGGATGCCTCAGCAGCAGAGCCTCGAGCTCGGCCGGCGCGATCTGGTAGCCCTTGTACTTGATGAGCTCCTTGACCCGGTCGACGATCGAGAACCAGCCCTCCCCGCTATAGGTCGCCACGTCGCCGGTGTGGAGGAAACCGTCCGCATCGATGGTCTCGGCCGTGGCGTCGGGGCGGTTGAGATAGCCGAGCATGACGTTCGGCCCCTTCACCCACAGCTCCCCCGGGCGGGTGAGCCCATCGGCTTCGAACTCGGTGATCTCCTCCCCCGTGTCGATGTCGACGAGCTTGCAGACGACGTTCGGCAGCGCGTAGCCGACCGAACTGACCGGGACGCCCTCGGAGTCGGACGGAATGGTGTGCGACGCCGGGCTGAGCTCGCTCATCCCGTACCCCTGGTAGACGCGCGCGTCGATTCGCCGTCCGACGAGCCCTGCCGTCTCGCCGTCCAGCGGCGCGGCCCCGGAGAAGACGGTGCGCACCGTCGAGAGGTCGAATTCGTCGACGATCGGATGCTTCGCGAGCGCGACCGCGATCGGCGGGGCGACGCAGAGGTACGTGCAGCCATGCCGTTGGATGCTGGTGAGGAACTCGACGAGGTCGAACTTCGGCATCGTCACCAGGGTCGCCCTCCGCCGGAGGGCGAGGTTCAGAAGCACCGTCATCCCGTAGATGTGGAAGAACGGGAGGACCGCCAGCAGGCGATCCGCTCCCGCCAGCGCCGTCCCCACCTGGCACTGCTCGACGTTCGCCACGAGGTTGCGGTGGCTGAGCATGACGCCCTTGGGCGCTCCGGTCGTACCGGACGAGTACGGCAGCACGGCCACATGGGTGGCGGGGTCGATCGCGATGACGGGCGGCGCAGCGTTCTCGGAGAGCAGACTGCCGAGATCCGGATGGCCGGCTGCACCGTCGATCACGATGAGGCGCTCGGGTGGGATCCCGCAACGGGCCGCCGCGGCCTCGGCCTGCGGAAGGAGCCGTCCGACGGTGATCAGCCACGTCGCACCGGCATCGGTCAGTTGCTTCTCGATCTCCTCTGCCGTGTAGAGCGAGTTCAGCGTGGTCACGGTCGTCCCGGCGCGGAGGCTGCCGTGGAACACCGCGGCGAACGCCGGGATGTTCGGGCACAGCATCGCGACGACCGTGCCGATGCCCGCGCGGCGCGCGGCGAGCGCGCCGGCGAAGGCGTCCACCTGCGCTCGGAGCGAGCCGTAGGTCGTCTCGGCGCCGGACGCCGCGTCGATCAGGGCCACTCTGCCCAGGTCGTCGTCGGTGAGGTCGGCGAACAGATACTCGTAGACCGTGAGGTCTGGGATCTCGAGGTCAGGGAATCGGCTGTGGAACATGGCTCTTCTCTCCTTCTTGCTTTCTTTGCCTTGCTGGATCACAGGGCCCAGGGGACGGTTGCCGCCCGGAAGTAGCCCAGGGCCCGCCGATCCCAGATGCGGCTCTGCGCGCCGAGGCGGGGGGCGAAGTCCTCCCAGGCGCCGCTTTCCCGAGGAGACCAGGCCCGCTCCGCGAAGCCGGGGATCCGCGTGACGGAGAGGAGTCGCATCGTCGCCGCATCGGACACGGTGTCGGCCCACATCGCGGCCTTCACCCCTGCGACGCTTGCCCCGTCGAGGCCGGGGATGATGGTCTCCGGCTCCCACTCGTAGAACTCCTGCACTGAGCGCGCCGAGTAGACCGGCAGACCGAGAGCACCTCGACGGCCCTCCTGATCGGCGTCCAGCGAGACGTCCGCGTAGGGCGTGTCCAGGTAGGCGACACGGGTGGGGGCCAGCACGACGCGACAGCCCTGCGCGACCGCGCGCTGCACGTCGCCCGCCGCGACCCGGTAGAACGGCAGCGTCGCAGGGGGCATGTCGTGCGGGAGCGGTTCGCCCGCCGCAGCGAGGCGCTCGAGCTTCTCGAGGTCTCCTCCCGGGCCGACGAAGTCGATCCACAACTCCACGATGGATCCGGGTTCCAGCACGGCTCGCGTCGCTTCCTGGGCGAGGACGAGACTCACCCCGCGCGCGCGGGCGACATGGCTCACGCGGCGCACGAAAGAGGAGTAGACGGCCGGATCCATGCGGAAAGCCTCGTCGCAGCAGAGGCCCACGTGCGGCGAGCCGGCGATGTCGGACAGCTCCCTCAGCACGGCCTCGACGAAGACCCACAGCTCGGGACTGCCTGGGTCCACCTGGCCCACGAACCGTCCCTGACGTTCTTCGATCCTCCCCCATTCGGGGTACGCGCGCAGGAGCGCGATGCAGTGGCCCGGAAGATCGATCTCGAGGAGGAGGGTGATCCCCCGCGCCGCGCAGTAGTCGCGCAACCGCTCCATCTCGGCGCGCGAGTAGAAGGGCTCCCCGCCCGCTGTCAGCGCCGCATAGCCCGGCATCTCGATCCGCCACGCCTCGTTGTCGGCAAGATGAAGCTGGAGCACATTCAGCTTGTAGAGAGCGATCACGTCAACGATCGCGAAGATCTCGTCGAGCGTGTAGTAGCACCGGGCGACGTCGAGCAGAAAAGCCCGCCACGCCAGCCGCGGGCCGTCCACGATGCGCACCCCCGCGACTTCCCGACATCCCTCGGCATCGATCGGGGCACCGGCCACGAGCTGGCGGAGAGTCGCGAAAGCATGGCTCACGCCTGCGGGGTCGGCGGCACGGATTGCGATGCCATCCGGAGCGACCCGCAGCGCGTACCGCGCATCCGTCGCCGTACGACCCGTCGGATCGATGCCGACGGCTGCCGGCACCGCGCGTGCGACGTCCATCGGCGCGCCGATGTGAACGGTGATCGCCGCACGCCCCGATCCTTCCTTCACGAGCGCCGGGCCGCCGTCCGCCGCGAGGTCGGCGATGAACGCGTCGACCTGGTCGGCGAGTCCCGGCGGCGCCTGGATGCGATCCCCGTCCCGGACGAGCAGGCACCCCCGGTGCCCGGAGATGTGGACGGGCGCGGGGATGAGCATGCGTGCTCCTTCTTGATTCAGGGCCGGGGGAACGGCTTCAGGCGCGACGACGCCGGGACGGCCGGGTTCGGGTGTGCGGAACCCGCAGAGCACGGGATTCGGATCAGACATGGGGCTCCAGGACGATCGGACCGCCATGGGCGACCGACAGGGCCGTTGCGTCTATAAGCACCTGGACCCGATGGCCGTCGATCATCTCGGGAAGATCGCCACGACGCCGCTCCTCCCGCCGCATCGCGACGAGGTCGGAGATCTGGCCGGCCGCGGCGGCCCGCAGCTGGGAGCGGAAGTCGTCGGGCTCTGCCCAGCGCACGATGCGGTCATCTTCGTGCGCCCGGAGCCAGCACCGTTCGGCGGCGACGAAGTCGACATGCGCGACGCCCCCATCTCCGTACGCCGTCACCGACATGCGCGCCGTCGCCGACGGCTCGACCCTGCTGACGGCGATACGGGCGGTGGCGCCATCGACGCACTCGATCTCGGCCTGGACCGCGTCGAAGTTCTCGACGGCCATGAGGGTCCCGCCCTCGGCGCGGCGCTCGCCGATCCGGATCTCTCCCTGCGCGCGGATCCTGCGCGGCTCGCCCACCGTCCAGCGCACCAGATCCAGAGCATGGGGTCCGAGGTCGCTCAGCACTCCGTACGGCTCGGCGGTGCGGTCGAACCGCCAGGACCACGGCGCATCGGGGGAGGACGCCGACGTGTGCACGTAGTCGACGTCTGCATGCAGCAATCGTCCGATCCGCCCGCTCCGCACCAGATCACGGAACTGCCGCACCCGGGGAAGCCAGCGCGCCGTGAAGCCGACGAGAGCGTTCACGGGTTCGGCAGCCGCGGTGGTCGCGGCGCTGAGGACGCTGTCGAGCGCGATCGGCTTCTCGCACAAGAGGTCGACCCCGCGGGCGGCGGCGGCACGGACGGCATACGGGTGGGCCGCCGGAGGGCTCGCGATCACCACCCCGTCCAGTGCTGCGGCGTCCAGCATGGCGTCGATGTCGTCGTACGCGTCGGGGATCTCCCAGAGCGACGCGAACTCGCGCGCACCGTCGAGCCGGCGCCCTGCCACGGCCACGAGCTCCACGCCCTCGTTCGCCCGCACGCCGGGGAGGGTGAACATCGACGGCCAGGTGCCGTGGCCGATCAGGCCGAGCCGGTAGGGCGACATCGCTCTCCTCACACGATCGTGACGTCGCCGCGCGGCGACGTTGTGCAACATAATTGATATCGTTGCATGCATGTCGTCAGGAAGGCAACCGTCACCGCCGTTTACACTCGTGCCTATGACCATTCCGGCATCGCTCGCGGCGGCGGGGAATCGCGAAGGAGCGGAGCGCGCGTTCCTGCGGGCACGGCGGCAGTTCATGGCCGGCGACCGCATCGACATGCAGGATCTCGCGGCGGACATGGACGTCGACCGTTCCACGCTGTTCCGCTGGATCGGCAACAGGGACCACCTGCTCGCGATGATCCTGATATCGCTCGCAGAGCCGGCGATCCGGGCCGCCGAGGCGCAGACGACCTCGGAGGGCGCGACGAGGATCAGGGACGTCGCCCGCCGGTACGCCGACGGCGTCCTGGGCTCGGCCTTCTTCCAGGCCTACCTGCGCCGCGAGTCCGACCGCGCGCTGCGCCTGCTCACCTCGAAGGCGAGCGCGGTGCAGGCGCACATCGTGACCGCGTTCGAGGAGCTGATCGAGACCGAGCGACGCGCCGGCAGGCTCCAGCACTCGATGGAGTCCCGCCCGCTCGCCTACATCGTCGTCCGCATCATCGAATCCTTCGTCTACACCGACACGATCACCGGCGATCCGCCCGACGCCGCGATGGTGAGCGACGCCGTGGGTGCCCTGATGCACGTCGACTGAGCTGCACGTCGAAGGAGCTGTGCGTCGACGGAGTCTCCGCGCAGCTTCAGGCGAGGTCCAAGAGCGCTGCCGCCCCCATCCCGCCCCCGATGCACATGGTGACGACCGCGCGACGCGCGGCACGGCGGCGTCCCTCCACGAGAGCGTGAGCGACCATCCGCGCACCGGACATCCCATACGGGTGCCCGATCGAGATCGCCCCGCCGTCGACGTTGAACCGCGCCGGGTCGATGCCCAGGCGGTCACGGCAGTAGACCGCCTGCGAGGCGAACGCCTCGTTCAGCTCCCACAGGTCGATGTCGTCGACCCGGAGGCCGTGCCTGGCCAGCAGGGTCTCCACCGCGGCGATCGGTCCGATGCCCATCTCCCCTGGAGCGCATCCGGTCACGACGCTCCCGCGGTAGCGCCCCCAGGGCTCCAGACCCCGTCGCTCCGCCTCCGCCGCCGACATGACGACGAGTGCCGCCGCACCGTCCGAGAGCTGGCTCGCATTCCCGGCCGTGACCGTCGAGCGCGCGCTCGCGACACCGTCCGGCAGTACCGGCACGAGTCTCGAAAGCGCGTCGAGTTCCGTTCCGGGCCGATTGCCCTCGTCACGCCCCAGCACGACCTCGCGGTCGCGCAGGTCCCCGGACTCCGGATCCGTGATCGACATCACCGCTGAGATCGGCACGATCTCCGCGTCGAACCGCCCCGCGGCCTGTGCGGCCGCGGTGCGCGACTGCGACTCGAGCGCGTACAGATCCTGCGCCTCCCTGGTCACGCCATAGCGCTCCGCCACGATCTCGGCCGTGTGCAGCATCGGGAGGTACAGGTCGGGCACCTCGTGCTCCAACCAGCCGTCGCGGGCCCGGTAGGTGTTCTGATGCGGGTTCTGCACCAGCGAGATCGACTCCACGCCGCCCGCGACGCCGACGCCGATCTCTCCCATCGCGATGCGCCCAGCGACCATGTTCAGCGCCATGAGCCCCGATGCGCACTGCCGGTCGACGCTCATACCGGGGACCGTGTCCGGCATGCCAGCCCGGAGTGCCGCCTGCCTTCCGACATTGAATCCTGACGTGCCCTGCTGCAACGCAGAGCCCAGCACGACATCGCCGACCTCCGCCGCGTCGATCCCCGCCCGCGAAACGGCACTCGAGATCGCATGGGCCGCGAGGTGCGGGGCGCTGGTGTCCCTCAGGGAACCTCGATAGGCGCGGCCGATGGGGGTGCGTGCGACACTGACGATCACTGCTTCTTCAGACATGACGGCTCCTCAGATCGTGGCGGGGTCGAGATCGATCGTCGTGCGGTCCCGCTGCTCGACCAGCCGAAGCCAGGGCTCGATCGCCGGGAGCTCGTAGCGGAAGAAATAGCGCGCTGCCCAGCGCTTCCCGTCGTAGAATCCGCCGACGCGCCCTTTCGCCACCAGCTCCTGCTCGAGCCAGAGCCAGGCGACGACGATGTGCCCGAAGGCGTCGAGGTAGTAGGCGGCGTTCGCCAGGGCCTCGACACGATCGCCGACCTGTGAGAGCGCCTGGGTGACGCGCTCGAGCTCGAGCGCCCACCGCTCCACGGCGGCGGCGTGCTCCCCCTCCACTCCCCCTCCGGCCAGGCCGCGTCGGCAGGTCGCCAGCATCCGGCCGATGAGAAGATGCAGGTCGGCGCCGTCGTTGCGGTGCACGCGACGGCCGAGGAGGTCGAGTGCCTGGATCCCGTGGGTCCCCTCGTGGATCGGGTTGAGCCTGTTGTCCCGGTACAGCTGCTCCACGGGGAAATCCCTGGTGTACCCGTAGCCGCCGTGGACCTGAATGGCGAGATCGTTCCCCTTGAGGCACCACTGCGAGGGCCAGGACTTGGCGATGGGCGTGAGCAGCCTCAGCAGCGCCGCCGCCTGCGCGCACTCCGTCGCATCACCCCCGGCGCGCTCCTCGTCCACCAGTCGGGCGCAGTAGAGGATGAGCGCGAGGCCTCCCTCGGCATAGGACTTCTGCGCGAGCAGCATCCGCCGCACGTCAGGGTGCTCGCTGATCGGCACCGACCCTGGCTCGTCCGCCTGGCCGCCGAGCCTGCGCCCCTGGGTGCGCTCCCGCGCATAGTCGAGGGCGCGCAGATAGCCCGTGTACCCCAGCGCGACCGCGCCGGAGCCCACTCCGATACGCGCCTCGTCCATCATGTGGAACATGTACTCGAGGCCGCGCCCCTCTTCCCCTACGAGGTGACCGACGGCGCCGGGCGCGCCGCCCGGCGTCCACGCCCCCTCCCCGAACGAGAGGACGGTGTTGACCGTCCCCCGGTATCCCATCTTGTGATTGAGCCCCGCGAGGGCCACGTCGTTGCGCTCCCCGAGCGAGCCGTCCGCCGCGACGAGGTACCGCGGCACCGCGAACAGCGAAAGGTCCGCACCGGCCCCGTCCGGTCGCTCGGTCTTCGCGAGGACGAGGTGGACGATGTTCTCGGCCAGCTCGTGATCGCCACCGGAGATCCACATCTTCGTGCCGCGCAGCCGATACGAACCGTCCGGCCCCGCGACCGCGGCGGTGGCGATGTCGTTCAGCGCCGACCCCGCCTGCGGCTCGGACAGGCACATCGTCCCGTACCAGCGCCCTTCGATGATCGGATGTGCGAACAGGCGGATCTGCTCCGGTGTCCCGAAGGCGACGAGGAGGTTCGCGTTCGCCTCGGAGAGGAACGGGTAGGCGTAGGCGGAGATCGACGCTGCCTGGAGGAAGACCGCGCACGCCGCGCGCACGACGGCGGGAAGCTGCGCGCCGCCGTGCGCGATGTCGAAAGTGCTCGCCGTCAGCCCCGACTCCGCGAACACCTTGAGCGCAGCGGACAATTCGGCGGGCTGCTCCACCCGACCGGACTCCCCCACCCGCGGCTCCGTCTCATCGAGCAGCCGGTTGATCGGGGCGAAGGTCTGGACGGCCATGGTCTCTGCCATGTCGATCACGCCGTCGAAGGTCGAGCGGTCGTGATCGGAGAAGCGCGGCCGATCGACGAGTGAGACCACGTCGAGCCACTCGTAGAGCAGAAACTCGACGTCCCGCCGCGAGATCACCTGCGATGCCACCATGGGCTCCCATCCGTTGTGCAACGTTTCTAAATATGTTGCATCTCTGTACTCTAGCTCGATCGCAGCCTCTGCGGAATCCCGGAACCCGCTCGCAGCACGCCGCCAGGGCGTCGTTCACCCCGCGGTCTCGAGCACGCGCAGACGGGTCAGCTCGGCCCGGCGCTCGCGCTGCGCCAGGGGATCCGGCACGGGCGCGGAGAGCATCAGGCGACGGGTGTAGGGATGCGACGGCGCCGAGGTGATCTCCGTCACCGGGCCCGCCTCCACGAGCGCACCGCGGTAGAGCACCATCACCTCGTGGCTGATGTGTCGTATGACGGACAGGTCGTGCGAAACGAAGAGGTAGGCGCAGCCGATCTCCCGCTGGATCTCGATGAAGAGATCCAGCACCCGCTCCTGCGTGGACAGATCGAGTGCCGAGACGGGCTCGTCGCACACGATGAGCTTGGGCTCCATGGCGAGCGCTCGCGCGATCGCCACGCGCTGACGCTGCCCGCCCGAGAACTCGCTCGGGTACCGGTCGGCGGCGTCGGACGGCAAGCGGACTCGATCCAGCAGCCCGCGGACCCGACGCGACGCCTCCGTCCGCGACACGCCCTGCGCGCGGAGCGGCTCCGCAAGGATCTGCTCGATCGTCAGTGCAGGGTTCAGCGAAGTGTACGGGTCTTGGAACACGACCTGGATATCACGGCTCAGCGGGCGCCGTCTGGCCCGTGACAGGTGGGTGATGTCCTTGCCCTCGAAGGCGATCCGCCCCGCCGATGCCGGGACGAGACCAAGGATGGCGCGGCCGATCGTCGTCTTGCC
The DNA here is from genome assembly GCF_002979495.1 of Microbacterium sp. MYb64. Taxonomy (NCBI): domain Bacteria; kingdom Bacillati; phylum Actinomycetota; class Actinomycetes; order Micrococcales; family Microbacteriaceae; genus Microbacterium; species Microbacterium sp. MYb64. The sequence continues at coordinate 47,272 of NZ_PCOW01000004.1, read as the reverse complement.
CGAACCGGACTCCCCGACGAGGCCCAGCGTCCTTCCGCGTTCGATCGAGAAGCTGATGTCGTTCAGCGCCTGGAAGACTGCGCCGCGTCTGCGGAACTGGACCTCGAGACCTTCGACTTCCAACAGGTTCGTCATCGGATCGCCTCCTCGGCGGCATCGAGCTCGGGACGGGACAGCCCGCCCTCGAGCGTGGAGTCCAGCAGCATCCGGGTGTACTCGTGCCGGGGATCGGCGAAGATCGACTGCACGTCGGACACCTCCACGACCGCGCCGCCGCGCATGACCGCGACACGATCGCAGATGTCGGCGACGACTCCGAAATTGTGGGTCACGAGGACGATGCCCATGCCGTACTCCTTCTGCAGACTCCGCAGCAGATCGAGCACCTCCGCCTGCACGGTGACGTCGAGCGCGGTCGTCGGCTCGTCGGCGATGAGCAGCCGCGGCTTGCACGAGACGGCCCCGGCGATCAGCACGCGCTGCGCCATGCCCCCCGAGATCTCGTGGGGGTACGCATCGAACGTCCGCCGAGGCTCGGGGATGCCGACGCGGCTGAGAAGCTCCAGCGCCGTCACCGTGGCCTCGCGCTTCGAGACACCGAGCCGGTCGACGATCGGCTCGACGAGCTGGTTGCCGATCCGGAAGGAGGGGTCGAGATTGCTCATCGGCTCCTGCGGGATGTAGGCGAGCTCGGTGCCGCGGAGACGGCGGAACACGGATGCAGGAGCATGTCCTAGCTCCTGCCCATCGAACAGGATGCTCCCGGAGCGCACACGTCCGCCCGCGGGGAGCAGCCCCAGGATCGAGAACGCCGTCTGGGTCTTGCCCGAGCCTGACTCGCCCACCAGGCCGAGCACCTCGCCCTGTGAGACGTCGAAACTCGCGTCCCTGACGACGGTCGTCGCATCGGGGCCGTCGCCATACGCGATCGAAACGCCGCGCACGCTGAGCAGCGCTGCATCGGAGGCGACGGGTTGCATCGCCTGATCCCGGCCTGGAGCCGTGGACTCGGGCACGGAGACCACGGCGATGCCTGAAGCCCCAGACCCTGACGCGACACCGGCCTCCCCGGCAGGAGCCGTCGCGGTCCCGGCAGAGGGGCGCCGCTCACGCCGCGAGGAGCGCCCGCCCGCGCGGGATCCGCGCTCCTCGAGCGCATCCCTCAGCCCGTTGCCGATCACCACCAGTGCCGCGCAGGTGAGTCCGATCGCGAGCGTCGGCCAGACGAGCATGGCGGGGTTGCGGTAGATGTTCTTGAACGCGTCGTTGAGCAGATTCCCCCAGGACGGGATCGTGGGATCCCCGATCCCGATGAACTCCAACCCGGACTGGATCGCCAGCGCGATCCCGAGCAGCAGGGAGGTCTGGATGATGACGGGCGCCCGGACCACCGCCAGGATGTGGCGTCCGATGATCGACGTGTCTCTGAGTCCCGCCACCCGGGCGGCGTCGACGTAGAGCTCGTTGCGCACGTCGATGACAGCCGTCCGCACCACCCGGTAGAAGGCGGGCGAGAGGATGATCCCGTAGATGAACATCGACAGCCAGATCGACGGCCCCATGACCGCGCGCGCGGCGAGCAGCACCACGATCCCCGGCATCGACTGGATCAGGTTGTTCCACCACACCGACGAGGAGTCGAACCAGGAACCGTAGTATCCGGCGAGCATCCCGGTCGGGATCCCGATGATCGCGGCCACGACGATGGCGAGGCACGCGCCCAGCAGACTCACCCGACCGCCGTGCAGAAGACGCGACAGGACGTCGCGTCCGGATGAGTCGGTCCCGAGGGGGTGCCCTGGGGAGAACGGCGGCAGCATCGCATCGCCGATGACGGAGAGGTTCGGGTCGTTCGGGGAGAGCATGCCGGCGAAGATGCAGGAGAGCGCGATGAGAGCGAGCAGCAGGAGCCCCGCCGTCGCGAGCGGATTGCGCAGGAATCGGCCTGCGAACCGGATCCGCGACGCCGCGGAGGTAGCCGAGTCGGTCATGCGATGCGCACCTTCGGGTTGAGGAGTCCGACGGCGATGTCCACGAGGACGTTCACCGTCGCGACGACGAGGGATGTCACGAGCAGAAGCCCCATGACCACGGGGATGTCGCCGCGGGTCGTGTACGTGATCGCGATCGTCCCCAATCCGGGGAGGGCGAAGATCTGCTCGACGATGATCGCGCCGCCCAGGAGTCCGACGAACTGGATGCCGAGGACGGTGAGCCCGGCGCCGGAGGCGTTGCGCACGACGTGCTTGAGGATGATCTTGCGTTCGCTGAGGCCACGGCTGCGCAGAGTCCGCACGTAGTCCTGCCGCATCGCGTCGATGACCGCGCCGCGCACCTGCGCCGCGACGGCCGCGATGGCGGCGATCGAGAGCGCGACGATGGGCAACGTCATGGTGCGCACCCATCCACCGGGGTCCTCGCTGAACGGGACGTACCCGGTCGCCGGGAACCAGCCGAGATCGACGGCGAAAGTCAGCACCAGCAAGAGGGCGACGAGGAATCCGGGGAGCGCGTACCCGACCACCGAGATCACCTGGATCAGCCGATCGAGCCAGCCACGGCGCACGCCGGCGGCGATGCCGAGGGCGAAGGCGATGAGACCGGCCAGCACGGTCGTGGCGATGAGGAGCGTGAGGGTGACCGGAAGCCGGGCCAGCAGCGCATCGCCCACGCCCTGCGGCGTGAAATAGGACTGGCCGAGGTCTCCGTGGAAAACGTTCGCCAGCCATTCGCCGTAGCGGACGACCAACGGGCGGTCCAGCCCCAGTTCGTGCGTCTTCTGGCGCACCTGCTCCTCTGTCGCATACTGCCCGAGGATGGCGCGAGCGATGTCACCCGACGACAGGTAGAGCAGCGTGAAGGCGATGAGGGAGATCGCGAACAGCTGCGATATCGCCAGCAACGCTCGCTTGAGGATGAATCTGAGCACAGTCGCTCCCCTTCGTAGCCGCTCCCGGCACCGTCGCCGGCGCCGGGAGCGGTGTCGTTCAGTTCGCCGGCGAGTAGTTGAAGATCGACGGCACGGCCTGCCCCTTCTGCAGGGTCACCGTCGTCTTCTTGTCGACGCCGTACACCTGGTCCTCGAGGTAGAACACGCCGAACCACACGTTGTCGACGATGTGCTTGTTGAGCGCGCGTCCAGCCGTCTGGCGCTCATCATCGCTCGTGGCGTTCTGATAGTCCGTAACGTATCCATCCGCGGTCGGGTCGGAGATCTTGAACGGATTCCACGGGGCGGTCGGCACCACAGTCTGGTTCATCATGGCCCAGTCGTCGAAGAGGTTCAGCTGCATGTAGGCGAACGAGAACTTCGCGCCGGTGAGGCCTGGAATCGCCTCGCCAGGGGCGAACTGATGCTGCTTCACGGTCACGCCGACGTCCTGGAGGTTCTGGATGATGGTGGTGTAGACCGCCGGCGGGAACGCACCGATGAGGGGCAGCTCGATCTCGAGTCCGGTGCCGTACCCCGCCTGGGCGAGCAGCTGCTTGGCCTTCGCCGGGTCGTAGTCCCAGCGGCCGTCTTCGAGCGAAGGATCGTAGGCCAGGTCGTTCGGGTTGAAGATCTGGTTGGTGAGCTTCCCCCGCTCCAGCAGGACGCTCTTGAAGATGCCCTTCTTGTCGATCGCGGTGACGAGCGCCTGCCGTACCCGGACATCGGCGAAGGCGGGGTTGAGCACGCCGCCACGGTCGTAGAACTGGAAGCCCGTCCAGTCGCTCTCCTGGCTGAGCGCGGTCAGTCCCGCACCCTTCAGCTCGTCGTAGGAGGTCTTGTTGACGAACGGTGCGGCATCGACCTGTCCTGAGCGCAGCGCGTTCATGCGTGCGGTCTCGTCCGTGAGCACCTTCAGCTGGATCTGGTCATACGGGAGCTTCGCGCCCCAGTAGTTCTTCGTGCGCGTGAAGGCGTACTGGGACCCGACGATCGTGGACGCGGGGTCGAGCACATAGGGTCCTGAGCCGACCGGCGCCTTGGCGATGCCGGGCGTCCCGGCGACCTTGGGGCTGGCCATGAACCCGAGCGCGTTCGTGAGCGAACGCAGCAGCGACGGATCCGGCGCGCTCAGCGAGATGACCAGCGTCTTCGCGTCGGGCGCACTCACCTTGCTGATGTAGTTCGCGAGCGTGGCCTGCGGACCGTTCGCCGCTCGGAAGTGCTCGATGTTCTTGACTGCGGCCTCTCCGTCGAACTTCGAGCCGTCGGTGAAGGTCACGTCATCGCGCAGCGTCAGGGTGAGCTCGGTGTTGTCGGCGTTGTACGACCATTTCGTCGCGAGCATCGGCTCGAGCTTGCCGTCAGGGCTGAGCCGGATCAAGGTGTCGTAGACCGCTTGGTAGAACGGGATGTAGTTGCCCTCCTGCGCCACGGCCGGGTCCCAGGAGGGGGGTTCGACGAAGCTTCCGATCGATAGCAGCGGGGCTGTCTTGGCACCGCCCGAGGAGGATGCGCTCCCGGTTCCCGAGCAGGCGGAAAGCAGGAGCGCGATGGCTCCGGCGGCCGCCACGAGCGCGGCGGTCTTGGTTCTCTTCATGATGCTCCTTTGCATTTTGCGAATGTGATGCGGATCGGCCGTTCGCCTCTGCGGGTTCGGAGGCACCGACCAGGTGTTGCCGAAGACCCATTCAGGTGAGGGAGTTCGGCCGATGGAGAGTTCAGCGGGCAGGGGGAGTCGTTCCGGATGGGGAGACCCCGACCCCGGCACGTTCCCTGCGCACGAGCGGCCGCAGGGTGTCGTAGGCGATCTGAAGCCCTTCGAGGACCGCCTCGTCGCTTCCGCTCCAGAAAGGATCCTCGTGCTCGACGGACAGCGTTCCGGTGAAGCCCGCGGCATAGAGCCGATCGACGACCCTGGTCCAGTCCACGTCGCCGCGTCCGGGGATGCGATAGCGCCACCAGCCCATCTCCCACGGATTGCCGCCTTTGTGGACGGTGCCGTAGAAGCCGGTGCGGTTGCGGGCCTCCGGCGAGGTCTCGGCGTCCTTCGCCTGGGCGTGCACGATGTGAGCGGCGAACGGGAGGATGGTGGTGAGCGGGTCGATCCCGATCCAGGTGAGGTGGGACGGGTCCCAGTTCAGCCCGAAGCCGAGCGTCGTCGCCCACTCCCACACCTCAGGGCTGTACGCGATGTTCCCAGGGTATCCGTCGGGATGCCAGCCCTCCATGACACAGTTCTCGGTGATCAGCCGCACGCCGCGCTCGCCCGCGTAGTCGACGAGTGCGGGAAGCACCCGCTCCCCTTCCGCCATGTTCTCCACGATGCTCAGCGCGTTGTCCCGTCCGACGAACGTGCCGACATAGGGGACCCCGAGCCGCGACGCGACGTCGACCACCTGGCGGAGATGCGCGTGGACCGCGGCCCGGCGATCCGGATCGTGATGCAGGTTGTTCTCGTAGTAGCCGAGAGCACTCACCGAGACGCCGGTGCGCAGGAGGATCTCCCGGACCGCGTCCTCCTTCCCGCTGTCGAACGATGCGGCATCGATGTGCGTCGCTTCGAAGTCCCGGCTCCCCACGCTCGGCCACGCCGCGACCTCGAGCGCGTCGAAGCCGCGCGCGCTCGCATGCTCGGCGAGTCGCTCCAGGGACCAGTTCGGCAGACAGGCTGTCATCAACCCGAGCTTCATCGGATCACGTCCTTCCATTCGCGAGATCGCACGCTCTCGAGCGCAGCGTCGATCAGCCTCATCGAGCGGACCCCGTCCTCGAGCGTCGGCAGCCCCTCGGGGTCCTCACCGCGCACGGCGGCATAGGTATCGGCGCAGAACGCCGCGAACGCATCGGGCCAGCCCTGGGGGTGCCCCGGCGGAGTGCGCAGCAGCCTGTGCTGATCCGCGGAGGGAGTCCCCTCGCCCCGGCGGATGATCCGGGCACCGTCGGGGGTCCCGATCCACAGCGACTCGGGCTGCTCCTGATCGAACACGAGCGACTGCCGGGTTCCGTCCACCTCGATCCACAGCCGGTTCTTGCGCCCCGCCGATACCTGAGAGATGGTCACGCTCGCGTGGACGCCGCGGTCGCTGCGCAGGGTCAGCAGGGCGATGTCCTCGGTGTCCACGCTCACGCGCGCGGCCGCCGCCCCAGAGGAGGAGAAGGACTCGGACGACGCGGCCGAGCGCGTCGGATGGACGATCGAGAACGTGGCCTGAAGGGATGCGAACCGCTCGCCCGAGATGAACTCCGCCAGATCGCACCAGTGCGAGCCAATATCGGCGAAGGCACGCGAGCTCCCCCCGACGGAGGCGTCCGCCCGCCAGTTCGACACGTCCGGCGACAGCAGCCAGTCCTGCAGGTAGGACCCGTGCAGGAGGATCACGTCTCCGATGTCGCCCCGGCGACGGCGCTCGCGCATCTCCCGCACCAGCGGGTGGAACCGGTATGCGAAGGGCACCGTGGCCACGACACCCGCCTCGCGCACGGCTTCTTCCAGGAGCTGGGCGTCGTGGAGCGTCGTCGCGATCGGCTTCTCCACGACCAGGTGGATGCCGGCCTCGGCGATCGCTCGCCCGTAGGAGAGATGCGTCGAGTTGGGGCTGCAGACATGCACGACGTCAGGCCGGGACAGCAGCAGCTCATCCAGATCCTGGAAGCCTGAAGGGATCCCCCAGGTCGCTGCCGCCGCCGCGGAGGACGAAGGGCTCGAGCCGAGCACGCCGAGCACCGTCGCCCCGGCGTCCCGCGCGGCGCGCGCATGCGCCGCGGCGATCATGCCGGTCCCGATGATGGCGACGCGCAAGCTAGGCCGCATGGCGCGCACCCGCGGGTCTCCTGTGGCTCATCGCGAGCCCTGAGCGATCATCCGCTCCACCGCAGCCACGTCCGCGGCGAGCTCGCGGAGCTGCGAGGCACCCGTGTTCCCGCTGCCCAGGAGGTCGTGGGTCCTGCGCCACTCGGCGCGGTCGGCGGCCTCATACACGGAGGCGAGCTTGTCCTCGCCGTCGAGCGTCGTGACGGTGAGACGGGCCGGAGTGGAGGTGCCCGCAGCGGGCAGCGCGATGTCGATCGTCCTGCTCGATCCGAGCACCTGCACCCGCTGTCCGGCGTGGCTGCTCCTGCTCACGACAGCTTCCACCGCCACCGCCCCCGCGCTCCCTGCCACGTGAACCGAGTGCGGCCTGACCGTCCAGTGCGCGAGTTCGGTGTCGAAGCCGAGCGCCCGCAGCGTGCGCACCACGCTCAGGGCCGCGTCCGCAGGTGACAGCTCCGCCCGGGTCTCGGTGAGGATCACCGCGGTCGCCACGACCAGATGCGCACGCAGCTGTCGTCCGTGGGCCGCGAGCGCCGGGTTCCCCGCGTACTGATCGACCACGCGCACGAGCGCTCCCGCCTCGTCGGCCCGGTGGTCCAGCGCCAGGATCGACTCCGCGTCGACCACAACCGGATCCGTCACGATCACGGCACGCGCACCGGTATCGACCGCGCGGGCGCAGGCCTGCACCCAGTCGGCACCGCCGTCGACGACCACGACGTCGGCCGCGGAGTCCGCGATGACATACGACTCGGGGAGCGTCGCGAGCGCGTAGTCGAACGAGTCCCGCGATACCCCTTCCGCAATGGTGATGCGCAACCGGCTCATGCCGCGTCCTCCCGGAGAAGGGCCGCGACCGCTTGATCGGCGACGGCCAGAGTGAAGTCGAGATCGCCGACCGCGGCCGCAAGACCGCGACCGGCGTCGGCACCGGTCGCCGCGGCGTGAAGGGCGAGGTATTCCCCCTCGTATCCGTTGCTCCGGTAGGGCCCGAAGACGCTCCGGGACCCGTCTGCATGCCGCAGAGTGGCCTCGGCCGAACCGGCATGGACGTAGGAGGGAGGGAACCGGACCTGCAGCGTCTCGTCGTCCGAGATCGCCTCGAGCTCCCAGTACGGTTCGGAGTGCCCGTGGAAGGAGGCGATCAGCTGCACCGACCGGTCGCCCACCTCTCCGTTGATCGCATAGCCGACGGGCCGGAGCATCCTGGCAGAGTGCACCGAAAGCTCCGCCGCCGCAGGCAGCAGCGCGCGCACCAGAGGCAGATCATGCACGGTCAGCTCGAGCACGAGGTTGCGCAGCACCGCCGCGGCCGCCTCGGGCGTGGCCATCGCGAACACCGGCCCCTGGGAGCGGAACCGCACCTCGGTCGACCAGTCCTCGAAGCGCCGATTCCGCGGCAAGACGATCCGTGAGCGCACGGTGTGGACCCGATCGGCGAATCCTCCCCATCCTGCCGAGACCGCGAGCCAGGCGGGATCGTACGCGTGCATGGCCCCGACGATCACCGGAACGCCAGTGCGCTCCGCGGCGGCGGCGATCCGGCCGCCTTCTTCGGCGTTGACCACGAGCGGCTTCTCGCAGAGCACCGCGCGTTTGCCGGCCTCCATCGCCGCCACCACCTGATCGGCGTGGAACTGCTTAGGGCTGGCCACGGCGACGACATCGACGCCGGGGTCGTCCAGGAGAGCCTCCAGGGATGTCGAGGCGCGCGCGCCCACTCGGTCGGCCACCGACTCGGCGACCCCAGGGACCACGTCCATGATGTTCGCGATGCGGAACCGGTCGGTCATCCGGGCGAGGGTGGGCAGATGGATGGTCTGGGACGCCGGGCCGGCGCCGACGATCCCGACACCGATCGTCTCGAGAGCGGTCATGCGGATGCCTCCGTAAAGGGGTAGCGGGCGGTCAGGGCCTGGAAGGATGCACGGGCGCTCTCGACCCGGCTCGGCAGGTTGGGGACATCGACCTCGACGACGCACCAGCCGTCGAAGCCCTCGGGGAGCGCGTCGAAGACGGCGTCGAAGTCGACGACGCCCCGGCCGGGCTCGGTCCAGATGCCGCGCACGAACGCAGCGGTCATGTAGTCGTCCGAGTAGCGGATCGCCTGCTGCATGCCCGAGAGGCTGACGTCCTTCACATGCATCGCAATGACGCGGTCGCGGTAGTCCGAGATGATTTGCGCGGGTACCATCCCCGCCCACGCCAGGTGGCCGGTGTCCGGACCGAATCCGAGGGCCGACCCGGTCGTCGCATCCAGGATCGCGCGGATCTCCTCCTCGGTCTCGATGATCGACGACACGTGCGGGTGGAGTGCGAGCCGCACGCCCTCACCCGCGGCGGCCTCTGCGGCGCGTGCCAGGCCGTCGGCGATGCGCCGCGTCCGTCCGGGGTCGCTCCCCTCTCCGATCGCGGGACGCATCATGCGCTCCGCGTCGAGTCCGCCGGCGACGAACGTCACGTCGAGCCCGAGCTCTCGGATGAGACGGGCGTGGGCGCGAACCGTCTCGACCAGCTCATCGTGGAGCTCCTCCTGATCGAAGGGCCCTGAGACATAGCCGGGCGCGGCGCGGAATCCGTACTCGTCCAGCAGCGCGGTGTAGGAGGCGAGCTCGATCCCCTCAGGCACGCTCGTGTGGAGCGCGCGGAAACCGGTCGGAGCCAGCTCCGCGAGCGCGACCCGCAACGACGACTCCGACAGCGTCGGGCCGGTGGGACCGAAGGTCCAGGGCAGGGGGTTGATCGCCAATCTGAGCATGTGACTTGTCCTCCGAGGCCGTTGTGTCGCGGGGTGGGAGGCTGCCGGTCAGTACGACCGAACAGCCCGTTCCCACGAACCTAGAAGGTGCACGCATCAAATGTCAATATGTTGCACGAAAGGAGTGTTGAGGTCTCGAGCTTCCGCTGCAGCAGTGGCGTCCAGGGCATCGGTGTTGCTCCTTGCTCCTCAGCGAGCAGCTGCCCGGTTCCGGCTATGCGCCGCCAAGCGACCTCGCGAATCGCACGGTCGACGATGACGGCGAAGACCTCCCAGGGTGCGATCCTTTGCGGAACGGGCCAAGGAGGAGCACCGAGACCACTCCGCTTCTGCCCAGTAGGGCGGGGCGGTTCTCACGTTTCGTCAACGGTTCGCCGCGATACGCAAAACACACGGCGGTTCAGATAGGAGCTCAGCGAGGGGGGTCGTATTTCGCGAGGTGTCGCTTGGCTTCGTTCCGAATCCACGTCGACTGCGACTGCAGGAATGGCCGGATTTGCTCGACGTAGTCGCCCGTCCGCATGCGGTACAGGACGCCGATGACGTGACCGTCGACCGCCCAATTGTCGAGCATGTAAGCCAGCCGATCTGAATGCGATGTTGCCTTCACCGTGCCGAGAAGCATCACCCAGGCCTGGCCACCGCGAAGGGCAGAACGATCGGTCGACAGCGCAGCGATCTCGTCGAAGAGTTCGCATCGCCGCGCAAGGAAGGATGCGAGCGGAACACCCTGGGGCGGGATCAGGGTCGCTATCGATTCAGTGTTTTGTAGCAGGAGCGGGGCTTGAACCCCACGACTTCACGACTATGAGTCGTGCGTCACCGCTAGCAGTTGGTCGATACAGGCGATCAGGCCTGGGACTCGATAGCGCGCTGCGTCCCACACGACAGCATCGTCTATTGACTCAGGCCGCATAGAGTTCCTCGGCGGTCGCGAATGCACGCTCCCGGAAGAACGGGTTGCGCACGGCCTCCGACATGACGAGATCGACCGGGTAACCGAAGATCCGCGCCAGATCCTCCTTGAGCCCGAAATAGGCGTCGAACGAATCCCTGTCCTCCGTCGCGAGATCGACGAGCACATCGACGTCGCTGTGCTCCGGGTCGAGCCGATCCGTCACCGCGGACCCGAAGACGCGGAGGCGTCGAACACCGCGAGCCCGCGCGATGCGCGCGACCTCCTCGATATCCACGTCGAACCTCAGCACCATGCTCCGAGTGTAGAGACGCGGGAACGACAAAACCCCCGGAAAACCGGGGGTCTCATTCAGTAGCAGGAGCGGGGCTTGAACCCGCGACCTCACGATTATGAGTCGTGCGCTCTGACCAGCTGAGCTACCCTGCCGCACGGCATCCGCATGGATACTGCGAGCCCCGAGTCAGGATTGAACTGACGACCCCTTCCTTACCATGGAAGTGCTCTGCCACTGAGCTATCGGGGCGTATGCCCTCAGAGGGCAACCAGACGAGAATACCAAAGAAACGGCGCGCCACCGAATCGAGGCGACTCCTTCGTCACACGGGCGTGTCCGCGTTCGGATCCGTCGATCTCAGGCGGCGTCGAGGATCCGGCGGCGCAGTTCCGCGACGAGCTCGGCGCCGCCGGCGAGGTTCAGCCGGCGCGCGACAGCGGGGCCTTCGGGGCGGAGGAAGACCCCACCGGCCTCCCGCACCAGCAGCGCTCCTGCCGCGTAGTCCCATGGGCTCAGCCCACGCTCGAAGTAGCCGTCGAGGCGCCCCGCGGCAACGTACGCCAGGTCGGTCGCGGCGCTACCTCCCCGGCGCAGGTCGCGGGCGATGGGCATCACGCGGCCGACCGTGGCGAGGTCGCCCGCGTGCGTGCTCGGGTCGTAGCCGAAACCGGTCGCGAGCAGGGCGCCGGCGGGCCCGGGCTCGGCGACGCGGAGGCGCTCGCCGTTCCGAAAAGCGCCCTCGCCGCGCACCGCGGAGAAGGTCTCCCCCACGACCGGGGACTGAACGACTCCGGCGAGCGCGGTCCATTCGTCGGGATCGCTGCCGCCTTCGACGGCCGCGATGCTCACCGCGTACAGCGGGATCCCGGAGGCGTAGTTGACCGTCCCGTCGATCGGATCGACGACCCACGTGATGCCCGTGGATCCGTCTCCGCCGCCCGACTCCTCGCCGAGGAAGCCGTCACCTGGACGCTCTGTGCTCAGGCGCGCACGGATCAGCGCCTCCACCTCACGGTCGGCCTCGGTGACGATGTCGGCCAGCGATGACTTGCTCGCCGCGATCGACACGCCTTCCGCGCGCCGCCGCTGCGCCAGCTCCCCGGCCTCCCGGGCGATCTCGATCGCGAGGTCGCGGAGTTCTGCGGCGGTCACTGAGCGGCCGGGGGCGTCGGCGCAGCCGGGGGCGCGGCGGGCGGCGCCGGCGGAAACTCGGGCGCGGTGGCCGTCGACGGCGCGGCCGGATCCGCGTCGACCGCGGACGATTCCGCGTGCAGCGCACCCGCCAGGCCGTGTCCGCCCGTGGTCGGCTGCGCTGCAGCGTCGGTCGCGGGCTGCGCGGGGGCGGCCGGGATCACCGGCGCGGCCGGGACCGGAGCGGCGGCGGCCGGCTGAGGGGGCACGCCGAGCTGCGCCATGGCGGCCTCGGTCGCGGACTGCGTGGGCACGGGCGGGATCGGCGCGGGAGCCTGCCCCGGGATCGTCGCCCCCGGCGACGGCACGCCCGTGTAGTACGCGTTCCAGTCCGGGCTGCCGTCGGCGAAGAACGGCAGAGGCGTACGGCCGTCGGCAAAGGTGGGCCACGGCTGCGGCTCTGCCGCGGGGTACGCGACCGCGCCCGGCGCGGCGTAGCCCACGAGGGCGGGCGCGGCCGGGGCAGGCTTCTTCGGGGCGAACAGCGCGTTCAGCAGCGGGATCAGCATCGTGCCGACGGCGGTGAGGATCGTGAGCGCGACGACGATCCGCCAGTACAACTCGTCGTAGTGGAAGGTGTGCGGGAACGTCAGGTAGAAGACCAGCATCACGACGAGGCCCGCGAGGAACGCGTACGTCACCCACACGATCGCGCGCGTGAACGTGGTCTCGTGCCGGGCGGCTGCCTTCTGGAACAGCCGCACGTGCAGCAGCGCGAGCTGCAGGATCCCGACCACGAGCACGAGCTGGAAGAAGCGCTCCACGCCCCCGAAGTAGGAGTCGTCGGGCAGCCAGATCTTCACAGCGCCGACCAGCAGCGCGATGATCCAGGACAGCATGCTGAGCAGCGCGAGCCAGTCCTGTCGGTTCGGCGCCAGGCTGGCCTCGAGGATCGCGATCGCCGCGAAGCCCGCGAGCAGCACGATCGTGAGGAAGGCCCGGCCGATCAGCCCCTGCGGGTCTCCGATGAGCACCCACACGACGCATACGAGCGCGGCAGCGATGAGGGCTCCGATCGCGATCCAGATCGCGCCGCGGATGAGCAGTGAGGTGTTCGGCCCCGATTTGGCCGGTGTCGTCGTGTTCGCCATGGGATCCCCCGTCTGTGGTGCTCTCATCCTCGCACGCACCGGTGCGCGTGCCACGGGAGATTCACGATCAGGGGAGAAGTCGCCGGTGCGGAGCGCTGTGGAGGCCGATGCGGCGCCGGGCGATGACCCCGTCGGAGCGAGCGGTCAGCGCCCCGAGGACCGCTTCGCGAATGCCGCGATCAGGCCCTGCGCCTCCGGACCGCCGAACGCCGCGGCGATCGTGCGGGCCTCCTCGTCCAGCTGCTCGGGGAACGTGCGCTCCGCACGGGAGCGGATCAGGCGCTTCGCCTGCCCGTACGCGCCGAACGCGCCGGCCAGCCAGAACCGCGCGACCTCCTCCGACCTGGTGCGCACGGCGGCGGCGATCGTCGCCGCATCGCCCTCGCCCACCGCTTCGGCCGCGATGCCCCATTCGACGGCTTCCGCGGCCGTGAGCATGCGATCCGTGAGCAGCAGCTGCAGGGCGCGGCGCTCGCCGACCGTCGCGGCCAGCTGCGCGCTGACCGAGAGGTCGGGCGTGAGGCCGACGTTCGCGTAGAGGCTACCGAAGCGCGAATCGGATCCGACGACGGCGTAGTCGCTCGCGAGCAGGATCCCCAGGCCGCCGCCGGCGGTCGTGCCGTGCGCGGCCGCGACGACCGGCACGGAGGAGGACGTCAGCGTCGAGATGCCGGTGTGGATGACCTGAGCGAGCCGTTCGATCTCATCGTTCCCGCCCATGCCCGTCGCCATGTCGATCACGTCGCCGCCCGCGCAGAACGCGCGGCCTTCGCCCTCGATCAGGATCGCTCCCACCGTGCTGTCGCCGACGGCGGCCGCCGTCGCCTCCGCCCACGCATGCGCGAGCTCGGCGTTGAAGGCGTTCAGCCGCTGCGGGCGGTTCAGCGTGATCCGGGCGAGACCGTCCTCGACGCGGTAGAGCAGGGGGTCGGACATGGTGCTCCTTCGGGATCGGCGGTGATCGGGCGGCTGTCAGACCGCTCGATCAGCCTACCCGCGCCACGCCTCTCCGTGGCACCGAGTCTCAGGAATCATGAGCCTGAGGATCAGCCTCTTCGGCGCGACGGATGCACGATCCGGGAACGGATGCACGACGGATCCGCCGTTTCGATCGTGCATCCGTGGCGCAGTCGTGCATCCGTCGCATGCTCGAGCGCAGGCCGCGCACCCGCAAGCACCGCCAGGCTCGCGCCCTCAGACCTCGCCGAGCACGGAGGCGACGAAGGAGTACACGCGCCGATGCGTGCCGTCCAGGCGGCGGTCGACATGCTGCTCCGCGCGGATCTCGTTGGGCGCGAGCGGAGGAACGATCCGCACGCTCTCGTGGCACGAGAGGTCGGCGCAGATGTAGGTGCCCACCACGGATCCTTTGCGGCCCTCCTCCCCCGCGCGGCGCGCGGCGAACAGGGCGACCTGATTGCCGGGCTGCATCGTGTGGCAGAGGTTGCACATGCCGGAGCGCGCACGGGTCGGATCCGCCGCGCGCAGCACGATCCCGACGGCCTCGCCGTCCTGCTCGATCAGGATGTAGCCCTTGCGGGATGCGATCGGATCCCGCCAGGCGAAGAAGTCGAGGTAGTCCCACTCCGCGAGAAGCAGGTCGTGCGGCATCGCGATGTCGGCGACCTCGTCGAGCTCCGCGTTGCGGAAAGACGCCCGGATCTGATGTTCGGTGAGGGCACGCATGACGACCAGTCTAAGAAGCCGGGGACGGCGCGGGGCTCATGCGCCCACGCCTCGGCGTCGCCACGAAGCAAATAGTCGTCGGGGGCCGGAAAGCCTGCCCCGCGGTGAGGGTGAGGTGCGACGGATCGCCTCACCCTCACCGCAGGATGGGTCTGACCTAGCAGGCGGCGCCTCGGGTCCAGGCGAACCAGTCGGTCTCCTTGAACCCCGGCGCGCTGGTGCGCTCGTGCCACGAATCAGCGGTGACGACCTGGGTGTCCAGAAGCTCGTCGCCGTTGTAGAGGTTGCCGCTGCCGGTGAGGATGCCCTTCCACCCGACGACCTTCGCGTCGGGGCCGAAGTTCGTCACCCATGTGGTCTTGCTCGCCCCCGTCCCGAACGCCTGCGAGACACCGGTTCCGTCCGCCTGCACGTAGGTGACCAGGTCGGCTTCGCCGGTGTTCCGGGTCGTGTGCTGCCCCTCCGCGGACGTGACGTTCTGCGCGATTAGCTGGTTCTGGTAGTACAGATCACCGTTGGGGCGCAGCGAGAAGTTCCAGCCGATCGCCTTCGCATCCCCCGTCGGCGTCGCGAAGTTGTTCGCCGCGGTCCAGACGCCCGCGCCGCTCTTCTTCCCGGTGTGCACCCCTGTGGAGGTGACGAAAGTGGCGTAGTCGAAGACGGTGCCTGCGGAGTCGACCTCGTGCTGGACCACCGCGGAGGTGACCCCCGTAGCGACCGTGGTCCCCGTGATCGACAGGTCTCCGTTCGGGTAGAGGAAGGAGTTCCAGCCGACGACCTTGGTGCCGGCCGGGACCCCGGTCTGCACGACCGTGCCGTTGAGCTGCCCTCCACCCTCGGACGTCCATGTCTTTCCGGTGCCGTCGCTGGTGAGGTAGGTGAGGATGTCGATCTCGCGAACCGGGTTCGGCGCGAGCTGCGTGTAATGATGGGCGGCGATGTCGACGACGCCGGTGTCGACCACGGAGTAGCCGGAATCCTGGTGGTACGTGTACAGAGTCCCGTCAGGGCCGAGGAACACATCCCACGCGATCGCGGTCGAACCTTCGGGAATACCGCCCATGTCGCGGATCGCCATGTCCGGGTTCGATCCGTCGCGGTGCACTTCACGGGCGATCGTCCCCGTCACCGTCACCGGTACCGCCGCAGAAGGCCCGGACGGAAGCACGGTGCCGACGATCGTCGCCGCACCGGCCGTCGATCCGCCGACCGCTCCCGTCACCGTGACGACCCCTGTCGGGTCCGAGGTGAAGATCTTCGCGCCCGTCGTGTTGTCGGACCAGTGCCAGCCCGCCGGCAGCGCCACCGACACCTGCGTCCCCGACAAGGGCTTGTTGCCGCTGTCGGTCACCGTGAAGGTGAGATGCTGTGCCGGGCTGCACGCACCGACGAAGTGCGGTCCGCTGCCGGGGGTGATCACCACCCCTCCCGTTGACGCGGCATGCGCCGGTGTGGCGACGGCGGCCGCGAGCACCGGCACCGACCATGCCGCGCCCTTGATGACCGTCCGCCGCTTCACGCCCTGCGCACCTGACTCCGGCGACTTCTCCGTGTAGTTCTCCATGCGTTCTTCTTTCCCCTGAACCGGAGTGCGGCGGAACCACCGCACCCTTCAGCACGAAGGAGAGGCTTCTCCGAGAAAAGTGACGCGAAGGGGTCACGGCTTCCACGTGGGCGGCGCGGCCGGGCAGACCGCGCGCCGGTGCAGCCAAACCGGGACCCAGCCCGGCACGACCGCGATGGCCTCACCGCTTCCGAGCACGAATGGCTGCACCGACAGGATCCGCAAGAGCCGGGGAACGAACTCTGCCTCACCACAGTGAAAGAGCGGAGCAGCGGGAAAAGGTGACGCCGATCGCTCCGTCGTTCCGCGCCCGAGAAAATCTGCAGTCGGCTGCCCTACGGAGCGCCGCCGCCCCGCGCTTCCGCTCCTCCAGCGCGTGGGCATAGACCGTGGTGAGCATCATCAGCACTTTGGCGACAGCTGGTGCGTCAGGACATCGGTGACGGTTCGGTGTCCTTCCGCCGACGGGGTCTGCCATTGCCGACGCCAGTTGCGCAGGGGCTATCGCGGCTGGAAGAGCGCGAGCTCAGCGCGGGTCTCATGCGTCAGGATCTCGTCTGCCACCGCATCGCCGATGACCGACGCGAGTGTGACCCCTGGATGGGCGACCGCGACGTACAGGCCCGGAACTCCGGTGTAGCCGACGCTCGGATCACCATCGGCAAGCATCGGGCGCCACCCGATGTCGACGCCCACCAGTCGTGTCTGGGCCGCGCCGGTGAACGACTCCACGAACAGACGTTGCGCAGCCTCGCCAATCCGCATGAGTGCCGCCATCGACGACTCCCCGTCGTGGTCGACGGGCATCAGCACCATTCCGTCGCGACTCTGGCGCGCCTCGAATCGATCGTTGGCGACGATTCCTGTGACGATGCCCACCGGGGCCTGAAGCCGAACCATCACGGAGGGGCTCGACACCATGGGCAGAACGAAGCCGGCCGAGGCGCAGAGAGCGGTCGACCCGGTTCCCGCAGCCACGACCACCGTCGAGGCTGTCAGCGTCTCCGAGCCAAGCATCACGCCGACAACTGTCCCGTCATCCACGCGGACCAATCGGGTGACCGGGGTACCGAGCCGCACTTTCGCTCCGGCCTGTTGAGCCGCACGAATCAAACTCTCCGTAGCAGAAGTGGCGTCCAACCACCCGTCATCCGACCGGAATTCGGAGCGGGACGGCGGCGACACCAGATTCGGTTCTCGCACTGCAGCGTCGTCGCTCAGCACAGCATCATCGCCGGAGAAGAACTCGCCCCAGACGACAGCACCGCACCAGTGAACGTCGAGTTCGGGCACCTCTTTCCGAAGCCGCTCCCAGTGCAGACGACCCAATGCTCGCAGCTCGCCTGCAGGGCTGACATCTCCGGGCGATCGGCCGATCCAACCGAATGAATGCCGCGTCGCCCCGAAGCCCGGAAGAGCTGCGTCAACCAGCAGTACTTCCGCGCCCTGCGAGGCGAGGTGATAGGCGATCGATGCTCCGATCACCCCTGCACCAACAACGATCACAGTGTTTGACGACATCCGCCCACGCTACACACGACGTCGACCCCGCCAGACTTCTCGCCTTCGAGGCGCGCAATCCGTCGTGCTGCTCGAACGTCTCGAGGAGAGCCGTCGGATGCCGCCCGGCGTCGATCGGGCGAGATCGGCGCTCGGATGCTCGTCAACCTCACAGAGCGTGATCTCGAAGCAGCGGTCGCCGCAGTCGCCAACGATACGGCGCAGACGCCGGAGGGGCTGGCACCTGATGTGGTGCCAGCCCCTCCGTTTCCCGCGGAATTCCGCGCTGTGGCAAGTGAGGGATTCGAACCCCCGAAGCATTACGCGGCTGATTTACAGTCAGCTCCCTTTGGCCGCTCGGGCAACTTGCCAATGCACGCCCGTCCCGCTTTTCCAGCCGACCGGGGGCGCGAAGATCAAGCATACCCGGCGGATCCGGTCACGAGAAATCGAGGGGGCCGAGCGGATCCACGGAGGCCTCAGCGCGCGACGAGTCCCCCGGTCGACGCCCTCACGACGAGTTCGGGTTGGAACACGACATGGTCGTTCACCGCCGCGGAATCGTCGGCGATCCGCATGAGGAGGTCGACGGCGGTCGAGCCGATGAGCGCCGCCGGCTGACGCACCGAGCTCAGCGGGATGACCGCCGAGGCCGCGAAGTCGATGTCGTCGTAGCCGATCAGGGCGATGTCCTCCGGCACCCGCACGTCGCCGGTCATCACGAGCGCCTGCAGCAGGCCGAGGGCGAGGAGGTCGTTGGCCGCGAACACCGCGTGCGGCCTCGCCGACGGCGCCCGTTCCAGGATCCGATGCCCCGCATCCCGGCCCGCCTCGACGGTCAGCGCGCGTGTTCCGATGAACTCCACGGTGGCGTCGTCCCGGTCCGCGACGGCCCGCTGCGCGCCCTCGAGGCGGTCGGACACCTGACGGAGCGAGAGCGGTCCGCCCACGAACGCGATCCTGCGGCGCCCGATCGCACAGAGGTGCTCCACGGCGATCCTCCCGCCGCTCACGTCGTCGACCGCGACGGAGGGGAAGCCCCCGTCCTGCGATTCGCGATCGACGAGGACCGTGGGCATGCCGCGTTCGCGGAGCCGCTGCAGGCGGGGCAAGGACTCCGCGACGGGCGTGATCAGCACCCCGTGCACGCGCTGCTGCTCGAAGAGGTCGATGTGTGCCCGTTCCCGATCGCCCTTCTCATCGCTGTTCGCGACCAGGACTGTGAGGCCGTGCTCGGCCGCGCGCTCCTCGACGCCCCGCGCAACGTCGGCGAAGAACGGGTTGCGCGCATCCAGCACCACCAGGCCGATGCTGTTACTGCGGCCCGCACGCAGTTGCCGCGCCGCGTCGTTGCGCACGAAACCCAGCCTGCTGATCGCGTCCTGGACGCGCGCGACGGTGGCCACCGCGACGCGTTCCGGCCGGTTCAGGACGTTGGAGACCGTCCCCACCGAGACCCCGGCCGCCTCCGCGACGTCTTTCACGCTCGCCGACATCGTTCCTCCCGCTCCGACTCTATCCACTGCCAGAGCCTCCGTCTGAAACGAATCACCAACGCCGACGGCAAACCCTGGCCCAGATCCATTGACGAATGTTCTGGCTGGGACGTACGGTGGGTTCGAATGCATTGAATCGATTCATCTTGTAGCTCCCAAACAGTAGGAAAGCTACCGACCGACGCTTTCGGAGAGGATCATGACCCGCCACTGCTTCGAACTCCGCATCAGGCCCGAGCTCCTCGACGACTACATCGCCCGTCACACCCCGGTGCGGCCGGAGATGCTCGCCGAGATCGCCGCGGCAGGCCGGCGCAACTACTCGCTGTTCCTCGCCGAAGGCGGCCGACTCGTCGGCTACTACGAGACCGACGACGCGGCGGCGCAGGCCTACCTCGCCGCGTCCCCGATCGCCGCGCGCTGGGAGGCCGAGATGGCGCCCTACTTCCTCGGCCTCGACGGGCGGCCCGACCAGGCCGCGACCGCACTCACCGAGATCTTCCACCTGGCCGATCAGCTCGACGCTGCGCGCCGCTCGCCCGCTCCCGAAGAAAGCACCGCATCATGACAACGCTCTCCCCCGAGATCCTCGCCGAGCTCGAGAAGCAGTCGATCGAACTGCCCAGCTGGGCGTTCGGAAACTCCGGCACGCGCTTCCGGGTCTTCGGCACGCCCGGCACGCCCCGCGACCCGTACGAGAAGATCGCCGACGCCGCCCAGGTGCACGCGCACACCGCGCTGGCACCGATCGTCGCGCTGCACATCCCGTGGGATCTCGTCGACTCCTACGACGACCTGCGCCGGCACGCGGAGGACCTGGGCGTGACCCTGGGCACCGTGAACTCGAACACGTTCCAGGACGAGGACTACAAGTTCGGCGCCCTCACGCACGAGGACGACCGGATCCGGCGGAAGGCGATCGACCACCACTTCGCCTGCATCGACGTGATGCACGCGACCGGATCCCGGGATCTCAAGATCTGGCTCGCAGAGGGATCCAACTACCCGGGGCAGAACGACATGCGCGCCCGGCAGGACCGCCTGCAGGACTCGCTGCAGCAGATCTACGCGCGCCTCGGCGACGCGCAGCGCCTGGTGCTGGAGTACAAGTTCTTCGAGCCGGCGTTCTATCACACCGACGTGCCCGACTGGGGGACGAGCTACGCCCAGGTCGCCGCGCTCGGCGAGCGGGCGATGGTGTGCCTGGACACCGGCCACCACGCCCCCGGCACCAACATCGAGTTCATCGTGATGCAGTTGCTGCGCCTCGGAAAGCTCGGCTCCTTCGACTTCAACTCGCGCTTCTACGCCGACGACGACCTCATCGTGGGCGCGGCGGATCCCTTCCAGCTGTTCCGGATCATCTCCGAGGTGATCCGCGGCGGCGGGCTGAACAACCCCGACGTGGCCTTCATGCTCGACCAGTGCCACAACATCGAGGCGAAGATCCCCGGACAGATCCGCTCGGTGCTGAATGTGCAGGAGATGACGGCGCGCGCTCTGCTGATCGACCGCGAGGCCCTGGCCGCCGCGCAGCGCGCGGACGACGTGCTGGCCGCGAACGCCGTGCTGATGGACGCGTTCTACACCGACGTGCGCCCCGCACTCGCCGCGTGGCGCGAGGAGCGCGGCCTTCCAGCCGACCCGATGGCGGCGTTCCTCGCCTCCGGCTATCTGGAGCGCATCTCCGCCGACCGCGTCGGCGGAGCCCCGGCCGGCTGGGGCGCCTGAGCGCGCTCCCCGCAACCGTCCGAGACCCTGCACGATCACCGCATCCAAGGAAGAGACATGACCTCCCCCACCGCCGCCGCGCTGATCGCGCGCAGCAACCGCCTGGGCGCCGACCCGAAGAACACGAACTACGCGGGAGGGAACACCTCCGCGAAAGGCACAGACACGGATCCCGTCACGGGACGGCCCGTCGAGCTGCTCTGGGTGAAGGGCTCGGGCGGCGACCTCGGCACGCTCACCGCGCAGGGCCTGGCCGTGCTGCGGCTCGACCGCCTGCGCGCGCTCCAGGACGTGTACCCGGGAGCGGACCGCGAGGACGAGATGGTCGCCGCGTTCGACTACTGCCTGCACGGGAAGGGGGGAGCCGCGCCGTCGATCGACACCGCCATGCACGCGCTCGTCGACGCGGCGCACGTCGACCACCTGCACCCCGACAGCGGCATCGCGATCGCGACCGCGGCGGACGGGGAGGCGCTCACGGCGACGATCTTCGGCGGCAGGGTGGCGTGGGTGCCGTGGCGGCGCCCCGGATTCCAGCTGGGGCTGGACATCGCCGCGATCAAGGCCGCGAACCCGGACGCGGTGGGCTGCATCCTCGGCGGGCACGGCATCACGGCCTGGGGCGACACGTCCGAGGAGGCCGAGGCCCATTCGCTCTGGATCATCGAGACCGCCGCCGCCTACATCGCGGAGCACGGGAAGGACGAGCCGTTCGGCGGTGTCCGTGCCGGGTTCGAGGCGCTGCCCGAGGCCGCGCGCCGCGAGCGCGCTGCGGCCCTCGCCGGCACGATCCGCGGCATCGCCTCGACCGACCGCCCCATGGTCGGGCACTTCACGGACGCCGACGTCGTGCTCGACTTCCTCGCCGCTGAGAAGGCTCCGGCTCTCGCCGCGCTCGGCACGAGCTGCCCCGATCACTTCCTGCGCACCAAGGTCAAGCCGCTCATCCTGGACCTGCCCGCGACGGCGTCGGCCGAGGAGCAGATCGCGCGCCTGCACGAGTTGCACGCGGCATACCGCGCGGACTACCAGGCGTACTACGACGCGCACGCTTCGACAGGCTCAGCGACCGAACCGGCGTCCCCCGCGATCCGCGGCGCGGATCCGCTCATCGTGCTCGTCCCGGGCGTGGGCATGTTCTCCTACGGCGCGAACAAGCAGACCGCGCGCGTGGCGGGCGAGTTCTACGTCAACGCGATCAACGTGATGCGCGGCGCCGAGGCGCTTTCGACCTACTCCCCCATCTCGGACGCGGAGAAGTTCCGCATCGAGTACTGGGCGCTCGAGGAGGCGAAGCTGCAGCGCATGCCGAAGCCCAAGACCCACCAGGGCCGCATCGCGTTCGTGACCGGGGCCGCCTCCGGGATCGGCAAGGCCATCGCCACCCGGCTTGCGGCCGAGGGCGCGTGCGTGGTCGTCGCCGACCTCGATCTCGAGAAGGCCAGGGCCGCCGCGGCCGAGCTCGGGAACGCCGACGTCGCGATCGGCGTGGCCGCGAACGTCGCCGACGCCGACGCCGTGCAGGCGGCGCTGAAGGAGACCGTGCTCGCTTTCGGCGGCGTCGACCTCGTCGTGAACAACGCGGGCCTGTCGCTCTCCAAGCCCCTGCTGGAGACCACCGAGAAGGACTGGGATCTGCAGCACGACGTGATGGCGAAGGGATCCTTCCTCGTCTCGAAGGCCGCGGCGCGGATCCTGATCGATCAGAAGCTCGGCGGAGACATCGTCTACATCTCCTCGAAGAACAGCGTCTTCGCAGGGCCAAACAACATCGCGTACTCGGCCACGAAAGCCGATCAGGCCCACCAGGTGCGGCTGCTCGCGGTCGAGCTCGGCGAGCACGGCGTGCGCGTGAACGGCATCAATCCCGACGGCGTCGTGCGCGGATCCGGGATCTTCGCATCGGGCTGGGGCGCGAACCGCGCCGCGACCTACGGCGTCGCCGAGGAGGACCTCGGCCAGTTCTACGCGAACCGCACGATCCTCAAGCGCGAGGTCGTGCCGGAGAACGTCGCCGACGCCGTCTATGTGCTCACCGGCCCCGAGCTCAGCCGCACCACGGGACTGCACATCCCCGTCGACTCCGGCGTCGCCGCCGCGTTCCTGCGTTGAGCGCGATGCACGAGGTACGCGGCCTGCGGGCGGGCACGGCCCGCCGAGTGCACGGCTTCGTGCCGAGCGCACCGGACGTTCGCGCGGATAGGCCGTGCGCTCGACAGCTTCCCGTGCGCTCGGTGCAAGGGCCGGCGAGATGAGCGCCGCGCAGACCCCCCGCGCGTTCGCCGCCGTCGATCTCGGCGCCACGAGCGGACGCGTCATGATCGGCCGGGTCGGAGAGGGCCTGCTCGCGCTCGAGCAGGTGGCACGGTTCCCGAACGGGCCCGTGCGGCGCCCCGACGGCCTGCACTGGGACTTCGAAGCGCTCATGGCGCACGTCGTCGACGGCCTCGCCGAGGCGGTGCGCCGTGAGCCGTCGATCGAGAGCATCGGCGTCGACACCTGGGCGGTCGACTACGGGCTGCTCCACGACGAGGCGCTGCAGGGCGAGCCGTTCCACTACCGCGACGACCGCGGCGCCCGCGGCGTCGACATCGTGCATACACGCGTGCCGTTCGCCGAGCTGTACTCCCGCAACGGCCTGCAGTTCCTTCCGTTCACCACGCTCTACCAGCTCGCCGCGGACGACCGTACGGCCGAGGCCGAGACCCTGCTGCTCGTCCCGGACCTCGTCGCCCACCGGCTCACCGGGGCCCGTGTCGCCGAGCGCACGAACGCCTCGACCACGGGACTGCTCGGCGTGCACGACCGGGAATGGGACGTCGCGCTCGCGGAACAGATCGGGATCCGCTTCGACCTGCTGCCGGCGCTCGTCGACCCGGGACAGCGGATCGGGCACCTGCTCCCGGCCGTCGCGGCGCGGATCGGGGCGGATCTGCCCGTCGTCGCGGTCGGCTCCCACGACACGGCCTCCGCGGTCGTCGCCGCCCCCCTGGCCTCCCCCTCGTCCGCGTACATCTCCTGCGGCACCTGGGGCCTGGTCGGTCTCGAGTTCGACGCCCCCGTGCTCACCGATGCGGCGCGCGACGCGGGCTTCACGCACGAGCTCGGGGTCGACGGACGGATCCGCTTCCTGCACAACGTGACGGGACTGTGGCTGCTCACCGAGACCGTGCGGGCCTGGGAGGCCGAGGACGGCGCACCCCTCGACCTTCCGGAGCTCCTGGCGCGGGCCGCCGCCGCGGACCCCGGCGTCCCCGTGTTCGACGCGAACGATCCGTCGCTGAGCGCCCCCGGCGACATGCCCGCTCGCATCGGCGCCGTCGGCCGCGCCGCCGGCGCCGTGCCCCCCGGCGACCGGCCGGCGTTCGTCCGCATGGTCGTCGAGTCGATCGCCCAGGCGTTCGCCGACGCCATCGGAACCGCGGCGGAGCTCACCGGCCGGACGATCGAGGAGATCCGCCTCATCGGCGGCGGATCCCTCAACCGGCTGCTCTGCCAGGCGACCGCGGATCGGTCCGGCCTGCCCGTGCTCGCGGGCCCGGTGGAGGCCACCGCGCTCGGCAACGTGCTCGTGCAGGCGCGCGCGGCCGGGGTCTTCGGCGCTGATGCCTCCCTCGAGGAGCTGCGAGCCCTGGTGCTCCGCACACATCCGCCCGTGCGCTACGCGCCGCGGCGCTGAGCCAGGGTCGGCGCAGCCAGGCCCGGCGCGGCGCCCGTCACAGCGCCCTGGGGTCAGGTCGCGATGCGGGCGATCCGGTCTTCGAGTCCGTGCCAGTCCGGCGCGGGGGCGTGCGCGGCGGGCGGATCCGGCAGGAGCCGCACCGGCGCATGACGGTACGTGCCCGCGACGACCGGGGCGGGCAGCAGTACGGCCGAGGGCGCAGCGGCGAGGGCGGGCCGCGCGAGCCCTTCGAACCCCGGTGCCTGCGCGTCGTCCCGCGACGACGGCGCCGCTTCGGGAGCGGCCACGTCGGAGCCACTGCCCCGCGGGACGGACGCCTCGGACGCCTCCGCAGGCTTCACGGACGCACCCAGCCCGAACGCGCCCAGCACCTCATCGCGCACCTCGGTGATCGTCGACCCCTCGCGGTCGCGGAAGTCCACGATCAGGTCGGCCTCCGCCTGCGCGGCCAGCGACCGGCGGGTGTCCGTGAACGCGCTCTCGCCCCGGCGCAGCTCGACCTCGACGCCGCCGCGGTCCCGCACGATCGAGCGGCGCAGCGTGCCCTCCGGTGCAGGGACGGAGACGAGGCGGATCCCTCGATCCTGCAGCGCCGTGCGGATCCTGTCTCCGTCGGCGTCCTCCGCGACCGGCGCGACGACGGTCAGCACAAGGCCGTGACCGAGCAGGGACGCAGCGAGCTCCACGGCGTCGCCGGTCACGCTCTCGCGCACCCCGCCCGGATCGCGGATCTCATCGACCCGCGCCTCGCCCACGACCACCACGCGATGCTCGGTCATGCCGCCCCCATCTCCCCGGATGGCTCCGGAACTCTCCCCAGGCTACTCCGGAGCGCCGCTCGGACCGGCGAACCCTGAGCCCTATCCTGGCGCCATGAAGACACGCAGCGTCGCGGTCGCTCTCACCGCGCTCGCCCTCGCCGCCGCGCTGGCCGCGTGCAGCCCCACGGCCCCCGGCGCCGCCTCCGGAGAGACCCCTACGGCCTCCGGATCCGGCACCGCATCGTCGACGAAGACGCCGTCCCCCGGAAAGAGCTCATCGCCGACGCCCACCCCGACATCGACACCGGTCGCACTGCCGAAGGACTGCACGGCGATCCTGTCGGCCGAGGTGCGGTCCCAGCTCGGCGACACCCCGTTGAACTCCCCCGTGTTCGGCCCCAGCGGCGTGCAGTCCGACGGGAGCCTGATCTGCATCTGGGCGGATCCGAAGGCCGATACGACGAACATCACCACGACCATCTCCCGCAAGGCGCGCGGCGAGGCGCTGGACATGCTGAACGGCCTCGTCAAGACCGAGGGATACAGCTGCTACACGCCGGACAAGGGCACCCGCTGCGAGAAGGAATGGCAGGACCCGAAGTATCCGGTCACCGACGGGCGCACGCTGTTCTGGCGGGACGACGTGCTCATCGACACCCGTTATTCCAACCTCGCCCCGACGGGGTACACCTCGAGCATCGTGGCGAGCATCTTCCCCTGAACCGGCTCCCGCATGCGGGAACGCGAAGACCCCCGGATCCATGTGGATCCGGGGGTCTTCGTCAGACGATCAGTCCGTCAGCACTCAGTTATAGGTGCCGGGGGTGATGTCGTCGGTCGAGAACGCGTCGAAGTCGACGTAGCCGAAGTCTCCCTCGGCGTACGCGCCGTCGGATGCGAAGATCCGGTTCGGGTAGCGCTCGCTCTTGGCCTCCTCGGTCGCCTCCACCGTGATGTCGCGGTAGCGGCGCAGGCCGGTCCCCGCGGGGATCAGCTTTCCGATGATGACGTTCTCCTTGAGGCCGACCAGCGGGTCGCTCTTGCCCTCCATGGCGGCCTGCGTGAGCACGCGGGTCGTCTCCTGGAAGGACGCGGCCGACAGCCACGACTCGGTCGCGAGCGACGCCTTCGTGATACCCATCAGCTCCGGGCGACCGGACGCCGGGCGCTTGCCCGACGCGACGGCCTCGCGGTTGACGTCCTGGTAACGACGGGCGTCGAGCATCTCGCCGGGCAGCAGGGTCGTGTCGCCGTGGTCGACGACGGTGACCTTGCGCAGCATCTGGCGAACGATGACCTCGATGTGCTTGTCGTGGATCGGCACACCCTGGGAGCGGTACACGCCCTGCACGCCGTTGACGAGGTAGCGCTGCACCTCGCGGGCACCCATGACGCGCATGACCTCCTTGGGGTCGAGCGTTCCGACCTGGAGCGGCTCGCCGACGACGACGTGCTGGCCGTCCTCGACGAGGAGCGTCGCACGCTTCAGCACCGGGTAGACCACTTCCTCGTCGCCGTTGTCGGGCGTGAGGATGACCTTCTTCGACTTGTCGGTCTCCTCGATCGTGATGCGGCCATCGGCCTCGGCGATCGGGGAGGCGCCCTTCGGGGTACGCGCCTCGAAGAGCTCCTGCACGCGGGGCAGACCCTGCGTGATGTCACCGGCGGAGGCGAGGTGGAAGGTACGCATCGTCAGCTGCGTTCCGGGCTCACCGATCGACTGGGCCGCGATGATGCCGACGGCCTCACCGATGTCCACCGTCTTGCCGGTGGCCAGCGAGCGGCCGTAGCACTGCGCGCAGACGCCGACGGCCGAGTCGCAGGTCAGCACGGAGCGGACCTTGATGGCCTCGACGCCGAGCGCGACCAGCTTGTCGATGAGCACGTCGCCGACGTCCTCACCGGCGCTGGCGAGAACCTCGCCGGCCTCGTTCACGACATCGGACGCGAGCGTACGGGCGAACACGGAGTTCTCCACGTTCGCGTCGCGCACCAGCTCGCCGGCGCTGTTCGGTGCGGCGATCGGCAGCTCCAGGCCCTTCGACGTGCCGCAGTCGTCCTCACGGATGATGACGTCCTGCGAGACGTCCACCAGACGACGGGTCAGGTAGCCCGAGTCGGCGGTGCGCAGAGCGGTGTCGGCGAGACCCTTACGGGTACCGTGCGTGGCGATGAAGTACTCCGCCACCGACAGGCCCTCGCGGTACGAGGAGATGATCGGACGCGGGATGAGCTCACCCTTGGGGTTGTTCACCAGACCGCGCATACCCGCGATGTTACGGATCTGCAGCCAGTTACCACGGGCGCCCGAGGAGACCATCCGGTTGATGGTGTTGTCCGTCGGGAAGTTCGCCATCATGGCCGCCTGGACCTCGTCGGTCGCCGCGGTCCAGATCTGGATGAGCTCCCGACGACGCTCGGCGTCGGTGATGAGGCCCTTGTCGTACTGGCCCTGGACCTTCTCGGCCTGCTTCTCGTAGCCCGAGACGATCTCGCCCTTGTTCGGCGGGGTGACGACGTCGCTGAGCGCGACGGTCACGCCGGAACGCGTGGCCCAGTAGAAGCCGGCGTCCTTGATCCGGTCCAGCGACGCAGCTGTCTCGACCTTCGGGTACTCCTCGGCCAGCTTGTTGACGATCTGGGACAGCTTGCCCTTGTCGGCGACGCCGCGCACGAAGGGGTAGCCCTTCGGCAGGGTGTCGTTGAAGATCGCCTGGCCGAGCGAGGTGTCCACGAGACCGTGGCGCTCGTAGCCCTCGGGGGCTTCGCCCTCGAGGAACGTCAGACCCGGGATGCGGATGCGGACCTTGGCCTGCAGGTCGAGGGTGCCCTCGTCCTTCGCCAGGATCGCCTCGCCCACGGAGCCGAACGCACGGCCCTCGCCGACCGCACCGTCCTTGACCGTGGTCAGGTGGTGCAGGCCGATGATCATGTCCTGCGAGGGCAGGGTGACCGGACGGCCGTCGGACGGCTTGAGGATGTTGTTCGAGGCGAGCATCAGCACGCGGGCCTCGGCCTGAGCCTCGACCGAGAGCGGCAGGTGCACGGCCATCTGGTCACCGTCGAAGTCGGCGTTGAACGCCGCGCAGACGAGCGGGTGCAGCTGGATGGCCTTGCCCTCGACGAGCTGAGGCTCGAAGGCCTGGATGCCCAGGCGGTGCAGGGTGGGGGCGCGGTTCAGCAGCACGGGGCGCTCGCGGATGATCTCCTCGAGCACGTCCCAGACCTCGGGGCGCATGCGCTCGACGGCGCGCTTGGCGGCCTTGATGTTCTGCGAGTGGCCCAGGTCGATCAGGCGCTTGATCACGAACGGCTTGAACAGCTCGATCGCCATCGTCTTCGGCAGACCGCACTGGTGCAGCTTGAGCTGCGGTCCGACGATGATGACCGAACGGCCCGAGTAGTCCACGCGCTTGCCGAGCAGGTTCTGGCGGAAGCGACCCTGCTTTCCCTTCAGCATGTCGCTGAGGGACTTCAGGGCGCGGTTGCCGGTGCCGGTGACGGGACGACCGCGGCGGCCGTTGTCGAACAGCGCGTCGACGGCCTCCTGCAGCATGCGCTTCTCGTTGTTCACGATGATCTCGGGGGCGCCGAGATCGATCAGACGACGAAGACGGTTGTTGCGGTTGATCACGCGACGGTACAGGTCGTTCAGGTCACTGGTCGCGAAGCGGCCACCGTCCAGCTGCACCATCGGGCGCAGCTCCGGCGGGATCACCGGAACGACGTCGAGCACCATGGCGGCCGGGCTCATGCCGGTCTCCAGGAACGAGTTCACGACCTTGAGGCGCTTGATCGCACGGATCTTGCGCTGACCCTTGCCCTCGGAGATCTGCAGGTGCAGCTTCTCCGACTCGGCGGCGAGGTCGAAGGCCGCGAGGCGGCGCTGGATCGCCTCGGCGCCCATGTGGGCCTCGAAGTACTGGCCGAACCGGTCCTGCAGCTCGTGGAAGACGTCGTCCTCGGGACGGAGGGCGCCGACCTCGAGGGTGCGGAAGTCCTCCCACACGCGCTCGAGCTTGACGATCGCCTCGTCAGCGCCCTTGCGGATCAGGGACATCTCCTTCTCGGCGGCGTCCTTGACCTTCTTCTTGGCGTCGGCCTTGGCGCCTTCGGCCTCGAGGGCCGCGAGCTCCTCCTCCAGCTTGGCCAGGCGCTCCGCGATCTTGGCATCGCGGCGGTCGCCGAGCGTCTTCAGCTCGAGGCGGATGTTGTTCTCCTGGGTCGCGAGGTCGCGGTGACGCGCGTCCTCGTCGACCGAGATGACCATGTACGCGGCGAAGTAGATGACCTTCTCGAGGTCCTTCGGCGCCATGTCCAGCAGGTAGCCGAGGCGCGAGGGCACGCCCTTGAAGTACCAGATGTGGGTGACGGGTGCGGCGAGCTCGATGTGGCCCATGCGCTCACGGCGCACGGAGCTCTTGGTGACCTCCACGCCGCATCGCTCGCACACGATGCCCTTGAAGCGCACGCGCTTGTACTTGCCGCAGGCGCACTCCCAGTCGCGGGACGGGCCGAAGATCTGCTCGCCGAAGAGGCCGTCCTTCTCCGGCTTCAGCGTGCGGTAGTTGATGGTCTCGGGCTTCTTGACCTCGCCGTAGGACCACTTGCGGATATCGTCTGCGGTGGCCAGACCGATGCGAAGCTCATCGAACGTTGTTGCGTCGAGCACTAGTTCTCCTGTGTCTCAATAAAAACTGTTGATTGCGGGCCGCGAGGCCCGTCGAATCGGTTCTGGCTCAGATCTCGTCGATCGAGGCGGACTCGAAGCGGCTGGAGATGTTGATCCCCAGCTCCTCGGCGGCCCGGAAGGCCTCGTCGTCGGTGTCGCGGAGGTTGACCGCCGTGCCGTCGGCCGAGAGGACCTCGACGTTCAGGCAGAGCGACTGCATCTCCTTCATGAGCACCTTGAACGACTCCGGGATGCCCGGCTCCTGGATGTTCTCGCCCTTGACGATCGCCTCGTAGACCTTGACGCGGCCGAGGATGTCGTCGGACTTGATCGTGAGGAGCTCCTGCAGCGCGTATGCGGCGCCGTAGGCCTCGAGCGCCCACACCTCCATCTCACCGAAGCGCTGGCCGCCGAACTGGGCCTTACCGCCGAGCGGCTGCTGGGTGATCATCGAGTAGGGGCCCGTCGAACGCGCGTGGATCTTGTCGTCGACGAGGTGGTGGAGCTTCAGGATGTACATGTAGCCCACGGAGATCTGCCCCGGGAACGGCTCGCCGGAGCGGCCGTCGAACAGGGTGGTCTTACCGGTCGAGTCGATCAGGCGCACGCCGTCACGGGTCGGCAGCGTCGAGTCGAGCAGACCGGAGATCTCCTCCTCGCTGGCGCCGTCGAACACCGGGGTCGCGACCTTGGTGCCGGGGGCGACGTCGAACGCCTCCTCGGGAAGGCGCGCGGCCCACTCCGGGTTGCCCTCGATCTTCCAGCCCTGTGCGGCGATCCACCCGAGGTGGGTCTCCAGCACCTGGCCGAAGTTCATGCGGCCCGGGATGCCGAGCGGGTTCAGGATCACGTCGACCGGGGTGCCGTCGGAGAGGAACGGCATGTCCTCGACCGGCAGGATCTTCGCGATGACGCCCTTGTTGCCGTGACGGCCGGCGAGCTTGTCGCCCTCGGTGATCTTGCGCTTCTGGGCGATGAAGACCACGACGCGGCGGTTGACGCCGGAGCCGAGCTCGTCGTCGCCGTCCTCGGCGTTGAACTCCTTGACCGCGATGACGGTGCCCTGCTCGCCGTGCGGCACCTTCAGGGAGGTGTCGCGGACCTCGCGGCTCTTCTCGTTGAAGATCGCGCGGAGCAGGCGCTCCTCGGCCGAGAGCTCGGTTTCGCCCTTCGGGGTGACCTTTCCGACGAGGATGTCGCCGGGGCGGACCTCGGCGCCGATGCGGATGATGCCGCGCTCGTCGAGGTCCTTCAGGAGCTCCGGGCTGACGTTGGGGAGGTCACGGGTGATCTCCTCCTTGCCGAGCTTCGTGTCGCGCGAGTCGACCTCGTACTCCTCGATGTGGATCGAGGAGAGGGTGTCGTCCTTCACCAGGTCCTGGCTGAGGATGATCGCGTCCTCGAAGTTGTGACCCTCCCACGTCATGAAGGCGACGAGGAGGTTCTTGCCGAGCGCGAGCTCGCCGTTCTCCGTGGCGGGACCGTCTGCGATGACCTCGCCGACCTCGACGCGCTCACCGGCCGAGACGACGACCTTCTGGTTGTAGGAGGTGCCGTGGTTCGAGCGGTCGAACTTGCGCAGGTAGAACTCCTGCGTGCCGCCCTCGTCGAGCATGACCACGACGCGGTCCGCGGAGACCTCGGAGACGACACCGGCCTTGTCGGCGGTGATCACGTCACCGGCGTCGATGGCGGCGTAGCCCTCCATACCGGTGCCGACGTACGGCGACTCGGAACGGAGCAGCGGCACGGCCTGGCGCTGCATGTTGGCGCCCATGAGCGCGCGCTGCGCGTCGTCGTGCTCGAGGAACGGCACGAGCGAGGTCGCGACCGAAACCATCTGGCGCGGGGAGACGTCGATGTAGCCGATCTCCTCGGGGAGGAACATGTCGACCTCGCCGGATCCGCCCTTCGGGCGGGCCAGCACGTGCGCCTCGGTGAAGCGGCCGTCCGCGGCGAGCGGGGCGTTCGCCTGGGCGATGTTGAAGTCGACCTCCTCGGCGGCGGTCAGGTAATCGATGTGCTCGGTGACCTTGCCGCCCTCGACCTTGCGGTACGGGGTCTCGATGAAGCCGAAGGAGTTGATCCGCGCGAACGTGGCGAGCGAGCCGATCAGACCGATGTTCGGGCCTTCCGGGGTCTCGATCGGGCACATGCGGCCGTAGTGCGAGGGGTGCACGTCGCGGACCTCGACGCCGGCGCGGTCGCGGCTCAGACCACCGGGGCCGAGGGCCGAGAGGCGGCGCTTGTGGGTCAGACCCGCGAGCGGGTTGTTCTGGTCCATGAACTGCGACAGCTGCGAGGTGCCGAAGAACTCCTTGATCGCGGCGACGACGGGGCGCACGTTGATCAGGGTCTGCGGGGTGATCGCCTCGATGTCCTGCGTGGTCATGCGCTCGCGGACGACGCGCTCCATGCGGGACAGGCCGGTGCGGACCTGGTTCTGGATGAGCTCGCCGACGGCGCGGATGCGACGGTTGCCGAAGTTGTCGATGTCGTCGGTCGCGAGACGGATCTCCGCCTTCTTGCCGCCGCGGATGCCCTCGAAGGTCTCCACGTTCGCGTGCAGGCGCACCAGGTACTTGATCGTCTCGACGACGTCCTTGACCGTGAGGACGGACTCGTCCAGCGGGGTGTCCAGGCCGAGCTTCTGGTTGATCTTGTAGCGACCCACCTTGGCCAGGTCGTAGCGCTTGGCGTTGAAGTAGAAGTTGTCCAGGAGCGCGCGGGCGGCCTCGGCGGCGACCTGCTCGCCCGGACGGAGCTTGCGGTAGATGTCGCGGAGCGCGTCCTCCTTGGTGAGGATCGTGTCCTTCGCCAGGGTCTCCTCGATCGAGGCGAAGCCGGCGAACTCGGCGAGGATCTCCTCGCTGGTCAGGCCCAGCGCCTTGAGGAAGACGGTGACGGACTGCTTGCGCTTGCGGTCGATGCGCACGCCGACCTGGTCGCGCTTGTCGATCTCGAACTCGAGCCAGGCGCCGCGGGACGGGATGACGCGCGCGGAGACGATGTCCTTGTCGCTCGTCTTGTCGGGGGTCTTGTCGAAGTAGACGCCCGGGGAGCGGACCAGCTGCGAGACGACGACGCGCTCGGTGCCGTTGATGATGAACGTGCCTTTGGCGGTCTGCAGCGGGAAGTCGCCCATGAAGACCGTCTGCGTCTTGATCTCACCGGTCTGGTGGTTCATGAACTCGGCCTCGACGTAGAGCGGGGCCGCGTAGGTCTTGCCGCGCTCCTTGCACTCCTCGATGGAGTACTTCTCGGGCTCGAGGTACGGGTTCGTGAACGAGAGCTGCATGGTCTCGCTCAGGTCCTCGATCGGGGAGATCTCCTCGAAGATCTCCTCCAGGCCGCTGGCCTGGGCGAGGTCCTTGCGGCCGGCCTTCTTGGCCTCCGCGACGCGCTGCTTCCAGGCCTCGTTGCCCACGAGCCAGTCGAAGGACTCGGTCTGCAGGGCGAGCAGGTCGGGGACCGTCAGCGTGTCGGAGATCTTGGCGAACGAGAGGCGGGAGTAGCCGCGTCCGTTCTTGATGGTGGTGGGGGTGGATGCGTTGCGAGCAGCAGCCAAGGGAATAACCTCCGTGAGCCCCGAAGGGCGTCTCGATTCCTCGTCGTCAGGTGAGTGCGCCGCGTCACACGGCCGCACGCTGAAGGCGCTCTGTCGAGGAGCGAGGACGTACGGAGTCTGCCGACCACCATATGAGGGCAGGGAGGAGCGAGGCGCAAATATCAACTATAGGCCCGATATCGCGACATGTCCAGCGCGATTCTTGACCTTCTGCCCCGAGGGGGGTATAACCACGAGCGCGCGGCGCCCGGACGCGTGGATGTCACAGGGATCCGGTATCGTCGCGAGCGTGCCCGAAACACCGTTGATCGCCTGCTTCGGCGAAGGCCTGGTGGCGCTCGTGCCCACCACGGCCGGTCCGCTGGAGAGCAATCGGACGTTCCAGCGCTCCCTGGCGGGCGCGGAGTGGAACGTCGCGCTCGCGGTCGCCTCTGCGGGCTCCGGTGCCGCGGTGATCTCCCGGGTGGGCGATGACGGCTTCGGCCGCTTCCTGCTCGCCGAGCTCGCGCAGCACGGCGTCGACGCCTCCGCGGTCGAGATCGACCCCGCGGCTCCCACGGGGCTCTACGTGAAGGAGCTCTCCGCCGAGGGCGAGGGGCCGGTGCAGAGTGCCATGCACTACTACCGGGCCGGATCCGCGGGCAGCCGGATCTCCCCCGCGACCCTGCGCACGCCCGCCGCGGAGCGGGTGCTCGCCGATGCGGCGCTCGTGCATACGACCGGAATCACCCCCGCCCTGTCCGACGGCGCCCGCGCCGCACAGGACGAGCTGTTCGCCGAGCGCGGCGACCGGCTGATCGGCTTCGACGTGAACTGGCGCCCTGCGCTCTGGCAGGGCCGCGAGGACGAGGCGCGAGAGCTGCTCGGCGGCTACCTCGCCGCGGCCGACGTGGCGCAGTGCAGCGCGCACGACGCCGAGGCCGTCTTCGGCACCGGGGATCCGGACCGCCTGCGTGCGCTGTTCCCCGGACCGAGGCACCTCGTCGTCACACGGGACGACGGCGCCACCGCGTTCGACGGCGCCGAGCGCGCCGACGCCCCCGCCGTGCCCTCGACCGTGGTCGAGACGATCGGCGCCGGTGACGCCTTCGCGGCGGGCTTCCTCGCCGGGGTGCTCAGTGGGCTGTCGCTGAGCGGCTGCGTGGCGAGGGCCAACCGCATCGCGACCCGTGCGCTGGGCAGCACCCGCGACCACGTGGGCTGAGCAGGGCCGGCCACCGACGCCGGGCAGGACCCGTCAGTCGCCGCGCACCGCGCGGCGGGTCGCGCGCAGCGGTGCCGTCACGGTCTCCCCGCGGTGCTGCACGACGCGCACGAACAGCAGGTCGAGCACGGCGAGCTGCGCGATCCTGCTCGACATCGCGGCCATCCGCAGCGGCGATTCCTTGGCGCGCGTGCCGAGCACCACGTCGGCCACGACCGTGATCGGGGATCCTGGGGCGTTTGTCAGCGCGACCACGAAGGCCCCCGCCGCGCGCGCCACCTCGGCCGTCCTGATCGTCTCCGCCGTCGCGCCCTCATGGGAGACCGCGAGGACGACGTCCTCGGTCCCGAGCAGCGAGGCACCGGTGATCGCGATGTGCGGATCCGGCGAGTGCACGGCGACGCATCCGATCCGGGCGAGCTTGAGCTGCATGTCCTGCGCGGTGAGCGACGAGGCGCCCTGCCCGAACAGGTGCACCTGCCTCGCGCCCGCGATCGCGACCGCGACGCGGTCCAGTGCGGCGAAGTCGAGACCCGCGACGGTGTGCTCGATCGCGCCGATCTCGCTCGCCGCCAGCTTGGCCGCCACGGCCTCCACCGGGTCGCCGGGGTCGATGACCGCATCGACGAAGCCGAAGCGCTCCTGCTCGGCCTGCGCACGCGCCACGGCGCCGGCGAACGCGACGCGCAGCTCGCGGTAGCCGCTGAAGCCCAGGGTCTGCGCGAAGCGCGCGACGGTCGACAACGAGGTGCGGCAGAGCTGCGCGAGGTCCGTGATGGCGAGATCCACGACGAGGGTCGGATCCGCGAGCACGCGCTCGGCGACCCTCGCCTCGGCGGCGCTCAGCCGCGGCAGTGCCCCGCGCACCACGGCGAAGACGTCCGCGTCCATCACACCCCTTCTGCCTCCCGAAGAGAGCGGATCATCGCACGGAGCCGACGAGCCTCTCCCTCGCGAGCTCGGCGCCGATCCTACTCGCAGAACCCACCTCGATCACCGGCACGCCCGCATCCTCCGCGGGCAGGCCGACGTTCACGGCCACGACCTCGGCCGCGCGCGCCGCGAACACGGCGACGAGCGCGCGCTGCGCGGGGTCCGTGTCGATCCGGTCGACGAGCAGCGCGATCCGCCGGCCTTCGGCCTGCGCGAGTGCTGCGTCGACGGCCGCGTCGCGCTGCGTCTCGTCCAGCTGCGCGGCGTCGAACCGCACGGTCGCCGCTCCCGCGGCGAGCGCCTCCGACACGTAGCCGGCGGCGCTGTCCACGGCGAGCGTCGAGCTGCGGCGGGCATCGACCACGAACGGAGAGTCCGCGGCCTTCAGGTCCCCTCGGACGCGCAGCGCGCGGCGCAGGATGCCGGCAGCGTCGTAGGCCTCGGCCTCCGCGGGCGTCGCGGCCTCCGCGAGCTTCGTCGCGAGCCGCGCAACCCTGGCACCGGCCTCGAGCACCCTTTCGCGGGACAGCGAGCCGTCCCGGAGCGCGGCGACGATCGCGTCTCGCGCCGTGCGGTAGTCGTGCTCGTCCTGATCCGGGAGGGCCGCCGCACCGGGGTTCGTCGGATTGCCGATGCAGAGGAGGTCGGCGCCCGCGGCGAGCGCGAGCACTCCTCCCCCGCCGATCCCGACGGACTCGCGGATCGCGGCCATGTCGAGGGCGTCGGTGATGATGACGCCGTCGAATCCGGCCTCCCGCAGCATGCCCAGCACGCGCGGGTTGAGCGTGGCGGGCTCCTCACCCCAGGCGGGGACCACGATGTGCGCGGTCATCACGGCGTCCACGCCCGCGGCGATCGCGGCGCGGAACGGCGCGAGGTGCACGCGCTCGATCTCGGCCGGATCCACCGCGATGCGCGGGAGGTCGTGGTGGGAGTCGACGTGCGTGTCGCCGTGCCCGGGGAAGTGCTTGACGCAGGCGGCCACGCCGCCCGCCTGGACGCCCTCGACGGCGGCGACCACGTGCCGCGAGACCAGGTCCGCGTCGGCGCCGAACGCGCGCACGCCGATGACCGGGTTGCGCGGATCCGTGTTCACGTCCGCCACCGGGCCCAGCACGACGTCGGCGCCCACGGCGCGCACGCGCCGGGCGAGCTCCGCGCCGGTCGCCTCGGTCGCGGTCACGTCGTCGAGCGCGCCGAGCTGCGCGGCGCCGGGGAGGGTGGATCCGGTCGCGGCCTCGAGCCGGGTGACGCTGCCGCCCTCCTCGTCGATGCCGATGAGCGCCTGCGGGTTCGCGGCGCGGATCCCGGCGCTCAGGGCGGCGAGGTCGGGACCGATGTTCTGCGCGAAGTAGACCACGCCGGCGAGCCCCTGATGCAGCGCCGTGTCGAGCCACGCCGGCACGGTGCGGCCGTAGAAGCCCGGCCACAGCACCGCGTTCGCAAGGCGTTCGAGCTCCGCCGTCCCGCCGTCGCCCTCGGAAACTCCGTCGTTCGCCTCTGCCACGCTCATCCCTTCACCGCTCCCGCGACGAGTCCCGAGGACAGGCGCCGCTGCACGATCACGAAGAAGATCATGACAGGCAGGGTGATGAGAGTGGAAGCGGCCATGATGCTCCCCCAGTCGTTGGAGTACTGGCCGAAGAACGACTTCAGTCCGATCGAGACCGTGTACTGGTCGGTCGCGCCGCCCAGCATCGTCATCGCGAAGATGAACTCGTTCCACGCGGTGATGAAGCTGAACACGCTCGTGGCCACGAGGCCCGGCATCACGAGGGGCAGCAGCACGGAGCGGAACATCCGCCACCAGCTCGCGCCGTCGATGTACGCGGCCTCCTCGAGCTCGACGGGGACCGCCTGCACGAAGCCGCGCAGCATCCAGATCCCGAAGGCGAGGGAGAGCGCCACGTACACGACCATGAGGCCGAGGATGCTGTTCAGCAGGCCGAGGCTCTTCACCTGCAGGAACAGCGGGATGACGAGCGCCTCGAGCGGCACCATCTGCACGATGAGGATCATCAGCAGGATCGCGGTGCGGAACTTGAAGCGGAAGCGCGCGACCGCCACGGCGGCGAGCAGGCAGACGAAGCCGCTCACGAGGACCGTGACGAGCGCGACGATCACCGAGTTGCGCAGGAACGTCGCGAAGCCGCCGTCCGTGAGCACGAAGGCGAAGTTGTCGAGGGTGAACTCCTTGGGCAGGAGCGACTGTCCGCCGCTCGAGGCCTTCTTGTCGAAGGCGCTGGAGACCATCCAGTACACCGGGAACAGCGTGAAGAGCATCACGGCGACGACCGCGATCACGATGCCGATGCGTCCGAGGATCGGGTGACGGGATTTCACAGCTCTTCCTCCTTCATGAGGGAGCGGATGTACACGATCGTGATCCCGAGCAGGACCAGGGTGAGCAGCACCGCGAGCGCGGCGCCGAAACCGTAGCGGTTCTGACCGAAGGACTCCACGTACGACCACACGCCCAGGTTCAGCACGGTGCGATTGCCGCCGTTGCCGCCCGGCATCAGATAGACCTGCGCGAAGACCTTGAAGTCCCAGATCGTGGAGAGGATGATCACGACGGAGAACACGGGCTTGAGCGTGGGGAAGATGATCTTCCAGAACCGCCGCCAGGCGCCCGCGCCGTCCAGGGCCGCGGCCTCGAGCATCTCCTTGGAGACGCCGAGCAGACCCGCGAGCACGGTCACGGCGACGAACGGGAAGCCGTGGTGCACGACGTTCAGCAGCACGATCGCGTAGAACGACCACTGGTTCGTGAACCAGTTCACCTGTCCGTCGATGAGACCGAGGTCCTTGAGCACCGAGTTGAACACGCCCTTGTCGGCGTCGAAGATCCACACCCACACGTAGGTTCCGGTGACGGCGGGCATCGCCCAGGCGACCATGATGCAGCTGGAGACGATCGTGCGCCACACCGTGCCGAGGCGGGCCAGCAGCAGCGCGACCAGCGTGCCGACGGTGACGGTGACGAACACCGCGACCACGGCGAAGCCCACCGTGTTCGGCAGGACCACGGTCCACAGCGTCTTGTCTGTGAGCGCCTCGACGTAGTTGTCGAACCCGATGAAGTTGGTCCGGCCGGTGTTGATCTCACGCAGGCCGTAGTCCTGCAGCGAGTAGATCACGACCTGGACGAGCGGCCACAGCATGAGCGTGGCCAGGATGAACAGGCCGGGTGCGAGCAGCAGCCACGGCCGCGCGGTCACCCAGCTGAGCTTCTTCTTCCGCGACGGCGGGCCGCCGGCCGCGGCCTCGGAGCGGGACTCCGAGGACGCGGCCGGCCGTGGTGCGTGCACCGTGGACATACAGGGATCCGATTACTTCTTGTTGAGCAGGTCGGTCATCTCGGTCGCGGCGTCCTTCGAGGCCGTCGCGACGTCCTTCTGACCGCTGAGGATCGCCTGGATCATCGAGTTGGTGGTCTTCTTCGCCTGCACGGCGCCGAAGTTCGGGGTCACCGGCACCGAGGCGCCGCCTTCCACCATCTGCTTCGCGAACGGCGCGACCAGCGGGTCCGTCGACTTCAGGGACTCGGCCATGGCCGACTGCACGCCCGGGAAGTAGCCGGTCTCGTCCGCCCACTGCGTGGCGAACTTGCCGGTGGTCATCATCTTCACGAACGCCCACGCGAGGTCGGGGTTCTTGGTGTTGTTGAAGATCGACAGGTGCGAGCCGCCGAGGACAGAGGGGGCGATGCCGCCGTCCTTGCCCGGGATGACCGCGGCGCCGATCTTGCCCTTCAGCTCCGGGTTCTTCTCGATGAGCGACTTCGGCGTCCAGGATCCGGAGAGCATCATCGCGACGTTGCCCTGGCTGAAGGAGTCACGCAGATCGGTCTCCTTCCAGGTGGTCGCACCGGCGGAGGAGAAGCCGTGCTTGAGCGCGAGGTCCGTGTAGAACTGGATGCCCTCCTGCGACTTCTTGCTGTCGAGCTGGCTGGTCCACTTCCCGCTCTTGTCGGTGGCGACCTCGCCGCCCGCGCCCCAGACCCACGGGTACACGAGGAACTCGGCGTCACCCGGAACCGGGAAGGCCATCATCTCGGGGTGCGCGGCCTTGATCTTCTCGCCGGCGGCGACGATGTCGTCCCAGGACGTCGGTGCCTTGAGGCCGAGCTCGTCGAAGACGTCGGTGCGGTAGACGATCGAGCGCACACCGGCGTACCAGGGCATGCCATAGAGCTCCTTGTCGTAGGTGCCCGCAACCTTGAGGCCCTCGACGAGGTCCTTGGACAGGCCGCTCTCCGCGTCGACGTACTTGTCGATCGGCAGTAGCGCGCCGGCGTCGGCGAACTCGGCGGTCCAGGTGGTGCCGGTCTCCGCGATGTCGGGGGTGGTGCCGCCGGCGATCGAGGTCACGAACCGGTCGTGGGCGTCCGCCCACTGCACCTCTTCGACCTTCACGTCCGCGCCGGTCTCCTTCTTGAACTCCGCCGAGACCGCGTCGTAGAACGCGGAGGAGTCGGGGTTCGTGCCCTTCATGATCCAGACGTTGAGCGTCTTGCCCTTGCCGTCGACGGGACCGCTGGTGGCCGCGGGGGTGCTGCCGCCGGAGCAGGCTGCCAGGCCCAGCGTCGCCACGACGCCGAGTGCCGCGACGGACAGAATGCGCTTGTGCATCGGGTGAATCTCCTCTTTGAAATCGCTGGGCGAACGTGCCAGTAGGAAAAAGTATCCACGCTGAACAAACTCTCTGCAAGTTTCTTCCAAGCCTGTGATCGAGCCGTGACCTGCGCGCGCCGCCCGTCCTGGCCGCGCGGATCCGCGGGCGGCCGCGCCCGCGACCGCACCGCCGTAGGCTCATCGCATGGGCAGAGCGCGCGCGAAGGACACCGAGCATCCGGCCGCACGGCTGGCATCAGGCGGGATCGCGCGGGTCGTCCCCGCGGAGTTCGGCGGCGGCTTCGAACTGCTCATCGAGGACACTCCGCAGTCGCACGTCGACCTCGCGGATCCCACCCACCTGCACTTCGAGTACATCGTGCGGATGGGCGCCCTGATCGACCAGCTCGCCTCCCCCGGTGCGCCGATCACGGCCGTGCACCTCGGCGCCGGCGCGATGACCCTCCCCCGCTACATCGCCACGACCAGACCCGGATCCCGCCAGCAGGTCATCGAGCTCGAGGCCCCGCTCGTGGAGCTCGTGCGCGAGCATCTCCCGCTGCCCCGCGGCGCCGCGATCCGGATCCGCATCGGCGACGCCCGCGAAGGCGTGCACCGCCTTCCGCCGGCGCTGAACGAGGCGGTCGACCTCGTCGTCGCCGATGTCTACTCCGGAGCGCAGACCCCCGCGCACCTGACCAGCGTGGAGTTCTACACCGAGCTCGCCCAGCTGCTGGGGCCCACCGGCGTCCTGCTCGTGAACGTCGCGGACGGTCCGGGGCTCGCGTTCGCCCGCCGGCAGGTGGCGACCATCCGCGCGGTGCTTCCGGAGGTCGCCATCCTCGCGGACGCGCAGATCCTGAAGGGACGCCGGTTCGGCAACCTCGTGCTCGCCGCGTCGAGAGGTCCGCTTCCGGCCGACGCGCTGCCGCGGATCCTCGCCGCGGGTCCGCACCCGGCCAAGCTCGCGCACGGCGCCGAGGTGGTCGCGTTCGCGAAGGATGCGGCGATCGTCACCGACGCGACCGCGGTGGCCTCGCCGCGGCCCGACGCCGGGCTCTTCCTGCGCTGATCTCCTCCGCCCGAGCCGATCCACGGCACCAAGAGCCTTTCGATCCGACGCCGGCCACCGGTTTCTCACGGCACGCCCTGGGGCCTTCGCGGATGCGCCGGATCGGGAGGCAGACTGGAGGGCACGGCGAGGCAGTGCAGGAGGACGGGCGCGTGGGCTACATCAAGGGATACGACCCGGACTCTCTGCGGGAGCTGGTGGATCCGGCCGAGTGCGAGGCGCGTCTCGAGGAGATCGCCGACCTGCGCAGCCTGCCGTCGATGCTCGAGCGGGTGTGGCTGCTGAAGGTCCTCGGCCGTCTGGACGACGCGCTGCGCCTCGCGGATGAGACCGTGCGGCAGGCGCGCATGGCCGGCACCCGCAAGGATCTGCTGCGTGCGCGCGTGCTGCGCGCGACCGTGCAGCAGTACCGCCGCGCGCACGCCTCCGCCGACCACGAGCTGGC
The DNA here is from genome assembly GCF_002979495.1 of Microbacterium sp. MYb64. Lineage (NCBI taxonomy): Bacteria > Bacillati > Actinomycetota > Actinomycetes > Micrococcales > Microbacteriaceae > Microbacterium > Microbacterium sp. MYb64. The sequence continues at coordinate 5,366 of NZ_PCOW01000004.1, read as the reverse complement.
CGCCTGCGTGGCCGAAGCGGAGGGACAGGGGTGGATCGCCATCGCCGCTTTCGCGCATCAGCACCGCGGCCGCAACGCCTTCGAGGCCGGCGAGTACGACCAGGCCCGCGAGAGCTTCAAGCGCACGGTGTTCCTGCGCCGCGAGGCGGGAGCCGACGACGCGGCGCTGGAGGCGGCGCTGCTCGCCGTCGACACGGTCGAGCGCCGCCGCGACCCCGTCGTCGTCAACGGCTGACGCGGTCTTCGTCGCCTGCTGCCGCCGGTGCTGCACGCGGCGCGGAGCGCTGATCCGGGCGTTCGCGCCGGAATGTCGCCGGCGTCCCCTAACGTGAATGCATGGCCGAGTTGGAACGAGTCCGGATCTGGGGCGAAGCGCTCATCCGGCTGCATCTCGATCCCACCTGGTCGTTCGGCTTCGACAACGCCAAGCGCCGGGCGGGCGCCTGCAACTACCGCGACAAGAGGATCACCGTCTCGCGCTATCTCGCCGCCCGGTTCGACGACGACGAGATCCACCAGGTACTCCTGCACGAGGTCGCCCACGCCGTCGCCGGCCACGACGCCGCGCACGGCGCGGCCTGGAAGCGGGTCGCCCGGTCCTTGGGCTACGACGGCGGGACGACGCACCATGGCGAGACCGCGACCGATCTCGCCCCGTGGGTGGGCCGCTGCCCGACCGGCCACGTGACGTACCGGCATCGGCGGCCGACGCGGGCGTCCTCGTGCGCGCGCTGCTCGCGGCGCTACGACGAGCGCTTCCTCCTGGTCTGGACCCGCCGCGAGATCACGGCGGCCGACCTCAGGGCGGCGGTGATGCCGCGATGACGACGACCAGCCTGAAGCTGCGGCATGTGCAGCTGAAGTTCCGGATCCCGGCGAGCGCCGACGCCGCCTGGGCCGCTCTGCATTCGCCCGCCGTGCTCACGGCGCTCTACGCGCCGGTGCTCGTGGTCGAGCCGCTCACGCACGAGGACGAGGGCTCGCTGCTGCACAGCGCGGTGCGGCTGCGCCTGTTCGGTCTGGTCACCGTCGGCACGCAGCTGATCGGGGCGTACGACGAGGTCCGCGAGCACAAGGGCGAGACCGTGCGGATCCTCCGCGACAGCGGCATACCGCTCACCGGGCCGCTCTCCTCGCTCGACGTCTGGGACCACCGGATGGCCGTCTCTGAGCTGCCGGACGGCCGGGCACTCTGGCGCGACCGTCTCGTGTTCGGCGGTCCGGGTTCCCTCCTGCTGCTGCCCGTGCTGTGGGCGGCGTGGCAGTGGCGCGGATGGCGGATCCGCCGCCTCTCCCGCACATGGGACAGGGCCGCGGAGATCCCCCGCGGCACTGCGACCCTCAGTCCGCGGCGAGCGCCTCGACCGGGGCGACGCGGGTGGCGAGGCGGGTCGGGGCGGCGGACGCCACGAGCGTGAGCACGGCCGTGCAGGCCACGATCGCGACCACCGGCACCCACGGCACGACCGGCGGGATGAGCCCCGCCGGCTGGAAGTCGGGCATCGACGGGACCGAGCCGAGCAGCGACTGCGCGGCGATCCAGCCGTAGGCCACGCCCAGCACGAGCCCGGTCGCCGTGGCGGCGATCGTCACATGCGCAGCCTCCAGCAGCACCATGCGGCGCACCTGGCGGCTGCTCAGCCCGATCGCGCGCAGCAGGCCCAGTTCGCGTCGGCGCTGCACGACGCCGATCGTGAGCAGGTTGACCAGCCCGACCGCGGCGATCACGGCCGACACGGCGACCAGCACCATCATCACGGTGCCGAACGCATCGAACGGGGCGAAGAACCCCGGCGGCAGGTCCTCGGCGCTCGTGCGCACCATGAGCGCCTTGGCGGACTCCAGAGCGACTGCGAACATCGTCACGAGCGTGACGCCCATCACGACGCCGATCGCCATCCGGCTCGACCGCTCGGGGTGGCGGAGCGCATTCTCGGCCGCGAGCCGGGCCGTCGCGCCGCGTCCGAAGAGGCGCCCGACGAGCCGCAGCACGGGCGGCATCACCAGCACCGAGCCGATCGCGAGCCCGCTGAACGAGAACACCCCGCCGAAGAACGCGACGACGACGCCGAGCGGCGAGGACAGCCCCACCACGACACCGCCGGCCAGCAGCAGCCCGCCGAGCACGAACATCGTGATCGCCCCGAGATGCCTGGTCCCGCCGGCACTGGTCTCGGCGACCGTGCGCTCGGCGGAGCCCGCGAGCGCCTGCAGCGGGGTGACGGTCAGCACGCGCCGTGATCCGGCCCACGCGGCGAGCCACGTGGTCAGTGCCACGCCGACGGCGGGGATCAGCGCCCCCGGCTGCAGCGGCGAGAAGCCCTGCGGCGGATGGTCGAAGGCGAGGGATCCGATCGCCGCGCCGCCCCAGCTCAGCAGAACTCCGGCCGCGAGCCCGAGCACCGCGCCGATGACGCCGACCGCGAGGCCCTGCCCCGCGACCTCCGACCGCTGCGACTGCGCCGAAGCGCCGATCAGCCGCATCAGCGCGATGCGCCGGGTGCGGCCGGCGACGATGGTCGCGAACGTGTTGGCGGTGACGATGGCGGCGACGTACATCGCCACGGCGGTGAGCAGCACCGAGAGGATCCGCACCACGTAGGCGAGGGTCTCGCTGTCCCCGAGGAACGGATCGTTCTGCAGCAGGGCGCCCAGGTAGAAGGTCGTGTCGACGAGGATCACGCCGAACGCGGCCGTGAGCGCGGCGACGAACACGCTCGAGCCCATGCCGCGCTCCCGCAGGAACGCGAGACGCGACGGGGTGAGCGGCGTCTCGAGCAGCGTCGGGGCGAGGGCGGTCATGCCAGCGCTCCGCTCGGCTGAGCCGCAGGCGCGGGGACGGCGGTCGGGGCGGGCCCGGCGCTCATCGCGGGTGCGGCCGCCGGGGCCGGAGCGCCGCCGGAGAGCATGAGGGCGGCGATCTCGTCCGCGGTGCGGCGCGGGTGGTCGGCGACGATCCGGCCGTCGCCGAGGAACAGCACGCGGTCGGCGTAGCTGGCGGCGACCGCGTCGTGCGTGACCATCGCGATGGACTGGCCCTGCTCGCGGCTCGCGGTGGAGAGCAGCTGCAGCACTTCGCGCCCTGAGGCGGAGTCGAGGTTGCCAGTGGGCTCGTCCGCGAAGACGAGGTCGGGCGCCGTGGCGAGCGCCCGGGCGATCGCGACCCGCTGCTGCTGCCCGCCGGACAGCTGGTGCGGGCGGTGCCGCAGCCGCGGCCCGATGCCGAGGATCTCGACGAGGGAGTCGATGCGGGCCCGCTCGATCGCGGACGGGCGCCGTCCATCGAGCTCGAAGGGCAGCAGGATGTTGCCGAGCGCATCGAGGGTCGGCACCAGGTTGAACGCCTGGAAGATGAAGCCCACGCGTCGGCGGCGGAGGATCGTGAGGTCGAGGTCGCCGAGGCCGCTGATCTCGGTGTCGCCGATCCACGCCCGCCCCTGGGTCGGGGTGTCCAGGCCCGCCATGATGTGCATGAGCGTGGACTTGCCGGAGCCGGAGGCTCCCATGATCGCCGTGAACTGGCCGCGGCGGATGCCGACGCTGACGTCGTCGAGGGCGCGCACCGCACCCTCGCCGGATCCGTAGGTCTTGGTGAGGTGCTGGACGCGGGCCGCAAGACCCAGGTCGGTCGTTGTGATCTCCATGTCTTCGACGCTAAGGATCCGCCCCCGTCCGCCGCGTCGCTCTCTGGATCCATCCCCGTACATCGCAAGGATGATCCGCTCGCCTCCCCCGCTCCGTCTCCGGCCTCTCCTACCTCCGAGTCGTCCCTGTGAGCGCACGCCAGGGGGTCCGCTCACAGGGACGACTCGGAAGTAGGGCGGACTCAGGCGGGGGCGGGGCGGGGATGCACCGCACCCGTGCCCTCCCGGCTTCCGGCAGGGCCGGGCACTCCGGCAGAGCCTGGTCCGCCGGCTACATCGATCCGGTCCAGGCGTGCGTGGAGACGCCGACGGCGTTCCAGGCGTTGATCACGACGATGAGCGAGACGAGCGCGCCGAGCTCCTCCGGGGAGAAGCGCGTGGCGGCGGCCGCCCAGTCCGCGTCCGGCACGTGGGTCTCGGAGAGGCGGGTGATGCTCTCGGTGAGCGCGAACGCGGCCCGCTCGCGTGCGGTGAAGAAGGGCGACTCCTGCCACACGGCGACGGCGGCGATGCGGGCGGCGGTGTCTCCCGCCTTGGCGGCGTCCCCCGAGTGCAGGTCGACGCAATAGCTGCAGCCGTTGATCTGCGAGGCCCGCAGCCGCACCAGCTCGCGCAGCCTGGCGTCGATGCCCGCCGCATCGAGCTCGCGGACCATCGCGGCGTCGAGCCCGGCGAGCGCGCGGGAGAAGCGCGGCGCGACCGTGTCGATGTCGAGACGGACGGGGATCGGGACGGTCGGCTCGGTCTGGGTCGAGGTCTCGGTGATGGTCATGGTCATTCCTTTCGTCCCCTTCAGACTCGACGATCCGGATCCATCCGTCCAACAGCTGATACCTATCGCTATCATCTGTCTCAGATATGGAACTTCACCAGTTGCGCTACGTCCTGGCCGTCGTCGAGACGGGATCCTTCACGGCGGCCGCAGCACGCGTGCGCGTCAGCCAGTCCGGGGTGAGCACACAGGTGCAGAAGCTCGAGCGCGAGCTCGGCGTCGCCCTGTTCGACCGCTCCTCCCGCCGGGTCGCCCTCACCCAGGAGGGCGAGCGTCTGATGCCCTCGATCCGCGCCGCCCTCGAGGCGATCGGGGAGATCGGCGCCACGGCGGCCGACCTGCGCGGGCTGCTGCTCGGATCCCTCCGCGTCGGCACCGTGTTCGGGCTCACGTGGCCGCGGTTCTACGACGCCCTCGCCGAGATCAGCGCGGCGCATCCGGGGCTCGAGCTGCGGCTGCGCGAGGACACGTCAGCGCAGCTGATCGGCGCGATCCGTCGCGGCGAGATCGACCTCGCGCTCGTGGCCTGGGCCGAGCATCCGCCGGACGGTCTCGGATCCGCGGTGGTGTTCGACGATCCGATGGTCGCGGTCGTCGCGCCGTCGCACCCCTGGGCGGCGCGGCGCAGGATCCGCCCGGACGAGCTGGTCGGCATGGACCTCATCGCGCTCCCGGAGGGTACCGGCGACCGGGCGGCGCTCGACGCGCTCCTCTCCGGACGCCCGGGCGCGGGAGCGCCGCACTGGGAGGTGTCAACGCCCTCCGCGGTCGAGAAGCTCGCGGTGCGCGGGCTCGGGGTGGGCGTCGTCAGCGCCGCGACGTGCCGCCGCTGGGAGGGCATCCGCGCGATCCCGATCGACGCGCCGGACGTGCGCTCGCGCCTCGGCGTGGTGTGGCGGGCGACCCCGACGCGCGCCGCCCGTGCCCTCCTGGAGCTCCTCCACCCCGAC
>NZ_PCOW01000039.1:0-7721 GCF_002979495.1 Microbacterium sp. MYb64 | reverse complement strand
CCTGGAGACCCCCGTGCCCCTGCTCCGCTCGCGTCGCACGCTCGCCGTCGCGCTCGCCTCGTTCCTCGCCCTCGGCGGATCCGTCGTCTCGGCGCTCCCCGCCGCGGCCGCCGACAGCACTTCGACAAGCTCAGCGACCGACGTCAAGGACGCCTCGTGCGTCGTCGGCGACGCACGAGCGTTGTGCGCCCCCGTGGGCGATCTGCTCGATGTGCGCATCGGCGATGTGCACCCCACGCAGCCTTCGCTGGGCTACGACGAGGTCTACTACAAGCTCGGCCGCTACGACACCGAGCTGTCGAAGGACGCCGTCAACAAGAAGTTCGCGGACTGGTGCGAGGCCAACGGCCAGCAGGACGCCGCGAGCGCGCAGCCGAACGCGACCCTGCTGGATCCCTCCACCTTCACCTGCGCGGTGCCGGTCGGCAGCGAGACGGCCGACACGATCGCCCCCATGAAGACCGTGGTGATCGGCCCGCAGGGCGTGCTCTACCTCACGGACGGGCACCACACCCTCACCTCGTTCCAGGAGAACAGCGGCCCCGACGTGCACGTCCGGCTGCGCGTGCTCGGCAACCTGTCCGGCCTCTCGGACGCGGATTTCTGGGCCGCGATGCAGGCGAACAAGTGGACCTGGCTGCGCGACGTGAACGGCGACGCGATCACCCCCGCCCAGCTGCCGTCGAACGTGGGCCTGTCGAACTTCGAGGACGACCGCTTCCGCAGCATCCTCTACTTCGCGCGCGACATCGGCTACTCGGCCGACGGCGCCGTGCCGTTCCAGGAGTTCTACTGGGGCACCTGGCTGCGCACTCGCGCGGACATCCCCGTCGCGGGCTGGAACCAGGACGACTGGGCCGGATCCCTCGCGCTCGTGAAGCAGCTCAGCCAGGAGCAGGTCGCGCTCGGCGCCGGCACCGTGGTCGACCCGCAGTCCGGCTACACCGCGGGCGACCTCAGCGTGCTCGGCTCCTGGAACGACGGCAAGGCCGAGTCCAAGGGCGAGTGGGCCAAGCTCGCGAAGCCCTACTCCGACGCCAAGCCCGGCAAGCTCGCCTACATGACCGAGTACCGCCTGCGGCACGTGACGCCCGCCCCGACCGCACCCGCCGCACCGGCCGCGCCCGCCGCGGTCGTCTCCGGCGCCTCGCCCGCGGGCTCCCACGTCGCCGCCACCTGGTCGGCGCCCGCCGACGGCGGCTCGGCGATCACCGGCTACACCGTGTCGCTCGGCGCAGGCCTTTCGTCCGAGGTCGAGGCCCTCAGCACGTCGTTCGCCTTCGACGGCGTGGTGCCCGGATCGTATTCGCTGACGGTCACTGCGCACAACGCGATCGGATCCACCGCCTCCGGCGCGACGCCCGTGACGGTCCCCGACCCCGCCGCTGTGCAGGGCTCCGTGACGATCTCGGGCGACCTGCGCCCCGGCGGATCCGTCACCGTCACCGCGAACGGCCTCGCCACCGACGCGGCAGGCTTCGCGGTCGTGGTGCACTCGGATCCGGTCGCGCTCGGCACCGGATCCACGGACGCGTCCGGCGCGTTCACGCTGCAGGCCGCGCTTCCCGCGTCGCTCCCCGCGGGAGCGCACACGGTCACGGTGTCCTTCAACGGCATCACGGTCGCCTCGGCAGCCTTCACGGTCGCAGCCGCGGGTGGCGACGGCGGATCCGGCACCGGTTCCGGTTCGGGCACGGGTTCGGCCGACTCGGGTGCGGGTGGTTCCGGCTCCGGCTCGCTCGCGACGACCGGATCCGCAGCCCCGATCGGCCTCGGCATCGCCGGCGCCGTCGTCATCGCGGCGGGCGTGCTGCTGCTCGCCCGTCGCCGAGCCGGTGTCGAGCAGGACTGACGCACCGCTGCGCTGAAGCGCGCCGACGAGGATGCACGGCCGGGATCCGGTCGTGCACCCTCGTCGTTCCGGTCGCGGTTCCCGTCGTCGTTCCCGTCGCGGCCGGTTCGGGGCGCACTTCCCCGTTTTGGGGCGCCCCACACCCGGTTCTACGGACGAGACGCGCCCCAAACCGCCGGAACGCGCCCCAATCCCGGACTGGACGAACCGGGAGCAGCACCCTCCGTCGGCGCTGCCCGGCCTGTGAGCCGGGTTTCGGGGCGCACTTCCTCGTTTTGGGGCGCCCCACACCCGGTTCTACGGACGAGACGCGCCCCAAACCGCCAGAACGCGCCCCAAAACCGGAGCGCACAAGTCCGGAACGTTCAGACCGGGACCTGCCCACTTCGTAGCTCCAGTCCGGCACTCAAACCCGGTTTGGGGCGCACTCTCTCGTTTTGGGGCGCACCACACCCGGATCCGCGGATGTGGGGCGCCCCAAACGGCAGAACCACGCCCCAAACCGGAGCCAGCCCGCCACAAGCCAGCCCGACCCCGAGGACGTCAACGCGGCCCGCGGCGGAACAGCCCGGCGAACAGGGTATGCAGCAACGGCAGCACCGAGACGCTCATCAGCACCGTGCCGAGCACCGGGTTCACGGCGAGCACGAGCGCCCCGCCGATGAGCAGAGCGGCGAAGAGCAGCCCAGAGACGCCGCGGCGGATCAGGCCGTCGATACGGTCAAGGCGCCGCTCGATGCGCGAGGTGTCGAACGTGACGGATCCCTCGTCGATGCGCGTGACGAGGTCGTCGATCCGCTTCGGCAGCCGCCACAGGACGCCCGCGTTCGAGACCGCCTGCTGCGCGAAGTCCTGCACGAGGTTGCCGCTCTCGTCCGCGAGCAGCCGGGTGGCGTAGGGCTCGATCGACTCCCAGATGTTGAACTGCGGATCCAGCCCGCTGCACATTCCGGAGGTGAGCGAAACGGCGCGGATGAGCAGCAGGAGTCCTTCGGGCAGCTGCACCGGCAGCGAGCGCATCGTGTCGCCGAACTCGACGGCGAAACCCTGGAATTCCCGCGGATCCACGTCGCGCAGCTCGGCGAAGCCCATGCCGCCGAAGCGCGCGAACAGCGCGGACAGCGCCCGCTCCAGCTCGCGGTTCTCGGCGGAGGGCATGAGCACGCCGATCTCCTGTGCGGCGGCGACCATGCCCTTGCCATCGCGGGACGCGGCCGCGATGAACAGCGTCCGCAGTCCGCGCCGGATCCCCTCCGGCACCTCCGCCATCATCCCGAAGTCGATGAACGTGAGCCGCCAGGCGGGGTGCACCTCGCCCGGAACCGAGGATGCCGAAGATGCCGAGGACGCCGAGGACGCGCCGGGCATGCCGGCGCCGCCGGCGCGGTGGGGCGTCACGAAGATGTTCCCCGGATGCGGATCCGCGTGCACGAATCCGTGGGTGAAGAGCTGGTCGAACATGACCTCGGCGAAGACGCGGGCGACGTCGGAGGGATCGATCCCGGCCGCGCGCAGGGCGTCGATGTCGTTGATCTTGATCGCGGTGACATCGGACAGCGTGAGCACGCGACGGGTGGTGCGCTCCCACGCGACGAGAGGCGCGTCGACCCTCGGATCGTGGGCGAAGTTCTCGGCGAACCGCTCCGCGGCTGCTGCCTCGTGCAGGTAGTCGATCTCCTCGAGGCTGGTCTGCGCGAACTCCTCGACGAGAGCGGGTGCGTCCACTCGATCGGCGATGAACCGGATGCGCCGCAGCCATCCCGCGACCCGGCGGAGAGCCGCGAGATCCGTCGCGACGACCTGGTCGATCCCGGGCCGCTGCACCTTGACCACGACCTCGTCGAATCCCGCATCGACGGCGTCCGCCTCGGACAGCCGCGCGCGATGCGCCTGACCGAGCGAGGCCGCGGCGAGCGGGGTGTCGTCGAACGAGGCGAACGCGCGTGAGAGCGGCACCCCCAGTTCGGCCTCGGCGAGCGCGCGGATCTCGGCGATCGGCACGGGCGGGACCTCGTCCTGCAGGCCCGCGAGCTCGGTCGTGATCTCCGGCGGCAGCACGTCCAGGCGCGAGGACATGAACTGGCCGACCTTGATCATCAGGCCGCCGAGCTCGACCGCCAGCACGTGGAAACGCTGCGCGAGCACGCGCATCCGACGCTCGCGAGAGCTTTCGGCGACGCGTGTGAAGCCGATCCGCGGCAGCACGAGCTCGAACCACCACGTCTGCATGAGCACGCGCGCGGCGAATCCCAGGATCCGCCGGTAGCGGGCGCGCAGCGGAGGGCCCTGATCTTCGGCCGCGCTCTGGCGCATCGCCGGCGACGCCGGATTCCGATCGTTGACCATGACGATGTGCCTCCTATCCCATCTTCCTGCGCCGGATCCGCCCGAGCGAGCCCAACGCGACCGCCGCGCCGAGCACGAGGCACACGGGCCGGTAGACGACGCGGTCGAGCCGGCGGAACCGCGCACTCGGGTCGGGGAGTCGCAGAGCCTTCGTCGCGGCGACCCCACCGGCGAGTCCGCGAGCGATCAGCGCGCCTGCGGCCCCCGCACGGATCAGCCTCGCGATCGGACCGGCACCGCCGGCCCCACCGACGACCGCGGCGCCGCCGAGGGCCAGGACCGCCACTCCCACGGTGGGACCGGCGGCAGGCACATGCTCCGAGCCGACGACCGCGTCAGCCAATGCGGCCGCGTCGCGCGCCGGCCACGGGCTGCCGGCGGCCCAGACGAGATGAAGGACGCCGACCGCGGCGAGTCCGACCGCTCCTACGGCCCGGCCCGCGATTCCCGCCGCGCCGAACGCATCCTTCGACCGTCGCGGGAGCGGCGCGACTGACGCCGCCCCGATCCCGAGTTCTCCTGACTCTGCGGAACCGCCCGTCATCAGTCGGCGAGGATCGCGTACAGCCGGCGACGCGCCTCATCGAGCACGTCGATCGCCTGCTGCACCTGCTCCGGAGTGCCGGTGCGCGCCACCTGCGCGGCCGCGCCCGCGAGGTCGACCCCCGCCTTCGGCAGCGCCCCGAACGATGCCGAGCCCGCGCCCGCGCGTGCGCCGGAGTTCTCCCACGGCGGCGTGCCGGCCTCATCGGCGACGGCCCGACCGGCCTCGGTGAGCGAGTAGGTCTTGCGTCCGCCCTGCTCTGCGGCCTCGATCAGCCCCTCGTCCGCGAGCAGCTGCAGCGTCGGATACACGGATCCGGCACTCGGCTTCCACGAGCCGCCGCTGCGCTCCTCGATCTCCTGGATGATCTGGTAGCCGTGCATCGGCTGCTCGGCGAGCAGGGCGAGCACTGCGGCGCGCACGTCACCGCGTGCCATGCGCGGGGCCTGCGGGCGCTGGTCGAAGGCGGAGCGCAGGTGCTCCATCGCCTCCCAGAGTCCGGCGGTCGGGTTCATCCCGGGGCGTCCGCCGAAGCCGCGCCCACCGCCGGGGCCGAACCCCGACCCGCCGAATCCACGCGGTCCGAATGTGTTGTCCATGACGACCTCCTCGATTCCTGCTCGTCCCGAGCGATAGTTAACGATATGTCGCTATGTATCGGAAGGGAAGAGCGGATCCGGATCCGATCCGGCGGTGCCGGATTAGCAGCATCATCCTTCGCGTCGGCCAGGCCCCCAGGTGTGGACGCGCTCTCAGCAGATCGATAGGATTCGGGCACCCGATGCCGACCGACCCGAACGGCGACTGCAATGACTGATGCCCCTCCCCCTCCTTCGTGGTACCCCGATCCCCAGGACAGCGCGCTTCTGCGCTGGTGGGATGGCACTGCGTGGACGGCGCAGACCGCTCCAGCGAACGCGGCCGCCAATCCCCTTCCCGAGGCAGTGAAGACACCGCCCCGGCGCTATCCCTGGTGGGTCATTGCGCTCCTGCTGGTGGGCGTCATCCTGCTCGGTGGAGTGCTGGCACGAGTCACGCCGGTGCTGCTCGCTCTCGCGGTTCTGGGAGCGATCGGCCTCGCTGTCTACGTCTTCATCCGCGGTGGCGCGCCGCGGCTCTTTCTGCGTTCCCGCACGTCCGGTCTTCTTGCGCTGGGGGCGGCGCTGCTCCTGATCATCGGCGGGGGCGCGGCGAATGCGGCCACTCGGCCGACGACGGAGACCGCCGCGGTCTCGGCGACCCAGACGCCGCACGCGTTCGCAGCGTCCAAGGCGACACCCACGCCGGCCCCGACCTCGTCCGAGGAGGTCGACGTCGTGACGGCGATCCCGTTCGAGCACTCGACCGTCGACGACGCCGCGCGCGACCTCGGCACGAGCGAGATCGTCACAGCCGGTGTCAACGGCACGAAGGTGATCACCTACCGCGTGACGAAGGTCGGCGGGAAGGAGACGGGCCGAACGATCGTCCGCGAGACCGTCACCGTTGCGCCGATCGCGGAGGTCACCGCACGCGGCACGCGCGAGCAGCCGGCCGCGGCGCCTGCCCCCTTGGTGGCCCAGGAACCTGCCGGGGACTGCGACCCGAACTACGCCGACGCCTGCGTGCCCATCGCCAGCGATGTCGATTGCGCCGGAGGCAGCGGCAATGGGCCGGCCTACGTCCGGGGCCCCGTGCGCGTGGTCGGCACGGACATCTACGACCTCGACCGCGACGGAGACGGCATCGGCTGCGACAAGTAGCGCCACGCCCGGCCCTCGTCCCGCCACGCCCTACGGTGGAAGCATGACGATCACCGCCGCGGCAGACGGTTCCGCCCTGGGCAACCCCGGACCCAACGGCTGGGCCTGGTACATCGACGACGGCAACTGGGCCGCCGGCGGATCCCCGCACGGCACGAACAACCAGGGCGAGCTTCGCGCCGTGCTCGAGCTGCTGCTCGCGACTGCGGGCGTCCCGGACGAGAAGCTCGTGATCGAGTGCGACAGCCGGTACGTGATCGACTCCGTGACGAAGTGGATGCCGGGGTGGAAGCGCAAGGGCTGGCGCAAGTCGGATGGCGGCCCTGTGCTCAACCGCGATCTGCTCGAGGGCATCGACGAGGCGCTGCGCGGACGCGACGTGTCGTTCACCTGGGTCAAGGGCCACGCCGGGCACCCCTTGAACGAGGCGGCCGACCACCGCGCGAACGCCGCCGCGACCGCGTATCAGAAGAAGCGGGATCCGGACCGGGGCCCGGGCTTCTCGGGCGGTCCGGCGGTCGCAGCCCCTTCGACGCCTGCCACCGCCACCGCCCCAGCTTCCGAGGCCCGCACAGAGGCTCCCTCCGCCGGATCCTTCGCACTCCCCGTCGTGGCCTCCTCCGCCGCCCCGGCACCCGCGCTCTGGGCCGAGGCCTCCGATCTGCTCGACGGCCTCGATCTCCCTGCGGATGCGACCCCCACTGAACTTCGCGTGGCGCTCAGCGCCGAGGAGCACGCGCGCCTCCGCGACCGTGCCGACGCCCAGGGCGTGACCCTGGAGGAGGCGTTGCGCCGCCTGATCTGAGCACATCAGGTGCCACACTGGCCGGATGTGGATCGGATGGATCGAGTTCGACATCCTGCTCGGCGACGTGCACTCTCTGAAAGAGAAGCGCAGCGTGATCCGGCCGCTGCTGGCGGAGCTCAGCCGGCGGACTGAGGTCGCCGTGGCCGAGGTCGGCGCGCAGGATCTGCACCGCCGCACGATGCTCGGTGCGTCCGTGGTCGCTGCGCACGCCTCGCACGTCCGCGACGTGCTGGATCAGGCCGAACGCCTGCTCGCCGAGCAGCATCCGGAGATCACCGTGCTGTCCACCCGGAGGGGCCTGCACAGCAGCGAGGACTGAGCTCGCGGTTCCCCACCTCCGTTTTGGGGCGGATCTGCCCGTTTTGGGGCGCGCCAGACCACGGAATCCCGGCGACGCGCGCCCCAAAACGGGTAATCACGCCCCAAAAC
>NZ_PCOW01000038.1:0-10001 GCF_002979495.1 Microbacterium sp. MYb64 | reverse complement strand
CATCAGTCCCGACTACTACGTGCGTCTGGAGCAGGGGAGGGCGCGGGCCGGGCGAGCACGCGGAGGTGGTCGCGCTCGACGTCGTCCAGGCTCAGCACCCGGGAGATCGCATCCAGCACCTGGTCCGACGCGGCCCGCGCCCTCCCCTGCTCCAGACGCACGTAGTAGTCGGGACTGATGCCCGCCAGCAGCGCGACCTCCTCGCGTCGGAGGCCCGGCACGCGTCGCCCGCCGCCCGCGGGCAGACCGCGTTCCTCGGGTGCGACCCGTTCGCGCTTCGCGCGGAGGAACTCGCCGATCTCCGATGTCATCGTCTCAGTATCGCCGCTGCGCCCCGCACGAGGGTGGCCCTGGCAGACCCAGGTTCATCGGGACGTTCCCGCCGAGGAGTCCTCCTCGGAGGCTGGTGCCATGAACACTTCTTCTTCCACTCCCTCCCTCCCCCTGTCCGGACGCATCGCTCTCGTCACGGGAGCCGGCAGCGGCATGGGTGCGGCGATCGCCGCGCATCTCGCCGCACTCGGCGCCTCGGTCGCAGCGCTCGGCCGCCGGGAGGACCGCCTCACGGCCCTTACGACCTCCGCCGCCGGATCCGATGCCGCAGGGCGGATCCTGGCCGTTCCCGCGGACATCACCTCCGAGTCCGAGATCGACGCCGCCGTCGCGCGGATCCACCGCGAGCTCGGCGCGGTCGACATCCTCGTCAACTCCGCCGGCGTGATGCTGCCCAATCCGCTCGCCGACGGCCGCGCCGACGAGTGGGGCCGCATGATCGACACGAACCTCACTGGGCTGCTCCGCATCACACGCGCGGTGCTGCCTGACCTGCTGCAAGGCGCCGGCGGCGGGCCGCGCGACATCGTCAACATCTCGTCGATCGCCGCGCACGTGACCTTCCCGGATTATGCGGTCTACGCCGCGACGAAGGCCGCGGTGACCACGCTGTCGGCCATGCAGCGCACCGAGGTCGCGCGCCACGGCGTGCGCGTCACGAACATCGAGCCGGGGCTCACGCAGACGGAGCTCGGCACGCACATCGGCAACGAGCGCCTGAGCGCGGAGCTCGCCTCGATGTTCGCCGCGATCGAGGCGATCTCGGCGGATGACATCGCGGATCTCGTGGACTTCGTCGTGACCCGCCCCGCGAACGTCAACCTGCGCCAGGTCGTGGTGCTGCCCACCCAGCAGGCGTGACACGCGGTCGGGGCTCGCCGGAGCGAGGTGACCGGACGCCCCCACGGAGGGGGTCCGGTCACCAGCCCTCGGTGAGCACCCGGTCGACCGCCGCGACGACCAGGTCGGCACTCCGCGCGGTCAGGCACAGCGGGGGCTTGATCTTCAGCACATTGGAGCGTTCCGAGGTGGTCTGCACGATCACGCCCAGCTCGCGGAGCCGTTCGCAGATCGCGGCCGCCTCGGCGGCGGCCGGTTCCATGCTCTCCCGGTCGCGGACGAGCTCCACGCCGAGATACAGGCCCTCGCCGTGGACCGGGCCGATCAGTCGATGACGCTCGGCGAGCGCACGGAAGCCCTCGGCCAGGCGCGCCCCCACGACGCGGGCGTTCTCCTGCAGGCCTTCCTCGGCCATCGCGTCGAGCACGGCGATGCCGACCCGGCAGCTGAGCGGGTTCCCGCCCGCGGATGAGAAGAACTGCCCCTGGGCGGCGAGCGCGTCGGCCACGCGCTTCGACGTGATCACGCCGCCGATCGGATATCCGTTGCCCATCGGCTTCGCGATCGTGATGATGTCCGGTGAGACGGCGGACTGCTCGAACCCCCAGAACGAGGATCCCATCCGTCCGAATCCGACCTGCACCTCGTCGGCGATGCAGAGGCCGCCGGCGCCGCGCACGCGCGCGTAGGCTTCCGCCAGGTATCCCTCCGGCAGCATCACGCCGCCGGCGTTGCCGAGCACCGATTCGCAGATGAAGCCCGCGACGGGGCGTCCCTCCGCGGCGAGGCGATCGAGATCGGCCGCCAGATCCGCGGCGTACTGCGGTCCGGTCTCCTCGCCGCGGTAGGTGCCGCGGAAGCGGTTGGGCACATCGGCCACGTGCACCCAGTCCGGGCGCGTGGCGAAGGCATCGGGGTTGTCGTAGGCGCTCGTGGTGACCGCATCGCTCGCCATGGTCCAGCCGTGGTACGCCTCGCGGAGCGACACGATGGTCTTGCGCCCGGTGGCCGCCTGCGCGAGCCGGAGCGCCAGATCGACCGCCTCGGATCCGCTGTTCACGAGCAGCACCGTGTCCAGCCGGTCGCCCGGCGCGTCGGAGGGCCTCTCCGGCAACAGCGCGAGGAGCCGCTCGCTGTACTCCGCGAGTTCGCGGTACAGGAACCGGGAGTTCGTGTTCAGGATCCGGATCTGCCGGTTCACCGCGTCGGCGACGCGCGGGTGTCCGTGCCCGAGCCCGGTCACGTTGTTCACCATGTCGACGTATGCGCGGCCAGTGGTGTCGACCAGGTGGTGCCGCCAGCCCCGTTCGATCTGCGGAGGGCGCTCGTAGTACCGTTCCTGGGCACTCGCGAAGATGCGCGCCCGCCGCGCGAGCTCGTCCGCCGCATCGTCGGACTGGCTCATCGCGGGCAGGCCCAGGATCCCCGCGGGATCGATCGAGTGCCGACGCCACGCCGGAACGCGGTCGGGCTCCACGAGGGGCGCGTCACCTGTCCCGCCCGCGGGAGTCTCCGCACCCGCCGCGATGACCGTGACGACGAGGGTGCGCGGCACTGCGGATTCGGGAAGCCATCCGATGGCGTCCCCCTGCGCGACCTCCGCGCCGTCCTCCGACGATCGCTGCACGCCGCGGATCTCGCATCGCCAGCCGTTCGCCGACGCGATGCGCATGACCCCGTCCGCCGACGTCACGATCCTCCCGGAGACGGGGGCCGCGAGCGGCAGCGGTGGTCCCGCGGGAAGATGGATCGCGGTGCCGATCGGCCAGGTCGCGGCCGCGTCGGTCGAGTCGAGTGCGGTGCGGGTGAGCCGATAGACGCCGTAGGGCATGACGGCCGCAGCGGCGCCCCGTGCGAATGCCCCGCGGACGAGCGTTTCCTCCGCGTCGGGCGCGAGCCAGGCGCCCGACGCGAGGCCTTCCGACTCCGTGCCGGGATCCAGGACGACGACCTCGCCGGCGAACTCCGGCAGGAGGGGCGCGAGCGGCGCAGCACTCTGCACCACTGAGGGCTGGGACACGGCGGCCGGGAAGCCCAGCGCCGCGAGCACCTGCTCGACCGCTTCGACGAGCGGCACCGCGGTCGCGGCGTCGAAGATCGCCTGCTCCCCCGCGATCCGCTCCCTGGCGTAGGCGTTGTCGCCGTCGATATCCAGCTGCCGCCAGCCGCTCGCGACGAGCAGCGCGGCGCGCAGCGCGATGAGCGGCCAGACCGCCCTGGCCTCGGCCTCGCTCAACGGCGCTTCGGCGTGGAAGGCGACGATGGTCTCGAGCACCCGCAGCGGGCGCTCCGGCTCATGATGCAGCATCGACGACGCGCACACGGCGAGCTCTGCCACGCGCCAGCCCAGCGCGAGGTCGCCGAGGTCGAGCACTGTGCGGGGGTGCAGCCGGGAGTCGGCGCCGCGCACACCCATGACGTTGTCATCCGTGAGATCGCCGTGGATCGGCTGCACCGGGAGCTCCGCGGCGACGGACCGCAGGACCTCCTCGGCCTCTGTGATCACGGGCGACACCCGGTCGCGCAGCACCGGGTCCGCGATCGACGGCAGCAGGTTCCTCGCCTCGTCCGCGGCCACCCGCATGTCCCACATCTGCGGGCGGTCGAGCCCCGGGTGCTCCAGCGCGGCGAGCGCGTTCACCGAGGCGGCGGCGAGGGATCCGAACTCCCGCAGCACGACCGGCGCGAAGTAGCCGGCGTCGACCATCGCCTCGCCCTCGGCGAAGGCGCTGCGCCGCACCGCGAAGCCGCGCCAGCGCTGCGTCAGGGCGCCGTCGCCGCCGGGAAGGGCCGCGGGCACCGGCACGCCGGCGCTGCGATAGGCGTCGAGCGCAGCATGCTGGGCGTCCCTCGCACTGTCCGGGAAGGCCGGGTTGTCGATCCGGAGCACGCTGCGGGATCCGTCGGGCTCGGTCAGCAAGAAGTTGCGGTCCTGATTGCTGCCGAGTTCGGATGCCGTGACGACGACGCCCCAGAGCTCGCGCGCGATCGCGACGGCGTCGGAGGCGGTGACATCGGGGCGCACGAGTCCCCCGGTCTGTTCTTGCACGGCGATTCCTTCGTTCGGAGCGGGAGGCGTTCGGAGCGGGTTCTCGTTCGGGGAGAGGAATCCGGTCAGAGCGCGTGGTCGTCGAGGTGCCGCGCGAGCGAGCGGGCGTAGCGCTCGGTGAGCTGGACCATGAGGTCGGGCGTCGAACGGTCCACGCCGAAGACGTAGCCGGGGAAGTCCAGTTCGTGCTGCGCCTCCCAGATCTCCTCATGCCGCTCGGGCGAGAGGATGCGCACCGGATCGCCGACCGCGACCCACCCGATCGGCACGACGGTCTCGGGCGGCAGGGTCGTGCGCAGATGGACGACGGCGTTGATGCGCACCTCGCTGCGCTCCCCGATCACGGCGCCGTTGAAGATCCTGGTGCCCGTGGCGAGGAAGACCTCCTCCGCGATCGTCGCGCCGGAGATGCTCGCCATCGGCCCCACCAGCACGTGGTCGCCGATGTGCACCGGGTTCGCCGCGGTGGCGCGGATGAGAGCGTTCTCCATCACGATCACGTGCTCGCCGAGCGTGATCGGGCCGCCCTCCGCCGTGATCACGGCGCCGTGCAGCACCTGGCAGTTCTCACCGATCGTGACATCGCCGGAGATCACGGCGGACGGCGCCACGACCGCGGTGTCGTGGATGCGGGGCCGAGCCCCGAGGTGCTCGTAGATCATGTGATGAGCGTAGTCGCCAGCGCGGACCGGGCGTCTCGGAATCGGCGACGCCGGAGCGCTCAGATCCCGACGGGAGGCAGAAGGCCCTTCGCCGCGGCCATCGTGCGCGCCACGAGCAGCGCCGAATCCAGGATCTCGCCCTCGGCGATGAGGCGGTCGAGCTCGGCGAGCGGCATGCGCACGCTGCGCACCTGCTCCGCCGGATCGTCGGTCGCGGCGTGCCCGCGCCGCACGGCCGTGGCGAGGAACACGTGCGTCTTCCAGACGCTGCGCCCCGGATTCATCACGAAGACGTGCAGGGGCGTGAGCTCGTCGGCGATGAGTCCGAGCTCCTCTTCGAGCTCGCGCCGGGCGGCATCCGCAGGAGCCTCGCCGGGATCCCCTGCGCCACCGGGCAGGTCGAGGATCCAGCGGTCGATCGGGTAGCGGTACTGCCGGGCCAGCACGACATCGCCGCCGAGCACCACGAGCGTGGACACGGAGAACGGCGCGCTGCGATCGACCTCGTAGACCGTGCGCGCGCCGCCGGGGAGCTCGACCTCGTCGGCGTCGATCCGCACCCGCCCGCGGTGCACCTCGCGCGTGGACAGCCAGCGCCACCGCGGCTCGTCGGCGCTCATCCTGCGGCGCCCGCCTGTGCGACTGCGGCAACCGGCTCCGCCGGGGCGGGCTCGGGGAACAGCGCGGTCAGCAGCTGACCCGTCCATTCGACCGGGTCGACCCGATCGGCGCCGGGCATCGGCACGACCAGCGCCTCTCCCCCGCCCACAAGCTTGGCCTGGGGATACAGGCGCTGCACGCGCACCTTCATCGAGTCCTCGAAGCGAGCGGGAGCGACCCGGAGGTTCGACCCCATCGCCACCACGTCTGTGAGGCCCGCACGTGCGGCGCGGCGCCGCAGCCGGGCGATCGCGACGAGACCCTCGACCTCGGCCGGCGGCGCGCCGTACCGGTCCGCGAGCTCCTCGACGACGTGGCCGATCGCGTCATCCGCCGCGGTCGCGGTCGCCGCGCTGGAGAGCTTCTGGTACGCCTCGAGCCGCAGTCGCTCGCTGTCGATGTACGAGTCGGGGATCCGCGCGTCCACGGGCAGCTCCAGGCGCAGCTCGGCGCCGGTCTCGGTCTCCTCGCCGCGGAACGTCGCGACGGCCTCGCCGATCATGCGCAGGTACAGGTCGAAGCCGACCCCCGCGATGTGCCCGGCCTGCTCCGCGCCCAGCAGGTTGCCGGCGCCGCGCAGTTCGAGGTCCTTGAGGGCGACCTGCATGCCGGATCCCAGGTCGTTGTTCACCGCGATCGTCTGCAGCCGGTCGGCCGCGGTCTCGCTCAGCGGCTTCATCTCGTCGTAGAGGAAGTACGCATAGGCGCGCTCCCGGCCACGGCCCACGCGCCCGCGCAGCTGGTGCAGCTGGCTCAGGCCGTAGCGGTCGGCGCGGTCGATGATGATCGTGTTGGCGTTGGAGATGTCCAGACCGGTCTCGATGATGGTCGTGGACACCAGCACGTCGAACTTGCGCTCCCAGAAGTCGTCGACGACCTGCTCCAGCTGATGCTCGCCCATCTGCCCGTGCGCGACGGCGATCCGCGCCTCCGGCACGAGCTCGGCGAGCTCGCTCGCAATGCGCTGGATCGACTGCACGCGGTTGTGCACGTAGAAGATCTGCCCCTCGCGGAGAATCTCGCGGCGGATCGCCGCAGCGACCTGCTTGTCGCTCTTCGGCCCGACGAAGGAGAGGATCGGGTGCCGGTCCTCGGGCGGGGTCTGCAGGGTCGACATCTCGCGGATCCCGGTCACCGCCATCTCGAGCGTGCGCGGGATCGGGGTGGCGCTCATGGCGAGGATGTCGACATTGGTCTTCATCTTCTTGAGCGCGTCCTTGTGCTCGACGCCGAAGCGCTGCTCCTCGTCCACGATCATGAGGCCGAGGTCCTTGAACATCACCTGATCGGTGAGGATCCGGTGCGTGCCGATCACCATGTCGACGGATCCCTCCAGCAGACCGTCGAGCGTGAGCCGCGCCTCCTTGTCGGTCTGGAAGCGCGACAGCGGGCGCACCTTGACCGGGAAGCCCGCGAAGCGCTCGGTGAACGTCTCGAGGTGCTGCTTGACGAGCAGCGTCGTCGGAACGAGCATGGCGACCTGCTTGCCGTCCTGGATCGCTTTGAACGCGGCGCGCACGGCGACCTCGGTCTTGCCGAAGCCGACGTCTCCGGACAGCAGCCGGTCCATCGGGATGGGCCGTTCCATGTCGGCCTTGATCTCGTCGATGGTCTGCAGCTGATCGGGGGTCTCCGCGAACGGGAACGCCTCCTCCAACTCGCGCTGCCAGGGCGTGTCCTTGCCGAAGGCGTAGCCCTTGGCCGCCATCCGCGCCGAGTACAGCTTCACGAGCTCGACCGCGATGTCGCGCACGGCCTTGCGCGCCTTGCCCTTCGCGGCGGCCCAGTCGCTGCCGCCCATCTTGGACAGCGTCGGGGCCTCGCCGCCGACGTACTTCGACAGAAGGTCGAGCTGGTCGGTGGGCACGTAGAGCTTGTCGCCGGGGTAGCCCCGCTTGGCCGGCGCGTACTCGAGCACGAGGTAGTCGCGCGTCGTCTTCACGGCGTTGCGCCCGCCAGAGGAGACCTCGCGCTGGGTCATCTCGACGAAGCGCGCGATGCCGTGCGTCTGATGCACGACGAAGTCCCCGGCCTTCAGCTGCATCGGATCCACGACGTTCTTGCGCCGCGAGGCGAGCTTCTTCACCACGCGGGTGTCGCCGCCGATCGTGCGCCCGTAGAACTCGTTCTCGGTCAGGACCGCGATCTTCGCGCTTGCGACCTGGAAGCCCGATTCGATGGCGCCCGTGACGAGCGTCGCCACGCCGGCGTCGGGGATGCCGGGAAGCCCGTCGACCACGCGGGCCGCGACACCGCGGTCGGCGAGCACGTCGCGAGCGCGATCGACGAGGCCGGGTCCCGACGCGACGAGCACGACCCGCCACCCGTCGGCGACGCGGCCGGCGGTGAAGTCGATCGCCCCGTCGACGTTGCCGTGGAACGACGGGATCGGAGCGGCGCTCACGCCGTCGGCGCCTTGGTCGAAGTTCGCGTCGTCGGAGCCGGCGTCGAAGGCGCTCAACCGCCACCACACGCCGCCGCGGTCGTGCAGGGCCGTCCGCAGCTCTGCGACCGAGAGGAAGTCGCCCGTCTGCAGGTCGATCGGGGCCGAGGCGCCGGCGGTCGCCGCGCTCCAGGCGGCATCGAGGAACTCCCGGTTCGTCTCGCCGAGGCTCGCTGCGCGTGCGCCGGAGCGCTCCGGATCCACGAGCGCGACAGCGGCGTTCTCGGGGAGGTAGTCCGTCAGCGGCACGACGGGCCCCGCGACGACGGGCAGGAGCGACTCCATGCCCTCGACCGGGATCCCTTCCGCCATCTTCTGCAGCATCCCCGCGATCCCGGGGAAGGCGTCGACGAGGGCGCCCGCGCGCTCGCGGACCTCGGCCGTCAGCAGCAGTTCGCGGCTGGCCGGCAGCGAGACCCCGGAGGGCGCGGCCGGAAGAGAGCGCTGATCCGCGACGGAGAAGAGCCGGATCTGATCGACCTCATCGCCGAAGAACTCGACCCGGGACGGGTGCTCCGCCGTGGGCGGGAAGACATCGAGGATGCCGCCGCGCACGGCGAACTCACCGCGGCGGGAGACCATGTCGACCCGCGAGTACGCGCGTTCGACGAGGGAGGCCGCCACGGTGTCGAGGTCGTACCCGCGGCCCCCGACCGTGAGCTCGAGCGGCTCGACGTCTCCGAGCCCTGCGGCGACGGGCTGCAGCGCCGCGCGCACCGAGGCGACGACGACCAGCGGACGCTCCCCCGACCAGATCCGCATCCGGCGCAGCACCTCGAGGCGCCGCCCGACGGTGTCGGGGCTGGGGCTGAGCCGCTCGTGCGGGAGCGTCTCCCACGCCGGGAAGGACAGGATCTCCGCATCGGGGCGGTAGGAACCGAGGGCGGCGGCGAGCGACTCGGCGCGCCGTCCGGTCGGAGCGACCACCAGCAGTGCCGCGGGCTTCCCCGCCGCGGACCGGCGCTCGAGGAGCCCGGCGAGCATGGGCGTGTCCATGCCTGCACTCGCCAGCAGGTCGGCGTCGGTCTGCGCCCAGCTCAGGGCGTCCCTGAAACCGGACGCCTCCTCTTCCAGAGCGCGGATGATCCCCTGCACAGTCACCGGAAGAGTCTATGCGCCGCCGCCGACACGACGCCCGGGCGGAGTCGAGCCTGCGGGTGCAGCAGCAGGTCGCGCGGCCCCTGCGGGCGTCATCCGGGTGGTCCGAGGGCATCCGCGAGAGTGCGTGGGATGTGTCGGGAGGGGCCGCCGCGGGTGCGGGGCCGGTGCCAGCTGCGGTAGGGGTCCCACCAGTGGGGGCCTCGGATCTCGGGGACCCCGTGACGCATGCGGATCTGCCAGCCGGAGGTGTCCAGGGTGCGGTGGTGATGCCAGCACAGGGCGACACCGTTGCTCGTGTGCGTGGGACCTCCGGCGGCGTGTTCCTGGACGTGATGGATCTCGCACCAGGTCGCGGGCACGTGGCAGCCGGGGATCACGCATTCCCGGTCGCGGAGGACGATCGCACGGCGCTGCACCGCGGCGAAGATGCGAGCCGTGGTGCCGATTGAGACGATCTGCCCGCGCTCGTCGAACAGCACCCGCTGGATCCCACCCGCACACGCCGTATGCCGGGCGACCGAGACCGGGACGTCCCCGCCGGTGCCCTCCAGGCGTGCCCGGCCGGTCCCATTGACGTAGTCCTCCGCAGTGACGGAAACGACCAGGGTCGGGGCGGCACTACCGAGCTGGGGCATGCCAGCGGACGCGGCGGCCGCGTGCAGGATCATCGCGAGGTTGTCATGGTTCCGCTGCGCGGGAGTGCGGGCCTCGTCCGGGACGGGAAGCCCGTCTACTGTGTCGGGACCCTCATCCAGACCGTCACCAGGCCCGTCTGGCATGGTGTCGTCGGCGCGGAACGCGACCGACCCAGTCCCCGAGCCCGACGATGGTGCCGCCAGCGACGGTGATCCGGTCGCGGCCGGATTGTTGAGCGCATCGTTCAGACGCTGCAACTGCGCGGCGACCTCGGGCA
>NZ_PCOW01000037.1:0-15546 GCF_002979495.1 Microbacterium sp. MYb64 | reverse complement strand
TCCGTGATCCTGGTCGAGCGCGAACACCCGGCGGACGGCGCCCCCGCCGTCCGCCGGGTGTTCGCGCTCGACCAGGATCACGGAGCGGTGGTGCGCGCGGAGGTGCTGGCGACCGCGCTCGGCGTCTGCGAGGTGCGGGTGAACGGCGTGCTCGTCTCGACCGACCTGCTGACGCCGGGCTGGACCAGTTACGAGTGGCGGCTGCGATACGCGCAGTGGGATGCGACGCCGTTGCTCGCCGGCTCGTCGGTCGATCAGGCGGTGATCGAAGCGGTCATCGGATCGGGCTGGTACTCCGGGCATCTGGGATGGGACGGCAACAGCGAGGTGTACGGCGCGGAGCGCGCTGCGCTCGTCGAACTGCGGATCCTGTTCGCGGACGGTCACGTCCAGACGGTCGGGACCGATGAGACCTGGACCTCGCTGCCCACCGAGACGATCGCCGATGACCTCTACGACGGGCAGCGGATCGATCGACGCGTCGAGATGGGGGATCGCTTCGCCGCGGCTCCGGTGCCAGGGGAGGGCGGAGTGAGGGTCGTGCCCTTCGATGCCGCCCGCCTCACCGCGTACACCTCTCCGCCGGTCCGCCGCCAGGAGGAGATCGCGCCGATCCGGGTCTGGCGGTCGCCCGCAGGCGCTCTGCTCGCGGACTTCGGGCAGAATCTCGTCGGATGGACCCGGCTGTCGGTGCGGGGGATCGCGGGTCAGGAGATCACTGTGCGTCACGCCGAGGTGCTCGACGAGGACAAGCTGGGCACGCTGCCGCTGCGTCGTGCACGTGCGACCGACGTCTTCGTGCTGTCCGGCGTCGACGACGTGTTCGAGCCCACGCTCACGTTCCACGGGTTCCGGTACGTGGAGGTCTCCGGGTGGTCCGGTGCCGATGACGACCTCGCGGGGGCGCTGCGCGCGGTCGTGATCGGATCCGATCTGACCCGTACCGGCACCTTCCGCAGCTCGCATCCGCTCCTGAACCGCTTGCACGAGAACATCGTCTGGGGCATGCGCGGCAACTTCGTGGACGTGCCGACCGACTGCCCGCAGCGCGATGAGCGGCTGGGCTGGACGGGCGACCTCGCCGCGTTCGCGGAGACCGCGGTCTATCTCTACGACACGGAGGCGTTCCTCGCCGACTGGCTGCGCGATCTCGCCGTCGAGCAGGAGCACGCCGACGGTCGCATCCCGATCGTCGTGCCGGACAACCTGAAGTACGAGGAGATCGGCGCGATGGCCGCGGCGATGGGGTCGAGCCTCGTCATCGCGCTCTGGAACGATGCGGCGTGCTGGGTGCCCTGGGCGGTGTACGAGGCCTACGGAGACGCAGGCGTGCTGGCGGATCAGTACGCGTCGATGGCCGGGCACGTCCGCCGTGTGGGCGCAGCCCTGTCTCCGAGGGGTCTGCTGGAAGGCGGCTTCCAGCTCGGCGACTGGCTCGATCCGACCGCGCCGCCGGACGCGCCGTACCTGGCGAAGGCGGATCCCGCGGTCGTCGCGACCGCGTGCGTGCGCCGTTCCGCCGTGATCGCGCGCGACGCCGCACGTGTCCTGGGCCACGACGACGACGCGGCGGAGTTCGACGCCTTGGCGGCGCGGATCGGGGGCGCCTTCGTCGAGCACTGGGTGCGCGACGGCCGGATCCACAGCGATGCGCCGACCGTGTACGCGCTCGCGATCGTCTTCGGCCTGCTGGACGGAGCCGATCGCACCGCTGCGGGAGACCGGCTGGCGGAGCTCGTCGCGGAGGCCGGGCACGTCATCACGACGGGTTTCGCCGGAACGCCGTTCATCCTCACGGCGCTGTCGGAGACGGGACACCTGGAGACCGCGTATCGACTGCTGCTGCAGGAGGAATGCCCCTCCTGGTTGTACCCGGTCACGATGGGCGCGACGACGATGTGGGAGCGCTGGGACTCGATGCTGCCGGACGGCACGATCAACCCCGGCGAGATGACGAGCTTCAACCACTACGCGTTCGGTGCTGTCGCCACCTGGCTGCACCGTGTCGTCGCGGGTCTCGCACCTGCCGCGCCGGGCCACTCGCGCGTGCGCATCGCACCGCGGCCGCCCGCGATCGGGCTGACCTTCGCCGAGACCGCGCTGGACTCGCGCCAAGGCAGGATCGCGACGGGGTGGAGCGTGGCGGACGACGTTCTGCGAGTGGTCGCGACGATCCCGGAGGGCGTGACCGCCGAGGTGTCGTTGCCTTCGGGCTTCGCGGCCGAGGTGGGTGCGGGCGTGCACGAGTGGAGTGAGCCGTTCCCGGGGCTTGTGGCGGGGAGCGCTGCCCGGGTGCCGTCAGTGGTTTCGACGGGGGAGACGGCGAGCTAGGCGCGCTCGCCGGCGGTCCTCGCATCCGTGGCGGGGAAGAGCGGGCCTTCCACCGTGCGGAGCGTGCGCAGCCACTCGACCTTGGCGGCATCGTCCTCGTGCAGCTCGGGGGACGCGGGATCTCCGTCGTCGGCAGCTGATCGCGGAGGAACCAGAGCGACGGCGATGGCCGTGGTGAACGGCACGGCGAGCACGAGTCCGATGCCGCTGCACAGGGTGCGCACGATCTCGGTGGCGATGTCCTCCAGGCTCAGCATGTTCAGCATCGGCTGGTTGTAGACGTAGAGCAGGAGCACGACGCTCAGGGAGGCTCCCACGTACGCGAACACGATCGTGTAGATCGTGGAGGCGATGTGGTCGCGACCGATGCGCATGGCGCGCCCGAAGAGCTGCCGGCGGGACAGCTCGGGGGCGACCGCGCGCAGCTCCCACACCGAGGAGCTCTGCGTGATCGTCACGTCGTTGAGAACACCCAGCCCGGCGATGATGATCGCGCACGTGAGCAGCCCCTGGAAGTCGACCTGCGGCACCATCGGCGCCAGGAAGCCGGCGCTCTCGTCGATGCCGCTCAGCCGGGTGGTGCTCACGGCGAGCTGCGCGAGGATCGCGGTGACGACGACTCCGGCCAGCGTTCCAGCCAAGGCGGCGCTCGTGCGCATCGAGACGCCGTGGGCGAGGTACAGCACGACGTAGAGGATCGCTGAGGAGGCGACGAGCGCGATGGGGATCGCAGGTCCCGCATGCAGCAGTGCGGGAAGCATGAACATCACGATCATCGCTCCGCTGAACACCAGCCCGATGAGCGCGAGCAGGCCGCGGAGAAGCCCGACGGCCACCACGATCAGCACGAACAGCCCCACCCACACCGCGAGGGGGATGGTTCGCACGACGCCGAACGCCGAGATCCCGGGATCGACCCCTCCCGGCTGCACGATGTCCGGGGCCGTGGGGAGCCGGACGTCCATGAGTTCGAGCCGATCGCCGGGACGGAGCCCGGCGTGCGCGAACGGACCGTTCAGCATGATGGTGACCGTGTCGCCGGCCCGCTGGCCCGAATCGATCTTGACCTTCGCGATCGCACAGGACGGAGCAGATCCGGGTCCCTCTGCTGCGCCCGTCCCCGATCCGACCCCGCCCGTGGCGGAGCCGGAGCCGCCTGCGGACGGGGCGACGCTGCACTCTGGCGCGATGGAGATGATCTCGCCCGTCGGATAGGTCGTCGCCTGAGCCGGGGCCGCACCGGACCGTTGACCGGCGGGCGCGCCGCCGGCCGGCCAGAGGAGGAATAGGCCCACGATCGTGGTCACTCCGATGATGACCAGGATCGTCAGCAGTATCCGTTTGGGCGTTCGGGCGACCGAGACGTCCTGAGGCGCCGACGATGTGTGTGCGTGTCCGTGGCCCATCGCGGTCCTCCTCAGTCCCTGGGCAACGCTAAGCCTCAGAGCCCGTTCAGACGCGCATGCCGGTGCGCGCGTCGAGGCGTCCGCGGGCACACGCCGCTCGAATCTATCGGTGGGACTGTCAGCGCGTCTGTAGGAAGAAAAGGGGACAGCGGAAGTGATCGGTTGTCCCTAGCGTGTGGACATGAGCCCACCTTCAAGAAGCCCCGATAGCTCAGGGGTCCAGATGACGCGACGAGGCGTGCTCCTCGCCGCTGGCACCGTGATTGGAATAGCAGCGGTTGGAGCGCTTCCGACCGTCAACGCGTTGGGTGTTGAGCCCTGGGGCGGATACGCGAACGGCCAGATCCCAGTGAGTCAACTCACCGCAGTTGCCGGCTGCTACTTCCGAAACGATGCCGCTCAAGCCTTGGTCCAATTGAGAGCAGCGTTCAGGGCCGCTCTCGGTCGAGATCTGGTGGTCAACGATGGATATCGCGATCTGGCAGGTCAACAGCAAGCCTGGGACGACTACCGCAACCACGGCGGGAATCTTGCCGCCTTCCCCGGTACTTCCAACCACGGGTGGGCGCTTGCCGCCGATTTTGGCGGCGATGTCTACACCGGCTCGTGGACCGCAGGGCACCAGTGGATGCAGGCCAACGCGCCGGCATTCGGTTGGACATGGGCAGGTCAATACTTCAGCCAGATCGAGTACTGGCACTGGGAGTACAACGGCTCCTACTCCGGTCCCATCCAAGACGATCAGTCAGCTATCTACAGAAGGAACAACAACATGGCATCTCTCTTCTACAAGACCGAAGGCGGCCTGCTCTTCGCCCTGGCCGGCGATGGGCCCAACAAGGCGGGCTGGCTGGAGATCGTGGACCAGAACCTCGCCAACCAGCTCGCCGCGCAGCATGGCAACGCCGCATATCTGTCGCTCGCGACCTGGAACCAGTGGAAGGGCTGGTACATGGGAGGAGCCTGACCTGTTGACGACGAAACCGCCCCCGCTTCTCTTTGGAGAGGTGGGGGCTGTCTCAGCGTTCGTTCCTGTCGTGACCTGCGAGAGCCCGACGCCCTCTGAGTTGGCGAAGCTCGACGTGAAGACGTCGACCGTCATGTTCCCGGCACGCCGACGGTCGTCCGACAAGAGCGCCACGCGCCAGCGCCTCCGCCTGGGCGCTTGGCCGGGTGGAGGCGCGGCCGTCGGAGCGCCCAATCGTTGATGCGACTGTGCGCGTTCTGCTCCTTTGCTGATCGTCCGCTGTGCGCTGGGCTTCCCGCCTGCCGGGGCGGAGTCTAGGTGAGAAGCCGTGCCATGTCTGTAGGTCGAAATGCGGACAGCGGGCTGCGGTTGGCTGTCAATACGTTGTGGTCATGAGACGCATAGTGCCCTCAAAGGGCCGCAAGCAAACCATCCTCGCCATCCTTGCTTCCGCGTTGATCGCGGTCGCGACGCTGCTCCCCGCAACAAGCGCTTCCGCGACGACCCCGCAGAGCGGAGCTCAGGCGCTCGCACAGCAGGTGCTCGGCAGCGGTCGCCTCAGCGGCAACGCGGAGGAGATGGCGCAGATCCAGGGGTACGCCAACGGCACGATGCTTTCGCACTCAGGGCGTGACTGCTTCATCGACAGTGCGATCCTTCAGGCGCTCAAGACCGTCGTCGTAGACCGCGGGTTCTCGCTGCATGTGTCGTCCCTGAACCGCTACTGCACGGGCGAACTCACTGGCAGCGGAACAAGCAGCTATCACTGGCGCGACGGCGGCGGACACGCGATCGACATCGACCGGGTCAACGGTGTCTGGTCCACAGGCAACACTGCCCAGGACCTGTCGCTCATCCAATCGATGTACACCGCGTTGCCCGCACCGGCGGGGTTGGGCCAGCTCAACTGTCACGGTTCCCTCAACGTCCCCAGCGGGTGGGTCCAGTTCGACGACAGCTGCAACCACAATCACTTTGAATACCGCGGGTCCGGTGGATCGGCGCCACCCCAGAACTCTGCTTCCGCGCTCAGCGAGTTCGCGGTCCACAATGGTGGCTGGAGCGCCATTCCGGTCGGTCAGGGGATGTCCAAGGCCTTCTCCGTCGTGAACATGGGCAGCGGATGGGCGGACATCTACGGCAGCTTCGACGGACATATGCAGGTAGTCACGGTGCTCAATGGCGGTTGGACGCGTATGGACTCAGGCCTAGCGCTGAACGCGACGAGCATCGCGGCGCTCAATGTCGGTCAGCCGACGCCACAGCTGCTCGCCGTCGAGGGCGGCGAGATCTTCCACGTTTACGGTGACTCGAGCGGTTGGCACAAGATGTCCACAGGGCTCACGACGACGGGCAAGATTTCGGCAGTGCGACTTCCTTCGGGCGAGATAGAAGCGTTCACGAACATCAACGGCTACATGTACGTCATCACTTCTCACAGCGGCTGGCAGATGGCGAACAGCGGGACCCCGATCGGAGACAACTTCAAAGCCGTTCTGGTCAACGGATCGCCCCAGATCGTCACCAACATCAATGGCATCATCCACATCATCTGGCCGGGCGCAGGCTGGCAGCTTCAGTCAACTGGGCAGTCGACAAGCGGAAGCATCACCGCAGTCGACATGGGCGGCGGCTACCCCACGATCATTTCGAACGAAGGATGGAGCGTGACGGTGACGTCAGTCATCAACGGAGCCTGGACTCGGCAATCGACCGGCGCAACCGTCTCGGGA
Organism: Microbacterium sp. MYb64; assembly: GCF_002979495.1. Classification (NCBI taxonomy): domain Bacteria; kingdom Bacillati; phylum Actinomycetota; class Actinomycetes; order Micrococcales; family Microbacteriaceae; genus Microbacterium; species Microbacterium sp. MYb64. The sequence goes on along the minus strand of NZ_PCOW01000037.1, from coordinate 9,109 downwards.
AACATCGACGCCCTCAACCTTGGTGGCGGCTACCCGGTGATCTACGCGGTCTAGCCGGATCTTGGAACATGAGACCGCCTCACGCCGAGTCTTCTGAGTGAGGCGGTCTCGTGATGTCGAGCCCGCTTCGGCCGCAAATGACAGAGCCCCGCCCTCCCGGGGGATGAAGAGCAAGACGGAGCTCTGGAAATCGCGACTTCTGTGCTCCATTGCTCCGCGTAAGTGAGGCGGGAAGCAGGGCCCAAGCGCAGGGCAAGCAGGACCCGCCATCAGCGCGGCGCTGGCGGCGGGTCCTGCCTCGGAGTTGATTAGGGCTGGGTCGGTGAGGGGTGAATCTGCTGGTACCGGTAGGAGACGGCGGGCGACTGGAGACCGCCCAGTTCGCGGTACCCGACGGCCTTGAGAAAGTCGTACTCGGCTGCGTCGATGTTGCGTTTCGTGCCTGCCGCGGGATCCATGACCCAGCGATAGATTCCAGCGTCTGCGTTGGAGCCGTTGATGGGGGTGATGCAGAGGAACGTCATGTCGAGTCCAATCGGGGTTGAAGTGCTTGGGTTTTGGGGGGTGTATGAACCGGAGAACTCCCAATGCCAGTTCTCGACTTGGCTGAAGAAGCGTCCAGCCCACCACCAGCCGAAGCCTTGCGCGTTTGCCTGTAGCCATTGATGTCCGGCGCTGGAGGAGCTGCTGTAGACCTCGCCGCCGAAGTCCACGGCCAACGCCCACCCATGGTTGGACGTGCCAGGAGGCGCAGCCAGGTTGCCACCGTTCTGATAGTCGTTCCATGCCTGTTGCTGGCCGGCGAGGTCACGGTACCCGTCGTTGATGATCAACGTTCGTCCGAGCGCAGCACTGTATGCGGATCGGAGCGCGTTCATCGCCTGGGCCGCATCGTTTCGGAAGTAGTAGCCGCCCACCTGGGTGAGTTCACTCAGCGGTATCTTCCCGTTGGCGTACCCGCCCCAGGCGGATGCAGGCGCTGCGGAGTTTGCGAGATCCGCGCCGACCAGCGCCACTCCTGCGGCGACTCCCGCCCCGATCAGCGTCATCGTCCGCCCAGTATGTTTGTGCGGCGTGTGTCTATATTCAGGTGAATATGACCGTTCCACGCTAGACGCTCCGCGTGCATCGCCAAGCCCTAACTCGCCCACAGGCTCTTCCGAATGCTCCATGCGCTTTCCCGCGACGAGGTACCTAAATGCCCAGCGGTCGTCCTGGATCAGGTTGACATTCTCCCGCCTGTGGTCCGACCATGACGAGACCTCGCGGACCGCAGACCCCTCGGTCCGAAACGCACGAAAGAACCCGCCTCAGCCGGGGGACACTGAGACGGGTTCTCGAGCTTTCGCGGGAGACCGGCGGACCAGCCTCAGGTCTCCCGCGAAACTGGTCAGACGCCGTAGTAGAGCTCGAACTCGTACGGGTGCGGGCGCTGGGCCATCGGGAGGATCTCGTTGTTGTACTTGTAGGAGATCCAGGTCTCGATGAGCTCCTCGGTGAACACGCCGCCCTCGAGCAGGAAGGCGTGGTCGGCGCGGAGCGCCTCGAGCGAGTCCAGCAGGGAGTTCGGCACCTGCGGGATGTTCTTGGCCTCCTCGGGGGGAAGCTCGTAGAGGTCCTTGTCGATGGGCTCGAGCGGCTCGATGCGGTTGCGGATGCCGTCGAGGCCGGCCATGAGCTGCGCGGCGAACGCGAGGTACGGGTTGCCCGAGGCGTCCGGAACGCGGAACTCGATGCGCTTGGCCTTCGGGTTGGAGCCCGTGAGCGGGATGCGGATCGCGGCGGAGCGGTTTCCGGCGGAGTAGGCCAGGTTGACCGGCGCCTCGAAGTGCTTCACCAGACGGTGGTAGCTGTTCAGCGTCGGGTTGGTGAAGGCGAGCACGGCGTGCGCGTGCTTGAGGAGGCCTCCGATGTACCAGCGGGCGGTGTCGCTGAGCTGGCCGTAGCCGTTCTCGTCGAAGAACAGCGGCTTGCCGTCCAGCCACAGGGACTGGTGCGTGTGCATGCCGGATCCGTTGTCGCCGAACAGCGGCTTCGGCATGAACGTGACCGTCTTGCCCCACTCCTCGGCGGTGTTCTTGATGATGTACTTGAACTTCAGGATGTCGTCGGCCGCGTGCACCATGGTGTCGAAGCGGTAGTTGATCTCCTGCTGACCGGCGGTGCCGACCTCGTGGTGCGAGCGCTCGAGGTGGAAGCCCGCTTCGATCAGGTTCAGCGTCATGTGGTCGCGCAGATCGGCGGTCTTGTCCACCGGCGCGACGGGGAAGTAGCCGCCCTTGAACGGCGTCTTGTTGCCGAGGTTGCCGCCCTCCTCCTCGCGACCGCTGTTCCACGCGGCCTCCTCGGAGTCGACCTTGTAGAAGCTCTCGCCCGCCGTGACGGAGTAGCGCACGTCGTCGAAGATGTAGAACTCGGCCTCGGGGGCGAAGTAGGCGGTGTCGGCGATGCCGGTGGAGGCGAGGTACTTCTCGGCCTTCTTGGCGACCTGACGCGGGTCCTTGCTGTAGATCTCGCCCGTGCGCGGGTTGTAGATGTCGAACAGCATGACGAGCGTGCTGGCCTCGCGGAACTGGTCGACGTACGCGGTGGTCACGTCGGGGATGAGCTGCATGTCCGACTCGTGGATCGACGCGAAGCCGCGGATCGAGGAGCCGTCGAAGAGCTGACCGTTGACGAAGAAGTCCTCGTCGACCGTCGCCGCGGGGATGTTGAAGTGCTGCTGCACGCCGGGCAGGTCGGTGAAGCGGATGTCGAGGAACTTGACGTCGTTGTCGCGGATGTACGCGAGCACGTCGGCGGGGGTGGTGAACATGCATCAACTCCTGGAGGAACGGGTGCGGTCGAGCGACCTGCAAGCAGGTTACGAGGAGGGGATGACGTGATCGTGTCTGGAATGTTTCGGGCGTGTTACGCCTCAGGGGTCTGCTGCGACCTCGCCGAAGGATACTTCCCGTGTTTCGTCGTGTGGCCATGGATGACGGAGCGTGTCGCTTTCGCGAGCGGCGGAGGCGCCGACGATGGTTCGATCCTGGGCATGACAACGCACCGAGTGAACCGCCTCCTTTCCGCCCTCGCCGTGACGGCCGTCGGGATGATGGCGCTCGCCGGCTGCGCGCCCGGATCCGCCTCGGCATCGTCGTCCTCCTCCGATGAGCAGCACCTTGTGATCGGCGCCGACGACGGGAACGAGCAGTACTGGACCATCCTGAAGGGCAAGCTCAAGGCCGAGGGCATCGATCTCGAGGTGCGCACCCTCAACGACGGCGTGCAGCTGAACCAGGGCGTCCAGGACGGCGCGCTGGATGCGAACCTGTTCCAGCATCTGATCTTCCTGTCGCAGTTCAACGTCAAGAACGGCGGCACGCTGGTGCCGGTGGGGGCGACCGCGGTCTATCCGCTCGCGCTCTACTCGGAGAAGTACCACGACGTGAAGGACCTGCCCGCGGGCGCCACGGTCGCCGTTCCGAACAACCCGACCAATCTGGCCCGCGCGCTGCTCAACCTGCAGAAGGCCGGCCTGCTCACGCTCAAGGACGGCGGTAGCGCGCTGGCCACTCCGGGCGACGTGCTGACCTCGTCGATCACGCTCAAGCCGGTCGACGCCAACCAGACGGTCACCGCGCTCAAGGACGGCAGCGCTCAGGCCGCAGTGGTGAACAACACCCAGGCGCAGAAGGGCGGCCTCGGCGACGACTTGATCGTCTTCAAGGAGAACCTGGACGATCCGAAGCTGGCCCCGTACATCAACGTGTTCGTCACCCGCGCCGACAAGAAGGACGACCCGCGCTGGGCGAAGCTCGTGGACGCCTATCATTCGCCGGAGGTCGAGGCGGCCGTGACGGCGCTCAACCAGAAGAACCTGAAGTTCCAGACGAGCTGGACGGCGGCGAAGCTGGGGGAGGAGCTCACCTCGCTGCAGACCGCGCTCAAGGCCAAGGGCTGAGCGGGATGGCATCGGTCATCTCGTTCGATGCCGTCTCCAAGGCGTATCCCATCGGAGGCTCGGGGCGATCCCGGGCCCCCGGCGGGTTCGTCGCCGTGGAGGATGCGAGCTTCACGGTCGAGCCCGGCTCGATCGTCGGCGTCATCGGCTACTCCGGCGCCGGCAAGTCGACGCTGGTGCGCCTCATCAACGGCCTGGAGCGACCGTCCTCCGGCGCCGTGAGCGTGCTCGGCGTGGATGTGGGCAGTGCCTCCACAGCGGAGCTGCGGGGTCTGCGCGGGCGCATCGGCATGATCTTCCAGCAGTTCAACCTCTTCCACGCGCGCACGGTGCGCGGCAATGTCGCGTACCCGCTGCGGGTCGCAGGCTGGAGCAGGGCCGACATCGACGCACGGGTCACCGAGCTCCTGGACTTCGTCGGCCTCGCCGACAAGGCGGGTCAGCGGCCGCGCCGGCTCTCCGGCGGGCAGAAGCAGCGGGTCGGCATCGCGCGCGCGATCGCGACGAGCCCTGAACTGCTGCTCGCGGACGAGGCGACCAGCGCACTGGATCCGCAGACCACCGCCGAGGTGCTGGATCTGCTCCGCGAGATCAATCGCCGTCTGGGCATCACCATGGTGGTCATCACGCATCAGATCTCGATCGTGCACGAGCTGTGCGACCGGGTCATCGTGATGGATCAGGGGAGGATCGTGGATCACGGCGACACGTATCGGGTGTTCGCGCACCCCCGTGCTGCACTGACCGCGCGCTTCGTCGACGCGGTCACCCAGGGGGTGCCTCAGGGGGAGACGCTGGAGGCGCTCAAGGCCCGAGGGGGCCAGCTGCTCAGCGTCGACGTGAACGAGGTCACGAGCGATGACGTCACCGCCGTGCTGGACCGGCACGGTGTGCGAGGCACGGTGGTCTACGGTGGCGTGACCGACATCAGAGGCCAGCAGCTCGGCACTCTCACGTACCGGATCGACGCCGACCGTGCCATCGTCGCGCGGATCGCGGTGGAGCTCTCGGCGCGAACGCGAGCCGTGCTGTTCGGGGCCGACCGGCTGCTCGAGGATGCCGTTCCGGGGCCAGGGGATCCTCGATGAGCGTCGTCTCCGCCGTGCACCCGGCGCTCCTCGTGCCGTCGTCGGACTGGGGATCCCTCGCGCCGGTTCTGCTCCAGTCGGTGCAGGAGACGGTTGTCATGGTCGTCGTCACACTCGTGATCGGTGGCTTCGCGGGTCTCCTTCTGGGCGCGCTCCTGTACGCGACCCGCCCGGGCAACCTCTTCCAGAACGCGGTGCTGTTCCACGCGCTGAACCTCGTGGTGAACCTGATCCGGCCGATCCCGTTCATCATCTTCCTGACGGCGGTCGCTCCCGTGACGAAGGCGGTGGTGGGTTCGACGCTCGGCACCGCGGCGGCGATCGTTCCGATGACGATCATGGCCGCGGTCGTGATCGGGCGCGTGGTGGAGCAGAACCTGGTCGCGGTGGATCCGGGCATCGTGGAGGCCGCGAGCGCGATCGGCGCCCGCCGGATCTCGATCCTGTTCACTGTCGTCATCCCGGAGGCGCTCGCCCCGCTGATCCTCGGATACACCTTCATGTTCATCGCCGTGGTCGACATGTCGGCGATGGCCGGGTACATCGGGGGAGGCGGGCTGGGCAACTTCGCGATCCTGTACGGATACCAGCAGTTCGACGCGCAGGCCACCTGGGTCACGGTGGCGATCATCGTCGTGATCGTGCAGGCGGGACAGTTCCTCGGGAACAGGCTGGCGCAGAGGATCCTGAACCGCTGAAGCGCGCTCCCCGCCCGGCGGATGCGGGGCGGGGAGCGGGTCCGCGAGCCGCTGAGGGGCCGGGGTGCGGGCGGGGTGTGAGCCGCACGTCACCTAGGCTGGAGGGATGTCCGACCCCGCGCAGACCTACCCCGGAGAACGCCTCGGCCTCCCCAAGACCGGCGCCGGCAGCGTCGGACGGATCGGCCGGCGCATCGCGGCTCTCGCGATCGACTACGCGGCGGCGTCGATCATCGCCGGCGCCTTCCTCGGGTTCCAGCAGTTCGCGTTCCCGAAGGAGGCGGGGATCACCCAGTTCGCGCCGATGATCGTGTTCGCCGTGCTGCAGATCCTGTTCATCCCGACGATCGGGGGCAGCCCCGGGCATCGCCTCGTGGGTCTTCGCCTGGTCATGGTGAACGGCGCCTGGGTCGGCCTGTGGCGTCCGATCGTGCGCACCGTGCTGCTGGTCTTCGTGATCCCCGCGGTCATCTTCGACGCCGACCAGCGCGGCCTGCACGACAAGGCGGTCGGAACGGTCCTCATCCGCGCCTGAGGTCCGTCGTCCCGGCGTACCGGGACTCGTTCGCGGGGTTCAGGCGGCAGTGTGGCCCTGGTTGAGGCGGCGGAAGGTCTTCGGGGCCTTGCCGCCCATGAATGAGCGCGCAGGATCGATCGTGAAGCCCTGACGCAGCGCCTCGCGGCCGATCAGCATCCGGAAGCCCATCTCGCTGCGGTTGCTGAGGGTGACCTCCGCGGTGACCCTGTGGCCGACCAGCACGACGTCCAGCAGCACGACCAGACGGCTCTGCGCGTGCCCGGAGGACGAGCGCACGTCACGGCGGTCGAACACCGGCAGTTCCACAGGGACCAGCTCGTGCGCGCCCTGCCACGGACGGACGTCGAACCGAACCCAGGGCACGCCGTCGCGCTCGAACTCGCGGATGTGCTGCGCGTGCAGCGAGGAGCTGCGCGCGCCGGTGTCGACCTTCGCCTTGATCCAGGGGATTCCGACGTCGGGCAGGGACACCCACTCGCGCCACCCGATTAGGGTGCTTGAATGAGTAGGTCGGTCCACAACACACATCCTGGCAGGAAATCACCGTGAAGCTCGCCGTGCTCTCGCGCGCCCCGCACTCCTACTCGACCCAGCGCCTCCGTGCCGCCGCGATTCAGCGCGGCCATCAGATCAAGGTGCTGAATACCCTGCGCTTCGCGATCGACCTCACAGCGGATGAACCGGATCTGCATTTCCGTGGTCGCCGTCTGAGCGACTACGACGCGATCCTGCCGCGCATCGGCAACTCGATCACGTACTTCGGCACGGCCGTCGTCCGTCAGTTCGAGCAGATGGACGTCTACACGCCGAACACCGCGAACGGCATCTCCAGCGCCAGGGACAAGCTCCGCGCGAACCAGATCCTGTCCCGGCACAACATCGCGATGCCCCCCACTGCGTTCGTGCGCAATCGTGCCGACGTGCGTCCCGCGATCGAGCGGGTCGGCGGGGCGCCCGTCGTCATCAAGCTGCTCGAAGGCACGCAGGGGATCGGCGTCATCCTCGCCCCCCAGGTGAAGGTCGCCGAGGCGATCATCGAGACGCTGCACTCCACCAAGCAGAACGTGCTGATCCAGAAGTTCATCTCGGAGAGCCGAGGTAGGGACATCCGCGCGCTCGTGGTCGGCGATCGCGTGGTCGCGGCGATGCGGCGGGTCGCGAACGGCGACGAGTTCCGCTCCAACGTGCATCGGGGCGGCACGGTCGAGGCCGTGCAGCTCGACCCGCTCTACGAGCAGACCGCCGTCCGTGCCGCGCAGATCATGGGACTGCGGGTGGCGGGCGTCGACATGCTCGAGGGAGAGGACGGCCCTCTGGTCATGGAGGTCAACTCCTCGCCGGGCCTGCAGGGCATCGAGGCGGCCACCGGGCTGGACGTGGCGGGCGCCATCATCGACTTCATCGCGAACCAGGTGAACTTCCCGGAGATCGACGTGCGCCAGCGCCTGAGCGTCTCCACCGGCTACGGGGTGGCCGAGCTCGTCATCCACGCCGGTGCGGAGCAGGTCGGCAAGCAGCTCGGCGAGCTCGGTCTGTGGGACCGCGACATCACGGTGCTCACGCTGCACCGCGGCGTCACCGTCATCCCGAACCCGCGCAAGCACGTCGTGCTCGAGGACGAGGACCGGTTGCTGTGCTTCGGCAAGCTCGACGAGATGCGCTCGATGATCCCGGAGCGACGTCGCCGGCGCGCCAAGGTGCGCAAGCTCTCCATGGAGCACATGCCTGAGTCGTCGTCCTGAGCCGACCGTTCTCCGAAACGACGAGCGCCCGGCCCCACGAGGGGACCGGGCGCTCGTGGCGTCAGGAGCTCAGCGCGGACGCGGTGCGCGCGTCTTGAGCGGGTCGATGCCCTTGGGGATCGGCAGCGACGCGACGGACTGGGAGACCGACTCCATGCGCTTGATCACGGCGGCCATGGTCGCGTTGTCGATGGCCTTGGGGAGCTTTTTGATGGTCTTGGAGAGCTTGTCGATCGAGACCTCGTCCTCGCCGTGACCGACGTAGAAGACGTTCACCGGCACGCCCTGTGCCACGCGCATGGCCTTGGTCTTCTCGTCCTTGACGAGGCGGGTGAGGCGGCCGCGCGAACCCTCGGCGACGACTACGATGCCGCCGCGGCCGATCGCGCGGTACACCGCGTCCTGCGTCTTCGGGTTCACGCCCACGGGGACCTCGGATCCCTGCCAGCTGCGGCCCAGCGAGGTACTGATGACGTGGCCGGCGGCGCCGGGCATGCCATCGATCTTGCGGTACATCGCGGTCGTGGACAGGCGCGTCATCAGGAACATGGCGCCCAGCACACCCAGCAGCAGGCCGGTGATGCCCCACAGCACGAGGCTCCAGATCTGGAACGGGGGGATGAGGTAGCCGACGATCAGGCCGATGAGGACGCCGACGACCAGGAGCGCGATCTGCGCCCAGGGCAGCCACGGGTAGATCTCCCGGGTGAAGCGGAAGAGCGAGCGCAGCTGCGAGAAGAAGCCGGGCTGCTTCTCCGTCGCGGAGGGACTTTTTGCCATACCCTCCAGCCTACCGATTCTGCGGGCGTGTGACGGCGCGGATGGGCACGCGCTGGGCGAACAGCTTCTTCCTCCACAGGATCCGTGAGATCCGGACTGTGCACGGATCACGCGGCGACCGCATCGCGGACGCACCGCACGCGCTGGGATGGAGCCATGACCGGATCCAGCAGGGACCTCACCGTGGCGGGTGTCCATCGCGCCATCCGAACGCTCGCCGGGGACGAGGGGCCGTTCGAGGGCGACCTCGTCACGCGCTCCGGCGGCCTAGCTGTGCGGGTGGATGCGGAGCGGCTGCGCGGGTGGGCGGGGTGGGC